>NZ_JAPZLF010000005.1:0-357771 GCF_033804645.1 Micromonospora sp. RTGN7 | reverse complement strand
GCGAGCGGGGGGTGGGGGGGGTGGTCGGGCTGGGCGCGGGGCTCCACCCCCCCCCGCCGGGGGGGGGGGGCCCCCGGGCCGCCGCCGGGCCCCCCGCGCCCCCTCCCCCCGCCGCCCCCCGCCGGGCCCCCCGCGGTGCGCCCCCCGCGGGGGGCCGGAGGCCGGTTGGACTACGCCCTGCTCGGGGTCTGCGGCGACGCGCTCCCGCCGACCGGGCACGGGCTGACCTGGCGGGAGGTGGCGACGGAGCCGGTGCAGGTGCTGCTGCCCGAGCAGCACCCGCTGGTCGAACGGGCCGAGCTGCACCTGGTGGACCTGTGCCGGGAGCAGTGGGTTGCCGCCCCCGGCGACGGCTGCTTCGGCGACTGCTTCGCCGCCGCCTGCGCCCGGGACGGCTTCACCCCCCGCAAGGTGTACGAGGCCGACGTGCGCGGCTGCATCGACCTGGTGGAGGCCGGCGCGGCGGTGGCGCTGTGCCTGGCGACCTTCCGTCCGGTGCCCGGGCTGGTGACCCGGCGGCTGGCCGGGGTGCCGCTGCGCTGGCGGCTGATGCTGGGCTGGCACCCGGACACGACCGGCGCGGGCTTCGCCGACGAGGTGCTGGACACGGCGGTGTCGGCGTACACCGACTCGCTCGCCGCGCACCCGGACTACCTGGCCTGGCTGCTGCGGCACCCGGAGTTCGGGGTGCGCCGGCCGGCGCCGGCCGGGCCGGCTCCCGGCGGCTCGGGCTCCGGGGTGCGAACCGCCTGACGGTGGGTATCCGGGCGGTATGACCGATCCCCACCCGAACGCCGACGACCGGGAGACGCTGCGCGCGGCAGCGGCCGCGCACACCGCCGCCTCCCGGAACGTGGAGGCGTTCCTGCGCCGTCTGCCCCAGGTCCCCGACCCCACGGACATCATCGAGTACGCCACGCTGCTCAGCCGGGAGGAGCGGGCGCTCGACGACCGGCAGGCCGCCGCGGACGCCGCCGGCCTGGAGATCGACAGCTTGGAATCGGAGTGACCGCCGCACGCCACGGTCCCCGCGGGCGGCGCACCCGCGGGGACCGGTCGGCCCAGGCCGAAGCCTGGTAGCAAACGCGCCCGCTCACCGGCCCGCAGGCGCGGGCCGGTGAGCGGGCGTCAGCGTTCCACGAGGATGTCGTGGCCGAGGTCGAGCAGGGCGTGACGCCACCCGTCGTCGCTGACGCCGTCCTTCGGCCGGGCCTCGGTGAGCGCCCGGATCCGGTCGACCGCCTCCCGCATCACCTCGATGTCCTCCCGGGTCAGGTCGACCTTGCGCTTGCGCAGCACGGCAAGGATCTGTCGGCCCGGCTCGGGCAGGTCGAGGTCCGGGTTCGCCCCGAACGACTCCTCGCCGGAGCCCCGGGTCAGCAACCAACTGCGCAGTTGCTCGGAGGTGACGTTCACCTCGGCGTGGAAGTCCTCCCAGAGCACTTCGACCTCGGGATCGAGTCGCACCTCGCGTACCATCACGCCTCCTCTGCGCGGCGGCGGCCCGGACGGTTCCGGTTCGCCGTCGGTCTTGGACTGCGGGCCCTCCGGCGGCACCCGCACCCGGGTGGGGTTGGCCGTCGGCGGGGCGTTGATCGGCTCGGTCCACTCCGCGTCGCGTGCAGTCTCCTCGCCGGTCTCCTCGGGTTCGGCCATCTCGGCCCTCCGCTTCACCGGGGGTGGGACGTGGTGGCCGCGGCGTAGCCCCGGTCACCGGCGGCCACCTCGAAGGCGAGCGCGCCGTCGCGGGCGTCCACGGTGACCTTCTGCCCGGGCGAGAGCGCGTTCTCCAGCAGCATCCGCGACAGCCGGTTGTCCACCTCCCGCTGGATCACGCGGCGCAGCGGACGGGCGCCGAACTCCGGCTGGTAGCCGTGCTCGGCGAGCCAGTCGACCCCGGCGACGGTGAAGTCCACCCCGATGTCCTGGGCGTGCAGCCGACGCCGGGTCTCCTCCAGGAGCAGCTCGGTGATCTGGCGCAGCTGCTGCTGCTCCAGCCGGCGAAAGATGATCACCTCGTCGATCCGGTTGAGGAACTCGGGGCGGAAGTTCTCCTGGAGCCGGCGCATCAGCCGTTCCCGCAGCTCGTCGTTCTCCGCCTCGCTGCCGGGCGCGCCAGTGCCGAAGCCGATCGCGCGTTGGCTGCCGGTGATCAGCTCCGAGCCCAGGTTGCTGGTCATGATCAGGACGGTGTTCTTGAAGTTCACCGTTCGGCCCTGGCTGTCGGTGAGCCGGCCGTCGTCGAGCACCTGGAGCAAAATGTTGAACACGTCGGGGTGGGCCTTCTCGATCTCGTCGAGCAGCACCACCGCGTACGGGCGGCGACGCACCGCCTCGGTGAGCTGGCCGGCCTCCTCGTACCCGACGTAGCCGGGGGGCGCGCCGACGAGTCGGGATATGGTGTGCCGCTCCTGGAACTCGCTCATGTCCAGCCGGACCATCCGGTCCGCCTCGCCGAACAGCGCCTCCGCCAGAGCCCGACCCAGCTCGGTCTTGCCGACACCGGTGGGGCCGAGGAAGAGGAAGCTGCCCATCGGGCGGTTCGGGTCGGCCAACCCGGTCCGGGAGCGACGCACCGCCTCGGAGACGGCGCCGACCGCGTCGTCCTGGCCGACCACCCGCTCGTGCAGGTGACCCTCCAGACGCAGCAGCCGGTCCCGCTCCTCCTCGGTGAGCTGGGCGACGGGGATGCCGGTGGCCCGGGACACCACCTCGGCGATCTCCTTCGGCCCGACCGCGGGCACCTGCGAGCCGTTGCCGTCGTCTCCCTGGGCCCGGCGGATCTGCTCCTCCACCTCGGCGAGCTTGTCGCGCAGACTGGAGGCCCGCTCGTACTTCTCGTCGGCGACGGCCTGCTCCTTGTCCCGACGCACCTCGTCGAGTTGCTGTTCCAGCTCCCGCACGTCGGAGGCCGGGGTGCGGGTGCGCAGCCGGACCCGCGCGCCGGACTGGTCAACCAGGTCGATGGCCTTGTCCGGCAGGTACCGGTCGGTGACGTACCGGTCGGACAGCTCGGCGGCGGCCACCAGCGCCTCGTCGGTGAAGCGCACCTGGTGGTGGGCCTCGTAGCGGTCCCGCAGGCCACGCAGGATGGCCACGGTGTCCTCGACGGTGGGCTCGGGCACCAGCACCGGTTGGAACCGGCGGGCCAGCGCGGCGTCCTTCTCGATGGTGCGCCGGTACTCGTCCAGGGTGGTCGCACCGATGACCCGCAGCTCGCCCCGGGCCAGCGCGGGCTTGAGCATGTTGGACGCGTCCATCCCGCCCTCGCTGCCCGCCCCGCCCGCGCCGACCAGGGTGTGGATCTCGTCCATGAAGATGATCAGCTCGTCGTGGTGGGCGCGGATCTCGTCGATGACCTTCTTGAGCCGCTCCTCGAAGTCGCCCCGGTAGCGGGTGCCGGCGACCAGGCCGGGCAGGTCGAGCTGCATCACCCGCTTGCCGAGCAGGGTCTGCGGGACGTCGCCGTCGCAGATCCGCTCGGCCAGCCCCTCCACGATCGCGGTCTTGCCCACGCCGGCCTCGCCGATCAGCACCGGGTTGTTCTTGGTACGTCGGGAGAGGATCTCCACGGCCTGCTCGATCTCGTCGGCCCGCCCGATCACCGGATCGATCTGGTCGTTGCGGGCCAGTTCGGTGAGGTCCTGGCCGTACTGGTCGAGGGTGGGCGTGCCGTGGTCGGGCTTCGCGGCGGTCATCGGGCCACGTTCGGCGCTGGCCGCCTGCAACGACTCCGGCTGAATCCGGCCGGCGGCGAGCATCCGGCCGGCCGGCGACTCGGGATTCAGCGGCAGGGCCATCAGGATGTGCTCGGGGCCGATGTAGTTGGCGCCCATCGCGCGGGAGAGCTGGTGGGCGTCGAGCAGGGCCCGCTTGGCGGCCGGGGTGAGCGACAGGTTCGGCGGCACCTCGCCGCGGGGAGCACCGTCTCCGAGCCCACCCAGGGCGTTGACCAGGGCGTCCGGGTCGGCGCCGGCACGGCGGACCAGGTCGCGCAGCGGCTCGCGCTGCAACCCCGCCCAGAGCAGGTGATCGGTGTCCAGGTCGTTGCTGTGCCGCTGGGCGGCGCGCCGGGCCGCGTCGGCGAGCATCTCCCGCGCGTCGGCGGTCATCAGCCGGGTGATGTCGACCCGGTGCGCCGGCCGGCGGCCCCCGTCGCCCCGGCCGAAGTACCGGGCCAGGAACTCGTCCCACGGGTCGGAGCCGAAGTCACCGGATCCCATCATGTCTGTCCTTCCGCGCGGTCACGCTCGCCGGTGCAGTCGGGCCGGCTCGGTCGGCGGTGGCTACCCGGCGGCCGACGCGACAAACGCCCTCGGGTGGCAGGCTGGGGCCCATGGATCCGATGCCGCTGCTGATCGTGGACGCCGCCAACGTCGTCGGGTCCCGCCCCGACGGCTGGTGGCGGGACCGGGCCGGGGCCGCCGCCCGGCTGCGCGACACCCTGGCGCCGCTGGCCGGCAGCGGGGTGCCGCCGGAGCTGCCCGGCCCCACGGAGGTGGTGCTGGTGGTGGAGGGCGCGGCGCGAGGGGTGCCCGCGGTGCCCGGGGTCCGGGTGGTCGCCGCACCGGGTTCGGGCGACGATGCCATCGTCGAGCTGGTCGGCGCCGCCGCGGACCGCCGCCGGCTGGTGGTCACCGCCGACCGGGAGCTGCGGGGCCGGGTGGGTGCCCTCGGCGCCGAGGTGCGGGGACCGCGCTGGCTGCACGCCGTGATCTAGCGCCGGGCTGTCGACGTGGGGCGTCGTCGGCGGTCTACGGGTGACACCTGTGCTGGCGCCTTTGCTCTGCTGCCCCGGGTGCAACACGAACGGCGACGCGATGTCTCCCCGCCGTCCGCTCGCGCTGGCCCGCAACACGAAGCGGCTGCGTGGCGCTGGTGTTGCGGTGACTGCAGCAGAGCAAAGGGACGAGCAGGCACGACCGGCCGGCGGGTCTGGCCTCGGCGATCACTGCCGGGCCCCGTTCACCCTGCGACGCCGAACGGGCCCGATACGCCACCTGGGTGGGGCTGCGGCCCGCCGGTCCGCCTGATGGGACTCGGCGACACGCGCGCGGGACCAATCTCGCCGTTCGGAAGGAACTTCCCGCACGTCAGGGCCCTAATCGGACACCCTGGCAGCAACACCGACAGGGCGGATGTTCTCTCCCCGACGGGGATGGGTTGTAATGGAGATCTCCCCGCCCCCCAGGAGGTCTACGTGGCGAGCGTCGCCGAGCTGAAGGCAGCCATCGATGTCGCCCTCGAACAGATCGGTGACGGGCAGAGCGCGGTGCAGGCGGCCGGCGAGAAGCTGGCCGAGGCGCAGCAGACCCTGGCCGGGGCCCTGGAGGGCAGCGGGCACGAGACCGTGGAGGCGGCGCAGGCCTCACTGACACAGGCCAGCCAGGAGCTGGAGGAGTGCCTCGCGGCGACCCTCGTCGCGGTGGAGCAGGCGCAGCTCTACGTCTCGACCCTGTAGGGGCGGGCGTGTCCATCATCGAGGACGTCGGGGCCCAGGTGCGGGCCGCCGCGGAGGAGCTCCCGATCGCGCCGCTGGCCCTGGCGCTGGAGAAGTTCGGCCAGGCCACCGAGCGGCTGCGCTGGGTGCGACAGGAGTCGGCCAACCCGATGGGCGTGCCCGAGCTCTCCGCCGCCACCGAGCACGCCGAGTCCGCCGGACACGCGCTGCGGGTGGCCCAGGAACAGCTCTCGGCGTACCTCGCGGCGATCGGGCTGGCCCCCGACGGCGGCACCGCGCCCCGCCCGGCCGGCGACCGGCAGGTGCACGACGCCCCGCGTGGGGTCCCGCCCGCCGCCGGGGAGCAGTCGCCGCCCGAACAGGACGACAACCCGGTGCTGCGCCGCTGGTGGGCGGTGCGGGTGGCGGAGCTGACCGGCGGCCGGGAGGGCGCGCCGGACACCCAGGACGAGAAGATCGGCGACTCCCGGGAGCTGCTGCACCGGGTGGTTGGCGGGGTCCGCGCCGGCGACCGGGACCGGCTGCACCGGGAGCTGCGTGCCGCGCACGCCGACGTCGGCCTCGGCCTGGCCGCGATCTCCCCACCGCTGCTGCGCGAGTGCGCCGGCGAGCTGCTCGGGCACCCGCCCCGCGCCGACGACCTGCCCCGGCTGCGCCGGGAGCTGGACGGCCGGGTCCGTGACCTGCTCCCCGGGCTGCCCCCGCAGGCGCTGGAGACGCTGCTGACCCGGGTCTGCCGGATGCCCCCTCCTCGGCGCGACAACGCCGAGCAGCCGCACGCCGCAGACCCGGCCGTCACCGCCGGCGTGGCGACCGCCGTGCTGCTGGCCCGTCTCGGCAAGGATCTGCCCCGCGACGACGGGCAGGACGACCGGGGCGGCGAGCCCGCCCGGGAGAAGCGCCGCGAGACCGAACGAGACGCCTGGGACCGGACGACGCGGGACCGCGCCGACCGGGAACGCGCCGCCCGGGAGCGGACCGCCCAGGGCCGCCCGCCCGTGCCGCCCCCGCCGCCCGCCGCCCCTGCCGCCCGCCGCCGGGACTCCGATGGCTGACCGGCGCACTCAACTGGTCACCCGGGTACGGGGCATGCTCTCCGAGGCGCTGGGCGCCACCCGGGGCCGGCTCGCCGACGCCGACGCCGAGCTCGCCGCCGCCGCCGACCGGCTGGCCCGGGTCGAGCGCGCCGCCGCGGCCGTACCGGCGAGGGTGGGGGCGCAGCGGGACCGGCGGCTCACCGAGATCGACGCCCGGCACGCCGCCCGGATCGCCGAACTGGCCCGCCGGGCCGTCGACGCCGCCGCCCGGGAGGCCCCCGGCGCAGCCTCCGCCGACTGGGCCGGGTGGGCCGTCACGCCGCCCGGTCGCGGCGAGTCGCCCGGCGCGGTACGGATCGGCGCCGTACGGATCTCCGGCGCGGAACCGGTGCCGGCGCTGGTGCCGCTGCTCGACGCCGGGCACGTGCACCTGACCGGGGCCGAGGCCGACGGCGGGGCCGCCGTGGTGCCGGCGCTGCTGCTGCGCAGCCTGGGCCGGGCCGACCCGGGCGCGGTGCGGCTGTTCGGGTACGACCCGGAGCACCTCGGCGGGGGGCTGGCCGGGTTCGCCCCGCTGGGCACCGCCGGGCTGCTCACCTTCGTCGGGCCGGGCGGGCTGAGCCGGCTGCTCGACGACCTGGTGGAGCAGATCCGCCGGATCAACGAGACGGTGCTGGCCGGGGAGTACGGGTCGCTGCGCGAGCTGGCCGCCGCGACGGGCCGCCGCCCGGAGCCGTGGCGGGTGGCGGTGCTGCTCGGCGGGGACGAGCTGTCCCGGCACGAGCGCGGCCAGCTCGACCGGGTGGTACGCACCGGTGCGGCGTGCGGGGTGCACCTGGTGGTGCGGAGCGTGCCGGTGCCCGACGACCCGACGGTGACCCGGGTCGTGGTGGGCCCCGGCGGCGCCCGGGTGGGCGGGCCGCCCGGCCTGCCGGTGACCCTGGACCCGCCACCTCCGGCCACGCTGGTCACCGAGACCTGCCGGCAGATCGCCGCCCGGGTCAACGCCGGTCCCCCGCCGGCCCCGTTCACCGACCTGCTCCCGCCGCCGGAACAGATGTGGCGGGAGAACTCCTCGACCGGGCTGACCGCGCCGATCGGCGAGGGCCCGCACGGGCGGCCGGTGCTGCTCACCCTGGGCGACTACCCCCCGCACGCGCTGATCGGTGGCCCGTCCGGCACCGGCAAGACCAACCTGATCTTCGCCTGGATCGGGGCGCTCGCCTCCCGATACTCCCCCGCCGAGCTGGAGTTCTACCTGCTCGACTTCAAGGAGGGGGTGTCCTTCGCCCGGTTCGCCCAGGGCCGGCGGGACCCGAGCTGGCTGCCGCACATGCGGCTGGTCGGCATCAACGTCAACACCGACCGGGAGTTCGGGCTAGCCCTGCTGCGCTTCCTCGCCGAGGAGCTGCGCCGGCGGGCCGACGCGGCGAAGAAGCACGAGGTGACCAAGCTCGCCGAGCTGCGGGCGGTCGACCCGACCGGGCACTGGCCCCGCATCGTCGCCGTGGTCGACGAGTTCCAGGCGCTGCTGGCCGGCCGGGACGTGGTCGCCCGGGAGGCCGCCGACCTGCTTGAGGACCTGGCCCGCCGGGGTCGCTCGCAGGGCATCCACCTGGTGCTGGCCTCGCAGGACGTGCGGGGCATCGAGGCGCTGTGGGGGCGTCCGGCGCTGGTCGCCCAGTTCACCCTGCGCATCGCGCTGCCCAAGGCGTTGCGCATCCTGGCCGAACGCAACGACGCCGCCCAGTCGCTGCCCCGGCACCACGCGGTGGTCAACGCCGAGTCGGGGCTGGCGGAGGGGAACGAGGTGGCCCGCATCCCGTCGGCCAGCGACTGGGACGATTGGAGCCAGTTGCAGCACCGGTTGTGGCGGATGCGCCCGCAGGAGGCCAGGCCGGCCCGGCTCTTCGACGGCGACGCCATTCCCCGGCTGGCCGAGGCCCCGGACTTCCGGGCGCTCGCCCTGCCCGAGGGCGACAAGCCACCGCGCAGCCCGGTGGCCCTGCTCGGGGAGATCATCGACGTACAGTCCCGCTCGGCGGCGCTGCGACTGCCCCGGGCACCGGGGCGGAACCTGGCGGTGCTGGGCACCCGGATCGACGAGGCGTGCGCGGTGCTGGACGCCGCCGCCCGGTCCCTGGCTCGCCAGCACCGCCCCGGCACCGCCCGGTTCTCCATCGCCTGTCTCGACCCGGACGCCGACCCGGCCGCCCGGGAGCTCTACGCCGACCTCGCCGACGACGCCGCCTGGTACGACGACGAGACCGTGCCGGAGCTGATGGCCGAGACGGCCACCGCCCTGGACCGGCCGGGCACCCCGGCCAACCCGCACTACCTGCTGCTGTACGCCGTCGACGCGGCGGCCGGCCAGTTGGCCACGCGAACTGGCGGGCGGACCGGACTGGAGCGGCTGCGCCGGATCCTGCACGACGGGCCGGAGCGGCGTACCCATGTGCTGGCCTGGTGGCGGGGCGTGGCCCGGATGCGGGTGGACCTCGGCGGGCCGGCCGCCCGCACCGACCAGATCGGCGCGTGGGTGGCCCTCGACGTGCAGGGCGCGGAGCTGGGCTCGTCGCTCTATCCGGGCTCCGGCGGCCCGGACTGGTATCCCCGGCCGTGGCGGGGGCTCTTCTTCGACCGGGCGGCGCACCGCACCGGCCAGGTCATCATCCCCTACGGGCCGTCGGCATGAACCAACCGGTGACCAGCGAGACGTACGCGGCGCAGGTGCGCCGGCTGGCCGAGCTGACCGACCGGGTGCGCACCCAACGCGCCGAGGCCCGCACCTGGTACGACCAGCAGTGCGCCGCCGCCGAGCGGGCGGTCGACGAGGCCGCCGAGCAGCTCCGGTACGCCGAACAGGAGACGGTGGACGCGCGGGAGCTGGTGGAGCGGGTGGACGCCGAGGCGGCCCACCTGTGGCAGCAGCTGCGGGCGCGGCTCGGCGCCGGTGGCCGCCGGCTCGGCGCCCCGCCGGGCCCGGCCCGGGACGTCTCGGGCGACCCGCTGCTGCTACTGCACGGGGTGCGTGGGCTGCTGGACCGGACCCGGCAGCCCGGGGAGCTGCCGGCGTCGGCCAACCCCCTACTGGCCCTGTGCGGGGCGGCCGGTGCGGCGCTGATGTTCGCCCTCGGCGCGGGCGTGCGGGTGCTCGGCGCCCGCAACGGTGGCGATTTGGCCGTCGGGCTGCCGGTGCTGGCGCTGGTGGTGACGCTGCTCGGCCCGCCGGTCGGGCTGGCCCTGGCCAAGCGGCTCGCCGACCGCCGGCACGCGGTGCTGTCCCCGCGCCCGGTCACCGTCGTGCTGGTGGCCGCGCTGGTCACCACCGCCCTGCTGCTGGTCCTCGCCCGCTGACCCGCCGCGCCCCGCCGACCGCCACCGGCTCCGGTCGGCGTACGCGAGGCGGCGAGTTAGGAAGGGGCCCCTGCTATACCGAAAGCGTTAACAGGGTGCCCTTCCTTACCCGTCGGGGACGGCGATGGCCTCGCGGAGGAGGCGGCGGGCCAGGACGAGGCGGTCGGCGTCGTCGTCCAGGCCGGGTAGGTCGCCGACCCGGGTCGCCGCGCCGGTGAGCAGCGTGCGCAGCGCCGCCTCGCACTGGGCGGGCAGGGTAAGCGTCCGGTCGAACAGGCGCAGCGTAACGGTGCCGTCACCTCTTCCGACGAGCTGCCAGCGCAGCCCCGGGCGGAGCATGAGCCGGGTGTCGGCTGCGAGCGCGGTGAGCGCGGCAGCCTGCGCCAGGGGCCGGATCGGCGCGGGTCGGGCGGCCGGCCAGGCCCGGGCCCGCAGCCGGTCGGCCACGGCGGCCGGGTCGGCGCGGAGCAGCCAGTCCCGTAACGCCTCGACGGTCTCGCTCAGCTCGGGCTCGATCGCCTCCGGGTCGGTCACGTCGGTGCCGAACGGCAGGCCGGCGCGCAGCCGGGCGTCGGAGGCGGCGAGGGCGAGCAGTTCCTCGACGATGGCGTACCGGTTCAGCGCCCGGATCCCGACGGTCAGGTGCAGCGAGCTGGACTCCTGGGCCTGGGCGCTGTGCAGCCAGCCGCGCGGCAGGTACAGCGCGTCACCCGGTTCGAGGACCACGTCGAGCGCGGCGGGCCCCTGCGCGGTGGCGGAGACCTCGTCGGCCCGCCCGCCCCAGGGCTGCTTCTCCAGCGGGTCGGCCAGCACCGGCGGGTGGATGCGCCAGTGCTTGCGCCCGTCGACCTGCAGGACGAAGACGTCGTGGGTGTCGTAGTGGGTGGCGAAGCCCTGACTGCCGGCCGGGGTCAGATAGGCGTTGACCTGCAACGGCTGGGCGAGGGCGGCACCGAGGTCCCGGGCGAAGTCGACCAGGGCGGGCCAGCTGCGGTGCAGCCCCTGGAGCACCAGGGTCGCGCCGGAGGCGTACAACTCGAGCACCCGCTCGTCGAGAACCTGGTCGCCGATCTCGGCGCCCGCACCGCCGCCGCCGGTGTAGCGCGCCGCCGGCACGAGCTGGCCGTCCTTGGCGATCCGCAGGAAGGGGGTACGCAGCCCGCGGCGGCTGAGCAGCTCGTCGGCGTCGGCGGGGCTGAGCAGGTCGGTGAAGCCGTCGGAGTTGGGCAGCTCGGCGGCGCGGGACAGCAGCGGTGCGGTGCCCCAGTGGGCGGCGGCGAACTTGTCCGGCTCGACGGCGACGCACCGCGCGAGGGACAGGGCCGCTGGGGACAGGGCTGTTGGGGACAGGGCTGTTGGGGACAGGGCTGTTGGGGACGGCACCGCCGGGCGGCCGTGGCCGCCCGGCGGGTCGATGATCGTCATGGCGAGACGTCAGCGGGCGCTGCCGTCGGCGCCACCGTCGTGCTGACCGGGGGTCGCGCCACCGTCGGCCGGACCCTCGGCGGAGCCGTCCGCGCCACCATCGTTCTGACCCGGGGTCGCGCCACCGTCAGCCGGACCCTCGGCCGATCCGTCCGCGCCACCATCATGCTGACCGGGGGTCGCGCCACCGTCAGCCGGACCCTCGGCCGATCCGTCCGCGCCACCATCATGCTGACCCGGGGTCGCGCCACCGTCAGCCGGACCCTCCAGGCCGCCGCCGCTGGTCGTCTGGATGTCGTCGTCGTTGAGTGCCATTCGGTGCTCCCTCGGAAGTGCCGCCCCGCCGTACGGCGGGGTCCGTCATGCAGCGGGTGGTACCCCACGCGCGATCTTCTCTAACCACACCGTAGACGGCTGGCCCCGTCGGCACGGCCGGTTCGGCCGGCCCTGCCTGCGGCCGACGGGTCAGGGGATCATCCGGGCCAGGTCCTGGGGCATGACGGCCTTGACGTCCTGCCACTCGCCCTGGGTGACGTGCCGGCGCAGGGTGTCCAGCACCACCTGGACCACCCGCTCCGGGCCGCCCTTGACGTCGTACGGGAAGCCCTCGCGGACCTCGTAGAGGAAGTCGTCCCGGTTCAGCTTGATCGGCACGTTCTCCGGCTGCCAACCGTCGAAGTAAATCCCTCGAAGCAGCACCGGCAACTGCGCGGCGAACTCCGCGCTCTCCTGCACCGGCATCCGGTCACGCAGCAGGTGCAGCACCGTGCGCAGCGCCGCGTACGACTGGTTGCGCTGCTCCTTCGGCCAGCCGTATGCGTTCTCGATGTCCTTGAGGATCAGATTGGTCTTGTCCAGCGAGGACTCGAACGCGGAGATCAATTGCTCAGCCATCTGTCCACCCCCGTAGCTTGGTGTCACCGTCGGTCGTCGTCGCGCGGCGGCGGGCCCGCCGGGCCCCGCCACTGCCGGGTCGGGCTGACCCGACCGGGCCGCACCGCCATCCGGCGGGGGCCGCCCACCGACCCGACCACGTGCAGCACGCCGCCGCGCCGTCGACCCGACACGTCTCGTATCGCCATCGCCCCACCCCCGGATCTGTTCGCCGCGGCCGTCTCCCCCGACCGACCATGCACACCACCCATGCTGCTTCCCGCGAGGATGACCCCACCTCACCCCCTTCGGGTGACTTCCCCGCAGACGTTCTCTCGACATCAAGACCCAGTCTGCGAGCTGCGCGCCGATCCGGGTGTGGACAAACGGTCGGCGCGGCCCCGGAACCCTAGGGGAACCCGGCCGGAAAGATCAGGGGCCTGCCGGGGGCCGGCCGCCACCCGTGCGGGACCCCACTCCCTACGCTGTACGACGTGACACTCATCGCGACCGAGTCGCTGACCAAGACGTACGGGGGTGGGGTCACCGCGTTGGCCGACCTGACCGTCGCGGTCGAGCCGGGGATCATCGGGCTGGTCGGCGCGAACGGCGCCGGCAAGTCGACCCTGATCAAGATTCTGCTCGGCCTCCTCGCCCCGACCAGCGGCCGGGCCCGGGTGCTCGGCCTCGACCCGACCACCGACTCCGCCCAGGTCCGCGCCCGGGTCGGCTACATGCCAGAGCACGACGCCCTGCCACCGGACCTCTCCGCCGCCGAGCTGGTCACCCACCTCGGCCGGGTCAGCGGCCTGCCGCGTACGGTCGCCCGGGAGCGGGCCTCCGAGGCGCTGCGGCACGTCGGGCTCTACGAGGAGCGCTACCGCCCGGTCGGCGGCTACTCCACGGGCATGAAGCAGCGGGTCAAGCTCGCCCAGGCCCTCGTGCACGACCCCGATCTACTGCTGCTCGACGAGCCGACCAACGGCCTCGACCCGGCCGGCCGGGACGCCATGCTGGCGCTGGTGCACCGCATCGGCACCGAGTTCGGCATCTCCGTGCTGGTCTGTTCGCACCTGCTGGGCGAGGTGGAACGGATCTGCGACACCCTCGTCGCCATCGACGGCGGGCGGCTGCTGCGCGCCGACCACATCTCCGCCATGACCTCCGCCACCGACGTGCTCGCCGTCGAGGTCAGCGAGGGCACGGAGGAGTTGGCCGCGCGGCTGACCGCGCTCGACCTGCCGGTCCGCCGGGACGGCCGGCTGCTGCTCGTCGAACTCGTCGACGACGCCACCTACGACCTGATCCTCGGCGCGGTCGCCGAGCTGGACCTGCCGCTGCACCGGCTGGACCAGCGCCGGCACCGGGTGGCCGAACTCTTCGCCACGAGGGAGCCCAGCCATGCCTGAGCCGACCGGCGTCATCCACGACATCGGCTACCAGCGTTACACCGGCCCCCGGTTGGGCCGCAGGGCCGTTTTCGGCGCGCTCTACCTGCACGGCCTGCGGACGGCGTTCGGGCTGGGCCGCAGCGCGAAGGCCAAGATCTTCCCCTGGCTGGTGGTCAGCATCGTCACCGTGGTGGCCGCAGGCGTCGCCGCGGTGCGCAGCCAGATCGGCGAGGTGGTGATGACGTACGCCCAGTTCGCCGACAACATGAGCTGGCTGGTCATCTTCTTCGTCGCGGTGGTCGCGCCCGAGCTGGTCTCCCGCGACCTGCGCAGCGGGGTGCTGCCGCTCTACTTCTCCCGGCCGCTGCCCCGGTCGGACTACCCGCTGGCCAAGCTGCTGGCGCTGGCGACCGCGCTCTGGCTGCTGCTCGGCGGGCCGCAGCTGGTGATGTTCCTGGGCGCCGCCTTCACCGGCGGTGACGGCATGCGCGGGGTCTGGAACGAGCTGCTCGACCTGTTGCCGAGCCTGCTCTACGCCGGGCTCTGGGCGGTGGTCTTCGCCTCCGTCGGGCTGCTGGTCGCCTCGTGCACCGGCAAGCGGGCGTTCGCCGCCGGCGGGATCGTGGCCGTCTTCCTGATGACCACGCCGATCGTCGGCGTCCTGTCGATCATGCCCTCCCGGGCGGTCAACGAGCTGGCCTTCCTCGCCTCGCCGTCGACGCTGGTGGGCGGCGTGGGCGAGTGGGCGCTCGGTGACCTGTTGGGGCCCCAAGCCGCGATCCCGATCGGCGACTTCGGCCCCGTCTACGCGGTCGCCGCCGTGCTGCTCGTGGCCGGCTGCGTCGCCCTGCTGCTGCTGCGATACCGGAAGGTGGCCGCCCGATGACCACGATCAGCGCCGACCAGGCGGCGGGGACACCGACCGCCGTCACCAGCACTCTCGACCTCGCGGGCGTCTCCCGCTGGTACGGCAACGTGGTGGCGGTCAACGACGTCAGCATGAGCCTCGGTCCGGGCGTCACCGGGTTACTCGGCCCGAACGGCGCGGGCAAGACCACCCTGCTGCACATGATGGCGGGCTTCCTGGCCCCGTCGCGCGGCGCGGTGAGCCTGGACGGCCGGCCCACCTGGCGCAACCCCGACGTCTACCGCCGGCTCGGCCTGGTCAGCGAGCGGGAGGCGGTGCACACCTTCCTCACCGCGTACGAGTTCGTGCTGGCCAGCGCGAAGCTGCACCGGCTGCCGGACCCGGCGGGGGCGGCCCGCCGGGCGATTGCCCTGGTGGAGATGGAGGCCGCGCAGGACCGCCGGATCGGCACGTACTCCAAGGGCATGCGGCAGCGTGCCCGGGTGGCCGCCGCGCTGGTGCACGAGCCGCAGGTGCTGCTGCTCGACGAGCCGTTCAACGGGATGGACCCGCGTCAACGGCTGCACATGATGGAGCTGCTGCACCGCCTCGGCGACGCCGGCCGCACCATCCTGTTCAGCTCGCACATCCTGGAGGAGGTCGAGCAGGTCTCCGGCACCGTCCAGGTGATGGTCGCCGGCCGGCTGGCCGCCTCCGGTGACTTCCGCACCATCCGCCGACTGATGACCAATCGGCCACACGTCTTCACCGTGCACTCCACCGACGACCGGGCGCTCGCCGTGGCGCTGATCGCCGAGGCGTCGGTGACGGGTGTCGAGCTGGACCGCGCCGGGTTGACCGTGCGCGCCGGCGACTACGGCGCGTTCACCCGCGTCCTGCCGAAGATCGCTCTGAGAGAGGGCGTCCGGGTGCGACAACTGGTGCCCCAGGACGAGTCCCTGGAGAGCGTCTTCTCCTACCTGGTGGAGGCCTGAACCCATGTCTACCGTTTCCTGGATCACCGTGCGGGGGCTGTTCGGCCGTCGCCGGTTCCTCCTGCTGCTGCCGCTGCCCGTGGTGCTGGTGCTGTTGGCGGTGCTCTCCCGGTCGCTCGGGGTGGACCCGGGCGAGTGGGGCCCGCCGGTGCTGGTCGGCCTCGGCCTGGCCGTGGTGCTACCGGTGGTCGCCCTGATCGTCGGCACCGGCGTGCTGGGGGCCGAGATCGACGACGGCACTATCGTGCACATCCTGACCAAGCCGCTGCCGCGCTGGCAGATCGTGCTGCCGAAGCTGGCGGTGGCCGCTGGCGTCACCGCCGTCACCGTCGCCGTGCCGCTCTTCGTGGCGGGCATGCTGGCCGACTCCGTACGTCTCGGCCTGTCGCTCGCCGCCGCGTCGGCGGTCGGTGCGCTGGCGTACTCGGCGCTGTTCCTGGCCCTCAGCCTGCTCACCCGCCGGCCGGTGCTGCTCGGCCTGGTCTACGTGCTGATCTGGGAGGGGCTGCTCGGCACCGTCGTCAGCGGCACCAAGGTGCTCTCCATCCAGCAGTACGTGATCGCCCTCGCCGACCGGCTCGCCCCCACGGGGCTGTTGCAGGGCGGCGTCTCGGTGCCGGTGGCGGCGGTGATGAGCGCGCTGATCAGCGTGGGCTTCACCGTGCTGGCGATCGACCGGCTCCGCTCGTTCAGCATGGCCGGCGAGACGAGCTGACGCTCGGCGACGCCGACCACAGTAGGGAGGAAAGCCGTCGTGCTCTTCGAAGTCGACCGCGCGCTGCTGATGACGCAGTTCCCCGCCGAGAAGATCGTGCGGGCGTCGCGCGAGGCACTCGCGGGCATCGTCGAACGCACGGAGGATCTCCGGTTTCTGTGCGAGGTCGGCCTGCCCCAGGGACTCTTCCAGATCGCGCCGCCGATCGCCGCGGACCAGGGGGCGCAACCCGCACTCCTGCTCGACCTCGGCGAGGACATCGAGACGGCCGAGCTGGAGTTCGGTGAACTCGTGCTGATCGGCGGGATCCAGCAGTGGTACCTGTTCCTGCATCTCGGCGACGGCACCGTCTACTCGTACAGCGAGGACGACGCCGAGTTCCACCCCGTCAACGGCGACCTCTCGTCCCTGACGCGGGTGCTGTACCTGCTCCGGCGGGAGGCGCCTCGCACCGTGCGGCTGCCGGGACAGCCGTTCACAGGGCCGTCGAACGCCGAGTACACGCGCGCGGCCGACGCCATCCGAGCCGAAATGGAGACGCGCGACCCGATCTCGTTCGGTGACCGGAGCCTGTGGCTGCCGTACTTCGGATCGTTCGTCGACGGCCTCTACCCGACGTACTCGACCTCTCTCAGCGAAAGTTGAGCGTTCTCACCGAAGATCGAGCAGCGTCGAGCGGAAGCCGTTGCCGCTCCCACCTATGGCGCGCGAAGTCAGGCAGAGTCAGGACGATGACGACCCGCTGTCAACTCCTCGTGGACGCAACCGACGGTCAGGGGCAGCCGCGACGGTTGCGCGGGCGAGAGCCGGGGTAGGGGCGGCGGGCGGGGTCGCGGTGGCGAGGTCGAGCAGGCGGCGAATCCGGTACGACAGCACCAGCCCCTGGTTGAGGGTGAGCATCAGCTCACCGGGCTCGGCCCCACCCACGGCGAGGTAGGTCGCGTCGACCTCGACCAACGGAAACGTCTTCGCGTAGTGCGACAGCCGCTTCTCCGGGTTATCGGCCGTCTGCGGGTACCAGCCGGAGTCGAGCAGGGTTCGGTCGGTCCAGGACGCGGTGCCCACCCTGATCTCACCCATGGGTGGAGCTCACCACATCCACGTGGGACCGCCGACTAGACACGACTGGGCTCAGGCGGCCCGCCGCTCCCGGTTCTGCTTGCAGGTCACGCAGGCGGTGGCGGAGGGGTAGATCTCCAGCCGTTCCACCGGGATCGGATCCGAGCAGCCCTCACAGAAGCCGTACGTGCCCTCGTCGAGCCGGGTCAGGGCGTGCTCGAACTGGGCCCGGCGGTCCAGGATGGTGCGCAACAGCGACTGTGCGGTGTCCCGCTCGGCCGTCTTGGTGCCACTGTCTGCCTGGTCGTCGCCGGCGGTGTCGCCGACCTCCACCAGCCGCAGCACCTGGCTCTGGAGCATCGCGTGCTCGTACTCGGCCGAGAGCTCGTCGTAGCGCGCCCGCAGGGACGCCCGGATCTGGTCGGCGTCCGCCTGCGATCGGCTGGTGGCTACCGTGTCGTGGACGAGCATCGCTGCCTGCCTTTCCTGTGCCGGGCGCCCCGGGAGGGTGTCCCGGGCCCCGCTCGCGTGCGTGGGCGCGAGCGAGATCACCCGTGCCCTGTGAGCCGGGCGATTACCCCGCCTCCACACCCGCCAAACCGGCAACTTCTCCGACCCCGGGGCACGCGTCGAGGGCTAGCACGTCGGCGTGCCTTCGACCTGCGTGTCCGGTTCCGCGCGCCTCAGCCGGGCAGTGCCTGCTCCACCAGGGCGGGGTGACGCCGATCGTCGACGCGGACCACCACGTCGGCAAAACTGGCCGGGGCGACTTCCTCGACGTAGCGGGCGAAGGCCGGCAGGGTCCAACGCAGCGCGGGGTCGGTGCGCCGGGCGAGGGCAGCCGCGGAGAGCTCAAGGTGCACGGTGAGGTCGGCGGGCAGTCCGCCGCCGAGCAGCAGCGCCCCGCTGAGCAGGATGATCCCCTCGGGCGGCAGCGTGACGTACCCGGCCCGGCTGGCCCGGTCGGTGCGGGCGTCCCAGAGGGAGGGCAGCACCCGCCCGGAACCGCCCGGCCCGGCCGGGTCGAGGACCTCCCGGCGCAGCCCTGGCTCGTCGACCCAGCCCTCGTAGTACGCGTCGGGGTTGGTCCGGCCGTACTCCAGCCGCACCGACGCCGGTCGGAGGAAGTCCTCGGCCCGGATGTGCAGCGCAGGCCGACCGAGGGCGCGCAACGGGTCGACCAGGGCGACGGCCAACTCGTCGGGGGCCGCCGCCGGGGCACCGTCCACGACGACGCGGAGCCGGCCGGGCACCTCGGTGGCGAGGAGCCGTTCGGTCAGCTCGGTGACGAGTCGCTCCGGGGAGATGGGTCGCACGCGCATCCGACCATCGTGCCCCGTCGGAGGGCACCCGACCGGACCGGTCGGTCAGGCGCTGCGGTCGATGGTGACCCGGGCGTCGTCGGCGAGCCGGTAGCCGACGCCGTAGACGGTGGTGACCAGCGGGACGTCCACCCCGACCTTGCCGCGCAGCCGGCGCACGTGCACGTCCACGGTGCGTACCCCGGCGTGCTCGTAGCCCCAGACTGCGTTGAGCAGTTGCAACCTGGTGAAGACCCGGCGCGGGTGGGCGACCAGGTGCAGCAGGAGGTCGAACTCCAGCCGGGTCAGGGGCAACGACTCGCCGTCGCGCAGCACCGACCGGGACGACGCCAGGATGTGCAGCACCGGGATGGTCGCGGCCAGGGGGCGGGCCGGAGTCCGAGCGCCGGACGCCTGGTCGCCCCGGCGCTCGGGGGCGGGGCCGGTGGAGATGACCGCCTCGCCCCGTTCGAGCATCTCCCGGGCGGCATCGAGCAGGCGGCGGGCAGCCGGTGTCAGCGCCTCGTCGGCGGCCAGCGGGATGTTGAGGGTCACCGTGAGCACCGCCGTGGTGGTGCTGGCGGGGCGACGCTGACCACCGGGGGGACGGCCGGGGACCACAGGCTGGGACGTATGCCATCCGGCGCGCGACGAGGCGGGGCTGACCGACATGGTCCTCCTTGGCTGGTCCGGGTATCTCCCCCACGGCCCGGGACGCCGCTGCAACGTTGCTTCCCGGCACTCGGGTGAGGGTCAAGGGGCAACTACGTTGCGGGAATGTGACAGTTGACGAACACATCGGAGCCGGTCGCTCGCTCTGCGTACGAGGTCTGATGATTACAGCAGAGTCGCCGCGAAGACGGGAGCCGGGGGTGCCCGCCGGACTCGCGTTGGCGGGCCGGATGCCGGCCGCGTCCGGAACGCGGACGCGGCGTACCCGCGAGGGGTACGCCGCGGGTGGTCACCGCAGGGCGGCGCGCGGGGTCAGCGGTGCGGGTAGACGCTGACCCGGGCCTCGTCGGCGAGCCGATAGCCGACGCCGTAGACGGTGGTGACCAGCGGGCAGGTCGCGCCGAGCTTGGCCCGCAGCCGGCGCACGTGCACGTCCACGGTCCGGGCGACGGCGTGCTCGTAGCCCCACACGTTGCTGAGCAACTGGAGGCGGGTGAAGACCCGGCGGGGGTGCTCCGCCAGGAATTGCAGCAGGTCGAACTCGATGCGGGTCAGCGGGATCACCCGCGCGCCCTGCCGGACGACCCGGGACCCGGCCAGGATGTGCACCTCGTCCGGGTCGCCCGTTGACGGCCCGACGGTGAAGGGTCGCGCCCCGGTCGGCTCCACCGCCACCCGGCGGTGCTCCGGCGGGCCCGCCAGCAGCGTGCCCTCCCCCGACTCGGCCAACTCCCGCAGTAGCTCGACGAGCCGGGCGAGCCGGGGTGTCAGCTGCCCGGGGGCGAGCTCGACGGTGACGGTCAGCGTCGGCGCGGACCGGAGGTGGTGGGCCGGCGGGACCCGGTCGACCCGGCCCGTCGGGGCGCGGTCGGGGCGGCCCTGCGGGGCGCGGTCGGGGCGGCCAGCCGGGTGGGGGCGCGGGGAGATGGCGACGACGGACATGGTGCCTCCTGGGATGGCGATGCCGTCCGTGGCGCCCGGTGGGGCGCGGCGGTCAGCGGTGCGCTCGGCCGGCGGTCACCGGCGACGCGACGGATGGGGAACGGAGCGGGGGCGTGGGACCGAGGGTGGGCAGGCCGGCGATCCGCCAGGCGGCGAAGCCACCGACCACGTCGGTGGCACGGTGCAGCCCGATCTCCTGGAGCGCGGCGGCAGCGAGGGAGGAGGTGTAGCCCTCCTGACAGAGGACCACCACGGGCAGGTCGTAGCCGGCAGCCTGGGGCAGTCGTGCCGGACAGCGGGGGTCGAGGCGCCACTCCAGCACGTTGCGCTCGATCGCGAGGGAGCCGGGCACCGCGCCGTGCGCGGCGCGCTGCGCGGCCGGCCGGATGTCGACCAGCAGCGCGCCTTGGCGGTACGCCAGATGGGCCTGCTCCGGGTCGAGCCGGCGCAGTCGGGACCGGGCCTCGGCGAGGATCTCGTCGATGCCGCGGGAGCCGGGGGGTGGCACGGGGACGAAACAGCCCTCGGCGTGGGCGGGGTTGTGCGACATTCTCGGTCCTTCCACTTCACGGCGGGCGCTCGTTCGCCCGGACGCAGCGATCAGGGTCTCACCAGGCGATGCCGGCCTCGGCGACCTCGGCCACCCGCAGCCGACCGTCGACGAGGCGGTAGCGGGTCATCCGGGTCAGCGCGGGCCGGTAGACATGCACGCTGACGGCCGGCCGTTCGTCGCGGTTGGTCACCATGTGCACGTGGTGGGTGCCGAACCGCCGGCCGGAGCCGGCCGCGAGGCACTGCGGGCGCAGCCGCCCAGCACTGACGATCTCCTCGGTGAGGACGCCGTCGACGACCAGGAACGCCCCGGCGGAGCCGCCGTGGTCGTGCAGGTCGGTGCCCTGCCCGGGCAGCCAGCTCAGCGCCCACACCTCGTGGTCGACCGCGACCGCGAGGCGGGCGTACCACCGCTCGCACGGGTCGAAGCGGAGCGGAACCGGCCAGCCGGTTGGGTCGGCGGCGTACCGGGCGGCGACGGCGAGCAGGTCAGGCTCGGGGCTGCTGGTGACCAAGGTGGACCTCACGGTGATCGGCTGGCGTACCCCGACAGCATAGAGTGCAAACCCTATGGGTTTAGTAGGCATTACCGCATGCTGGGACGCGCGGTCCAGCCTCCCCCGACACGTGGACGCCTGCGCCGGCTGGGCCGGCTGTCCGGACCCGCGCCCACCCCGCCGACTAGCCTGAACGGATGAGCGACGACCTGGACGCCGAGACCCTCGCCTTCGCCCACCGCATGTTCGACCTGGCGCGCGGCGGGGTCACCGACGAGCTGAGCGCCAACGTCGACGCCGGGCTGCCGGTCAACATGACCAACGACAAGGGCGACACACTTCTCATCCTGGCCGCGTACCACAACCACCAGGACACGGTGGCCGCCCTGCTGGCGCGCGGCGCCGACCACGGACGGATCAACGACCGGGGCCAGACCGCCCTGGCCGCCGCGGTGTTCCGGCAGAACGCCGAAACCGTCCGGGCGCTGCTGGCCGCCGGCGCCGACCCCGCGCACGGCGGCCCGTCCGCCGAGGAAACCGCCCGCTTCTTCGACCTGCCGGAGATGCTCGCCCTACTCACCGCCCGCTGACCCCGAGGGGCCACCGGCGAGGCGTGGCAGGGTTGTACGGGAGCGGGGTCGCGCGGCGGCAGCGAGGGCGTTGGTGCGCTCACTCCCTGGCCGATGGGGCAACTGGCGGCAGGTCATCTCGCGGGGAGATGCCTGGCCATGCCTGCGGGGAGATGCCTGGCCACGTCGGCGGGGCGATGCCTGGCGGGTAGGCCGGGCGACGGTAACTTGGTCGCCTCGATCAGGAACCGGCGGGCGTGGGCGACGAACGGGCCCTCGGCCTCGATCCGGGCGTTCAGGCGGGCGAGCTGCGGCCGGTACCGCTGCACGGTGAAGCCCGGCACGGTCCAGACCACCTTGCGCAGGAAGTAGACCACTGCGGCGATGTCGTGGAACACGGTGCGCAGGGTCGCCTCACGCAGGTCGATCACCGTCAGTCCGGCCGCTCGCGCGGCGGCCACAGCCTGCTCGGGAAGTTGCCGCCTCGGCGGGGGCAGCGGGCCGAGCAGGGCTTCACTCAACTCCTGTACGGTGCCGCCGCGGATCTGCTGGGACAGGAACGTCCCGCCCGGACGCAGCACCCGGGCGACCTCCTCCCAGGGGGTGTGCACCGGGTGGCGGCTGACCACCAGTTCCAGCACGGCGTCACGCACCGGCAGGCCGCCGCCCTCGGCGACGTGCAGGACGGTCGCGCCGAGCGGGGCCAGCGTGCGCCGGGCCACCTCGACGTTGGGCGGCCACGCCTCGGTGGCCAGCAGCACCCGGGGCGGTCGGGGCACCTCGGCGAGCACCTCGCCGCCGCCGGTGTCGACGTCCAGCGCCGCGTCGGCGAGCGCCATTCGGGTGGCCACCAGTCGGGCGTAACCCCACGATGGACGTTCCTCGGTGGCCCGCCCGCGCAGCCAGGAGAAGTCCCAGCCCCGCACCGGCACGGCCGCGCCCTCGGCCAGCAACTCCTCGAAGCCCCGTTGCCCGCTCATTCGACCAGCCTGCGCACCGCCGACCGGCGGAGCAACCCGATTTCCACCGCCCTGCCCCGGACGCCGACACGTTGGCGTCCCACGACGGGCGGCTACTCAGGCGCGGGAGCTGCCCAACTCCACGGTGGAGCCCGGAACGCGGCCCAGGGTGTCGAGAGTGCCGGTGTCGGCGCGGCCGGCCTCGAACTCGCGCATCAGGCGGGCGCCGAGCCACACCCCGACCGCGCCGACCCCGAGCGCGACCAGTTCGGTGGCGAGGATGGCACCGGTCGCGCCGCGCTGCGGCGAGTGCGCCCGGATCAGGCAGGTCAGCAGGAACATCGCGGCCATCACGGTGTTGACCAGGTTGAACGTGATCTTGGTGTGGCGGGTCCGGCCGCCGGTGGCGTCCCAGAGGTCGACCATGCCGGCCATGGTGGACAGCCCGGCCGCCACCAGCGCGGCGACCGACGTCCAGTATCCCACCTCACCCAGGAACGCCGGGCCACCCGCCACGTCGGCCAGGTCGAAGACCGCGGCACTGACGAAGAGCCCGAACGGGAACGTCACCAACATCGGTTGAATGGGATGCCCGTGCACCCGCAGCCGGCTCTCCATTGCGTCCTCCCCTGGTCGTCTCCACTCACCAGTGAAAGGTGCTACCCGCGAACCCCAACGGGGAAACGACGGGCCGACCAGCGACGGGTCAGTTCTCGCGGGGGCGGGAGACGGTGACCACGAGACGCTCGGCCACCTCACGCACCGGGATGTGCAGCGACAGGGCGGCGCTGCGCAACACCTGGAGCGCCTCGGGGGCGGGGCAGCCCCGCTGGGTCATGATCACCCCGATCGCCTGCCCGACCACCCCGTCGGCGAGTTGCGCCACGTCCACCTCGTAGGCCTGGGCGGCCCGCCGTTCCCGGTCCCGCACCGCCGCGAGCAGCAGCCCCGCGTGCTCGGCGAGGAGCATCGCGGTGAGCTGGTGCCGGGTGGTCAGCGTCGCCGACGCCGACGCGTACAGGTTGATCGCGCCGATCACCTGCTCGTCGACGTCGACGGGCGCGGAGATCACCCCGCGCACCCCCAGGTCCCGGGCTCGCTGGGCCCAGGCCGGCCAGCGGGACTCCCGCTCGAGGTCCTCGGCGAGGATCAACTCGCGGCGGTGGATGGCGCTCATGGCCGGTGAGTCGGGGCCGTGGGTCAGATCATCGTCGAGGCCCGCCAGCGCCGGATCGGAGGCGGCAACCCCGGCCGGCTCCCCGGCGCGCAGTGCGGTGAAGCCACACCAGGTGACCCCGGCGACGGCACCGCAGGCAATCCTGACCAACCGGGTCAGTGCCTCGTCGAAATCGGTCACGGCGATCAGACCGGCAGTCAGTTCCCGCAGCAATGCCGCGGTCTCCAGGACGCTCAGGGTCTCGGTGCCGGGCGCCCGCGTCTCCAGGTTCACCGGGTCCTCGCCCCAGCCGTGGGGACGACCGGTGACCGGCCCCGGATACCCACCTTTGCCTGTCTCATCGTCTGCTCTCTCCCGATTCATCGGACCCGCCCTACTACCCCGGTGAACCCGGGTCGAAACGGCCGAAACGGGCCCGCTTCCCTGATCAAAGCCGGGACTCAGGCCATGCTCGACGGTCGGGGCGGCCCCCCGCGTGGGCGGGCAGCCGCCCCGACCGGTCAGCGCGGGGCGGAGCTGAGCCGCCGGCCCACCGAGGCGATGAGGCGGTCCAGTTCCGAGCCGAACGGGTTGTCGTGCACCAGGTACGTCCAGGTGGCGCTGGGGCGGACCAGCGTCGAGGCGTCCGGCTCCCAGTCGTCGTCGAACTCGGTCTCGGTGAAGGTGGCGATGGTGCGGGCCTCGATCTCCGGGACCAGCGCGTTGAACGCCGGCACGGCCGCCCGGTGGAACTCGTCGAGCGGGTCGAGCCGGCCCAGGGCGCGCAGGTGCACGCCCTCGCGCACCTCCGACAGCTCGGCCAGGTGCTCGGCCCAGAGCCGGTCGAGGTGGTGCAGGGCGATCCACCGGGCCGCCCGGGCGAGTAGGTCCTCGTCCATCTCCTCGGCCTTCTCCGGCACCCGCTCCAGCAGCATCAGCGCGGCCACGTCGCTGGTCAGCAGCCGCTCCCGCCGCTCGGCGAGGGCCTTGCGCTGCTGCTCGATCACCACGCTGTACCGCCAGGTGTTGCGGTGGATCTCGTGGTTGACGCCCTCGGCTACCCGCTGGGCGTGCTCCACCGCGTAGTCCACCTGCGGGTCGGTGACCAGGCCGTCGGCGTTCATCCGGGGCGAGGGCGGCACGGCGTCCACGGCGTGCCGGATGACCAGGTCGTCCTCCAGGCTGACGAAGAAGACCGAGCCGCCCGGGTCGCCCTGCCGGCCGGCCCGGCCGCGCAGCTGGTCGTCGACGCGGCGGCTGTCGTGCCGGCCGCTGCCGAGGACGTAGAGCCCGCCCAGCTCTGCGACCCGATCCTGGTCGGTCTGGTCGCTGCCGCCGAGTCGGATGTCGACGCCCCGCCCGGCCATCTGGGTGGAGACGGTGACCGCGCCGTACGCGCCGGCCTCGGCGATGATCGCCGCTTCCTCGTCGTCGTTCTTGGCGTTGAGCACCACGCAGGCCACCCCGGCGGCGTTCAGCCCCGCGGCGAGCTGCTCGGACTCCTTGACGTCGAGGGTGCCCACCAGCACCGGGCGGCCGGCGTCGTGGCAGCGCTTGATCTCGTCGACCAGCGCCTCCTCCTTCTCGGCCCGGGTGGCGTAGATCCGGTCCGGCTCGTCCTCGCGGACGCAGGGGGTGTTCGGCGGGATCACCGCCACCTCCAGGCCGAAGAACTCGCGCAGTTGGTCGCCGACCAGCACCGCGGTCGCGGTCATCCCGCAGACCTTCGGGTAGAGCGCGATGTACGCCTGCACGGCGATGGTGCCCAGCACCTCGCCCTCGGCGGTGGCGTCCAGGCCCTCCTTGGCCTCGACCGCCGCCTGGAGGCCGTCTGGCCAGCGGCGGCGCTGGGCCACCCGGCCGCGCATCTCGTCGATCAGCTCCACCGAGCCGTCCCGCACGATGTAGTCCACGTCGCGGTGCAGCAGGGCGTGCGCGTGCAGCGCCACGTTGACCGCGGAGAGCTGCCCGACGTGCTCGGTGTCGTACAGGTCGATGTCGCCGAGTTTGGCCTCGATGGCGGCCAGGCCGGCGGAGGTGAAGGCGACGCTGCGGCCGTCCTCGGCCACCGTGTAGTGCTTACCCTTGTGCAGGCCGCGCACCAACGTCGCGGCGGCGTGCACCGGGTCCTGCTCGCCGCCGATCGCGCCCGCGAGGACCATCGGCACCCGGGCCTCGTCGATGAGGATGGAGTCGGCCTCGTCGACGACCGCCGTGGCCAGCGGCGGCTGGACCCGGTCGTCGAGGTCGGTGACGAGCTGGTCGCGCAGGTAGTCGAAGCCGGCCTCGCTGACCGAGACGTAGGTCACATCGCAGGCGTACGCCTCGCGCCGCTCCTGCGGGGTCGACGCCTCGTTGACCGAGCCGACGGTCAGGCCGAGCAGGGTGTAGACCGGCTCCATCCACCGGGCGTCGCGGCGGGCCAGATAGTCGTTGACGGTGAGCACGTGCACCGGGCCGTTACCGAGCCGGACGTGGCCGTACGCGGCGATCGTGGCCGTGAGGGTCTTGCCCTCACCGGTGGCCATCTCGGCGACCTTGCCGGAGAGCAGCGCCATCGAGCCGAGCAACTGCACATCGTACGGCCGCTGGTCGAGCCCGCGCCGGGCCGCCTCGCGACCGATCGCGCAGATCTCCTTGTACTCGGTGGCGGAGCCGGCGGCCTCGGTGAGCTCGGCGTCGGTCAATGCCGACAGCTCCTCCTCGCGGGCCTCGATGGCCGGCAGCAGCTTCTCCAGCGGACCCAGGTCGACCGTGGTGCCGGGTCGCTGAAGAAACCGCTGAAACCTGCTCTTGAACCGTTGCGACACACCCATGAGCCGCAACGGTACGCGACCCGGGTCGGCTTTCGCGGCCCGACCGGGCCGTGGTGCGGGGGTAACCGCGCCACGGCCCGGACCTATCAACCGGCGAGTACGACCTGAAGCTCCTGGCGGCGGCGCTCGGCCAGGTCGGTGAGCAGCGCCGGGGCCTGATCGAACGGCACCACCGCCGACACCAGATGCTTACGGATCGCCTCCCCGTGCACCCGCAGCAAGTCGATCGTCTCGGCCGACAGCCGCTCCCGGTCCCAGGTCGGGGCGAGCCCGCGCGGCACTCGCCCGATCTGCGCGCAGCGCAGCGACAGCCCGTTGTGGTGGAACTCCTCGCCGAACCGGACCTGGTCCGCGCCGGCCTGGTAGAAGGCCAGGTCGATCACGGTGCCCTGGGGGCGCAGCAGGCGCAGCGCGAGCTGCAACGCCCACGCCTGCCCCCGGCACTGGAAGACCACGTCGGCGCCCCGGTCGCCCGCGGCATGGTTCCACCGGGTCTTGAGCACCACCGCCGGGTCGTCGGCGTCCGGGTCGAGGGTCTCCAGCCCGAGCGCCTCGGCGACCGCCCGGCGCTGCGGGGTGGGATCGAGCACCACCACCGACGCCGCGCCGTGCCGCTGGGCGAACAGGGCGGTGAGCAGGGCCACCACCCCACTGCCGACCACCGCCACCCGGCGACCGCGCACCCCGTCGCCGAGCGACCGTACGTCGGTGCCGCAGAGGTCGGCGGCGGCGTGCAGCACGCCGTTGGCGCAGATCGGGCCCATGTGCGCGACGTAGACGCCGAGCAGCGGGTCCAGGTCGTCCGGCAGCGCAACGAACCGCTCGGTGACCGGGTCGGCGACGTATCCGGTGCGGTGCCCGTACGTCATCGCGCCCACGGCGCCCACCTCGATCGCCGGGGTGCGGCTGGCCACCACCCGCCCCACCTGCATGTAGCCCAGCCGGTCGACCGGGTACGGGGTGCTCGCCTCCCCCGGCTGGAACAGCCCGAGCCCGGCGTTCCAGGCGACGTTCAGGTACGGGTTGGTGCCCTTGACGAAGCTCAGCTCGGTGCCGGCGGAGACCCCGCTGTAGAGCGTCTCCACCCGGAACATGCCGTCGCGCAGCTCGCCGGCGTCCTGCTCGACCAGCTCCACCTGCCCCGGACCGTTGACCACCACCACCCGGTCACGCATCGACGGCCACCCCCGCCGGAGTCGGCTGGGCGGGGGTCACGCGGGGCGTCACGGCCGGGCCGGTGGGCAGCGCCACCGACCGGCCGGTGGCCGCCGACTCGGCGATGGCGAGGGCCAGCCGCTGGGTGCCGAGCGCCTCGGCGTACGGGACCCGGACGTCGTCGCCGACGCCCCGCACCGCATCGATGAAGGCCCGGTCGACGGCGATCCGGGCGCCGTCGGGGTCGGCGGGCACGTGCCGCTCGCCGTCGGCGTCGCGGATCGTCAGCCCGTCCTCGGCCAGCGACAGGGCGAGGCCGTCGGCCAGGATCTCCAGCCCGGCCCGGTGCTTCCAGCCGAGCACGCAGGCGGCGGCGAGGGTGCCCACCGCCCCGTCGGCGAAGCGCAGAGCGGCGGTGGTCACCGAGTCGATGTCGGCCCCGTCGACCGGCGGTGGGGTGCCGTCGCCGTACGCGCTCACCTCGGTCACCTCGCCGACCAGCGCGCGCATCAGGTCCAGCACGTGCGCGGCCTGCTCGACCACCGGGCCGCCGGAGCGGTCCCGCCGGGCCCACCACGCCACCGGGGGCACCTTGTCCAGCCAGGCCCCGCTGACCATCCGCACCGGACGGTCGGCCAGCAACTCCCGGGCCTGCTCCACCACGTGCAGGTACCGCCAGTGGTGACCGACCCCGGTGAGCAGCCCTCGCCGGGCCACCAGGTCGGCGATCCGCTCGGCGGTGTCCAGGTCCACCGCGACCGGCTTCTCCACGAACATCGGCACCCCGGCGGCGATCACCGCCTCCTCCACCGGGCCGTGGGCGAACGGCGGCACGCAGACGTACACCACGTCCGGGCCGGCCGCGAGCAGCTCGTCCACGTCGGCGAACGTCCGGGCCCGGTACGCGCCGGCCAACTCCTCCGCCGCGCCCCGCGCGACGTCGGCCACGCCGAGAATCTCCACGTCCTCGAAGCCGTCCAACACCCGGGCGTGGCGCTGCGCCACCCCGCCGGCCCCGACAAGTCCCACCCGGCACACGCGCATCGACAAACCCTCTCGCCACGGTTTCACTTTTTGCCCTACTCCACTCCCCCACCGGCCGCGCAACCAAACGTTCACAAGTCGGAGACGGCCAGGTGCCCGGCCCGTGATCAAGCTGTTAGGGATGATTCGGTTAGCGAACGGACGACGTTGGGAAATCAGACTCTGCGTTTCCATCACGATCACGGGGGTGTCTCTGTGCCGGATACTGAATCGAGCGTCTCGCCGGTGGTGGAGGCGTGGGCGACTTATCGCACCACCTCGGCGGCCGAGTGGACGCCCCGGCGGCTCCTGCGCGCCAAGGGCGACAGCCGGGTCAGCGTGGTGCTGCCCGCACGCAACGAGGAGGCCACGGTCGGCGCGATCGTGGCAACCATCCGGGAACACCTGATGGACCGGGTGGCCCTGGTCGACGAATTGATCGTCGTCGACTCCCGGTCGACCGACCGGACCGCGCAGGTGGCCCGGGCCGCCGGTGCGGAGGTGGTCGGTCAGGACGAGATGACCCGGGGCCTGCCCCAACTGTCCGGCAAGGGCGACGCGCTCTGGGCCGGGTTGGCCGCCGCCGAGGGGGACGTGGTCGCGTTCATCGACGCCGACCTGCACGAGTTTCGGCCGCACTTCGTCACGGGCCTACTCGGCCCGCTGCTCACCGACCCGACGGTGGACTTCGTCAAGGGTTTCTACCACCGGCCGCTGGTCGGCACGGCCAGCGTGGAGGCCGACGGCGGCGGCCGGGTCACCGAGCTGATGGCCCGGCCGCTGCTGAACCTGTTCTGGCCGGAACTGGCCGGCTTCGTCCAGCCCCTCGCCGGCGAGTACGCCGGCCGGCGCGACGTGCTGGAACGGGTGCCGTTCGTCTCCGGGTACGGGGTCGAGACGGCGATGCTGATCGACCTGCTGGACATGGTCGGGCTGGACGCGCTGGCCCAGGTGGACCTGGGCCAGCGCAAGCACCGCCACCAGGACACGGCGGCGCTGGGCCGGATGTCGGCACAGATCATGCTGACCGCCTGGTCGCGGTTGCAGCAGCGCGGCTGGGCCAGCCCCGGCACCATGCCGGTGCCCCTGCTCACCCAGTTCCGGCGCGGTGGCTCCGACACGCTGCCGAACCTGGACCGGGAGATCGTGGTCAGCGACGTCTCGATCGAGGAGCGGCCCCCACTGGCGGAGTTGCGCCACCGGGTGCCGCGCCGACGGGTGGCGGCGTGAGGATGCGCCCATCGCCGGTCGACGAGGGCCCCGCCGAGAGAAGGAACCCCGCATGAGCCTCACCGTCCTGATGAACGCCGGCCCGTGGCTGTCGGTGCCGCCGCCGGGCTACGGCGGCATCGAGAACGTGATCGCCACCCTGGTGCCGGAGCTGCGCAGGCTCGGCGTGCGGGTGGTGCTCGCCTCCGTCGACAGCAGCACCCTGCCGGTGGACGAGCAGATCTCCGTCTTCCCCGACGGGCAGTTTCAGGCCCTGCAACGCCCGTACAACCAGGTCTGCGGCATTGCGCCGGCGCACCTGGCCGGGGTGGTGCGGCTGCTGCACCGCCGCGACGACATCGACCTGGTCCACGACCACGTGGAGGCGGTCGGCCTGGCCACCCTCGCCGCCATGGGCCCCGACGCCCCGCCGGTGCTGCACACCCTGCACTGGGACCTGGCCAAGCACCCCGCGCTCTACGGCAACCTCGACGGCGGCGACCGGGTTCGGGTCAACGGGGTCTCCGCCTCGCAGCTCGCCCGCGCCCCGCAGGCGCTGCGCGAGCACTCGGTCGGCCACGTGTACCTGTCCACCCCGCTCGCGGTTGACGCGGACCGGCGCCCCCGGCCGGACAAGGGCGACTACCTGATCATCCTGGGCCGGATCAACCCCGGCAAGGGCCAGGACGTCGGTGCCCGGCTCGCCCAGCGCGTCGGTGTGCCGCTGGTGCTCGCCGGGCCGGTCGGGCCGTACCACCGGCCGGAGGACCTGGCCGCAGCCGGCGACGAGGCCCGGCAGAACCCGGACGTGCGGTTCTTCTACGACGAGGTCGCCCCGCACGTCGACGGCGACCTGGTCCGCTGGGTCGGCACGGTCGCCGGACAGGAGCGCGACGATCTGCTGGCCGGGGCCCGCGCCTCGCTGTTCCCGCTGCGCTGGGAGGAGCCCGGCGGCACGGCCGTGGTCGAGTCGCTGGCCCTGGGCACCCCGGTGGTGGCGACCGCCCGCGGTTGCCTGCCGGAGCTGATCGAGCACGGCCGCACCGGCCTGCTCACCGGCGACGAGGAGGAGCTGGCCGAGCTGATCCTGGCCGCCGACGCGATCGACGCCGACGAGTGCCGGCGGGAGGCCGCGACGCGGTTCACCCCGGCGGTGATGGCGCAGCGGTACGTCGAGCTGTACGAGAAGGTGCGCGGGGGCACCACAGCCCGCCACCTGCAACCCGCCTGACGACGACGCGACGGTCCCCCTGCCGAACATCTCGGTAGGGGGACCGTCGCGCATCCCGTGCCCCTCGGCCTGGGACCCGATCCGTTTCGCCCCACACCGGGCCGGGTATCTCCGGGTCACCCCCAGAAGACGAAACGAGGACACGCATGTCGAGCCGGATCACCTGCGAGGTCTGCGACGAGTCGCCGGTGCTCGTCGTACGACTTCGCGGCGCCCTCGACCTGGGCACGATGCGGCCCGTGCACCACGTCCTGGACCGGTGTCTCACCGACCAGCCGGACGCGCTGGTGGTCGACCTCGGCTCTGTTACGGTCCGTGACCGGTTGGCGTTGGCGGTCTTCGCCGCCGCCGCCCGACGGGCGGCCGACTGGCCGGCCGTGCCGTTCATGCTCTGCGCTCCTCCGCCCGAGGTGGCGAGCTGGCTGGCGGAGTCCACGGCGGGTCGGGTGGTGCCGGTGCGGCGCGACTGCGCCGAGGCCACCCGGACGGCGGGGGCCGCCGCCGCGCCCCGGCTGCGCGCCCGGTTGGAGCCGGTCGCCGGAGCCTGTCGGCGAGCCCGGGAGCTGGTCACCGACGCCTGCGGGCGGTGGAACCTGCCCGAGCTGGTCGGCCCCGCCTCGGTGGTGCTCAGCGAGCTGGTCGGCAACGTCGTCCGACACGCCGGCACTCCGATGCAGGTGACGCTGACGTTGCGCCGGCCGTACCTTCAGGTCGCCGTGGCCGACGGCAGCCGGGGGGCGATCCGCCCGGCCACGGGCAACGACCCGTGCGCCGAGGGCGGTCGAGGGCTGCTGCTGGTCCGGGAACTGGCCCAGCGGTGGGGCAGCTCGCCGGTCGGGGACGGCAAGGTCGTCTGGGCGATGCTGCCCGCCACCTGAGCCACTCACCCCCAATTGACCGAAATTACCGCTCTCGCCTGGTTACATGGTGGGAGGGTCGGGCATGCACGCCCGTCCTTTCTGTCGTGACGACGGGGTGAGCAGACATGCCCAAGCGGGTAACCACGGAACCGGGACGAGACCGAGGCCCCGCGATTCTCGCGCCGGCCCGATTCGGCGGCTATCCCGGCCCGGTGCGCCCGGCGCTGCCGGGGGCCAAGCTGGTGAAGATGCTCGGCAGCACGGACGCCAAGTTGATCGGCCTGCTCTACCTTGCCACCTCGTTCGTGTACTTCATCATCGGCGGCGTGCTGGCGATGCTGATCCGGGCCGAACTGGCCCGGCCCAACATGCAGCTACTCTCCCCCGAGCAGTACAACCAGATGTTCACCATGCACGGCACGATCATGCTGCTGCTCTTCGCGACGCCGATGGTGTTCGGCTTCGGCAACTACCTCGTGCCGTTGCAGATCGGCGCGCCCGACGTGGCGTTCCCGCGCCTCAACGCCTTCGCCTACTGGCTCTACTTCTTCGGCGCGGCGTTGACGGTCGCCGGCTTCCTCACCCCGTCCGGCGCGGCCGACTTCGGGTGGACCGCGTACACCCCGCTGAGCCTGTCCGAGAACAGCCCGGGCGTCGGTGCGAACATGTGGGTGATCGGGCTGGCCGTCTCGGGGTTGGGCACCATTCTCGGCGCGGTCAACATGATCACCACGATCCTGACCCTGCGGGCTCCCGGCATGACCATGTTCCGGATGCCGATCTTCACCTGGAACCTGCTGCTCACCTCGGTCCTGGTGCTCCTGGTCTTCCCGTTGCTGGCCGCCGCGCTGCTGGCCCTGGCCGCAGACCGGTTGCTGCACTCCCACGTGTTCGACCCGGCCACCGGCGGCCCGATGCTGTGGCAGCACCTGTTCTGGTTCTTCGGCCACCCCGAGGTCTACATCATCGCGCTGCCGTTCTTCGGCATCATCTCCGAGATCATCCCGGTCTTCTCCCGTAAGCCGATCTTCGGGTACACCGGGCTGGTGCTCGCCACCATCGCGATCACCGTGCTGTCGATGACCGTCTGGGCGCACCACATGTTCGCCACCGGCCAGGTGCTGCTGCCGTTCTTCAGCATCCTGAGCTACTTCATCGCCGTACCAACCGGGGTGAAGTTCTTCAACTGGATCGGCACCCTGTGGAAGGGGCAGCTCACCTTCGAGACCCCGATGCTGTTCGCCATCGGCTTCCTGGTCACGTTCCTGCTCGGCGGCCTGACCGGTGTGCTGCTGGCCAGCCCGCCGGCGGACTTCCAGGTGACCGACACCTACTTCGTGGTGGCGCACTTCCACTACGTGATGTTCGGCACGATCGTCTTCGCCGCATTCGGCGGGATCTACTTCTGGTTCCCGAAGATGACCGGCCGGCTGCTCGACGAGCGGCTCGGAAAAATCCACTTCTGGACGATGTTCATCGGCTTCCACGGCACCTTCCTGGTGCAGCACTGGCTGGGGGCCGAGGGCATGCCCCGCCGGTACGCCGACTACCTGCCCAGCGACGGCTTCACCACGCTCAACATGGTCTCCACCATCGGATCGTTCATCCTCGGCGCGTCCACGCTGTTCTTCATCTACAACGTCTGGAAGTCCTGGCGGTTCGGGACGATGGTGACGGTGGACGACCCGTGGGGCTTCGGCAACTCCCTGGAGTGGGCCACCCCCTGCCCGCCCCCGCTGCGCAACTTCGACCGGATGCCGCGGATCCGCTCCGAGCGGCCCGCGTTCGACCTCAAGTACGGCCACCTCGTCGCCGACCTCGGCCGGGACCTGCCGCAGCGCACCACGAAGCCGCCGCAGAGCTTCACCGAGGAACTGCACCACGAACGGCACAAACCCGAGTCGCCCTCGGCCGAGGGCGCGCACGGCGCCCGGGAGGCCGTCGAGTACCAGCCCGCTCCGCAGTCGGGGGCGCGGCCGGTCGACGTGCCGAAGCCGGAGGACATCCGCCGCCCCAGCTTCGAGGAGACCGACGAGCCGGAGGCCGGCAACCTGGCCGCGGAGCGGGAACCGCCGGAGAACGAGCGGTGGCGCCACCCGCACAGCGGGGGCGACAACACCGAGCGCTGACAACCGACGGGGGTACGCGCGCAGCGGGGGCGGGCCGGTCAGCCGGCCCGCCCCCGCGTTTCCCCGTCCACCCGCAGGGCACCTTCCTTCGTCGCCCGAGGCCCGCGCCCGGCGGCTCAGTCGCAGGCCCGCGCCCGGCGGCTCAGTCGCGGGCTGGGGGGAGGCCGGCTGCGGTCAGCGACCGGCGGACCGCCGGCTGGACCCGGGTCAGCCGCAGCGGCACCCCGGTACGGTCCGCGGCGTCCCGACCGGCCATCAGTGCGGCGATCCCCCCGGCATCGAAGCCGCCCGCGCCGACCAGGTCGACCACCACCTCGCGGGGTTGCCCGGTCACCGCCTCCAGCATCGCCCTGCGCAGCTGGTCCGCGCCGTCCCGGTCGACCTCGCCGCCGACCTCCACGACGACCCGGTCGCCGTTGTGCCGCACCGAGATCTTCGCCGTCCGGCCCGCGTCGGACTCGACCGCGCCCTGCCACGGCGGTGGGGCGTCGGCGAGCATTGCCTGCCGCAGCCAGGTCAGCGCCCGGGACAGCAGGCGAGACACGTGCATCTGGGAGATGCCGAACCGGGCGGCGATCTCGGCCTGAGTCTGGTTGCCGTAGAAACGCATGGCCAGGATGCGCCGCTCCCGCCAGGGCAACCGGTGCAGCAGCCCGCTGACGGTGACCCGGTCGTCGACCGACTCCAACGCGTTGTCGCTCTCGCCGACCAGGTCGCCGAACTCCGCCGAACTTTCCCCGCCCACCGGCGCGTTCAGCGAGGCCGGGCTGTACCCGGCGGCGGACTCCAGTGCCGCGAGGATCTCCTCCTGCGGGGTCTCCAGCCGCTGCGCCAGCTCCGCCACGGTCGGGGCCCGGGACAGCTCGCTGGTCAGCGACGAGGTGGCCTGGCCGACCTCCAGGATCAGGTCGCGCAGCCGGCGGGGCACGTGCACGCCCCAGGTGCGGTCCCGGAAGTGCCGCTTGATCTCACCGACGATGGTGATTGCCGCGTACGCGGTGAACGAGCCGCGTTCCGGGTCGTACCGGTCAACGGCGTTGACCAGCCCGAGGCGGGCCACCTGCTCCAGATCCTCCAGCGGCTCACCCCGCCCCCGGTACCGGCGGGCCAGCCGGCCGGCGAACGGCAACGCGAAGCGGACCAGGTCGTCGCGCGCCTCCTGCCGCCGTTCGGGGGGCAGTCCCTCGATCCGCGCCGCGTACGCGAGCGCCGCCGCGTCAAGGTCCTCCAGACCCCGTTCGGTGGGTGGTGGTGTGGTCGTGGTGGTCTGTCCGAACATCCGCGCCTCCCTCAGGAAGGTCCCCGCCTGATCGGGAAAGCCGGTCGTGCGCGTGGCCGAGCCACGCACCGGGCCGGAAGTGGGTCACCTGACGTGATCGTCGAGGAGCGCCGACCGCAGGCTGCGCGGCGTGCTCTGGCCGTCGCAGCCAGCGGTCTTCCCGCTCCGTAGGTACTCAATCACGGCGACCCGGGTTCGCGAGGATGTTTCGGCCGGCCGGTGCCACCGGCCTCGGTGCGGCGCGGCGGGCAGCGCGGCGGGCGGGCCCGGCGGCGCGCCACGGACCGGATCAGCAGACCACCAGTCCCTGCTCCCCGGCGCCGTCGCGCAGCGCCTCGACGGCGGTGGCGGCGGACAGCGGCGGTGGCACCGGCAGGTCGTACGGCTGGGCCCGGAGCACCTCCGTGGCCCGGCGGGTGGGCATCGTCGCCACTGGGTAGCCCCGCGCGGCGGTGCGGTCCAGCGCCCGACGGCGGCGGCCGAACGCGGCCACGGCCAGCCACTGCGGCAGCCCGGCCAGGGCCGGCGAGCGCATCCCCGGCGACTCCGGCAGCACGTCCACCGAGCTGAACGCCTCGCTGCCGGCGAGCCACCATTCCACGGCGTCGACGCTGCGCCGGGTGGCGTTCTCGCACCAGTACGGCACCATTCCCGCCCGCACCACCTGCCACGGGTCGAGCAGCCGCCCGCACTCGACAACCAGCCGGTCACCGGTCTTGCCGGCCAGCCGCAACCACGCCCGGTACAGGTCGGCCACCGCAGCGCTGAGCAACTCCGGCCGGGGAAACAGCACCCGGTGCAGTTGGTGTCCGCACCGGCCGGCCCACTGCCGCACGGCGAGCTCGAAGCCGGGCTCCACGCCGTGCTCGGCGTAGCCCTGCGGCGCGGAGACCTCCGGCGGCTCCCAACGGGTCCCGTCGCCGCCGGCGGAACGGAGCACCTGGCGCAACGCGTGCGAGTCCGGGTGGAAGTCCACCGGTTCCAGCCCGCTGGCCGGGGAGCCGGCCTGGAAGCTGTGCCCCCGCCCGGCATCGTGCACCGGCCAGGTCCGGGCGTCGCGTAGCAGCAGCACCGGAGCACCGGCCTCGACCCGATCGGCCAGGAACCGGGCGTACGCCGTCGGCAGGGACTGCCAGCGCACGGTGAGCGAGACGGTCACGGCGGTCTGCGTGCCCCGGCTGGCCGGGCAGTGCACCTGCCGTACGTGCACGTCCGGGTTGCCGGCGAGCAGCCGGGCGGCGAGCACCGCGCCGTGGTCGAGGGCGGCTGCGGGCCGGTCCACCGCGCCCCGGCTCCAGTGCACCGTCGTCTCGAACGCGGCGGGCAGCCAGGGCACGCCGAGGGCCACTGCCAGGTGCGCCGCCGCTCCGTGCGGGGAGCCGAGCACCACGCCCGGGTAGCGGCGACGCTGATACTGGTCGACGATCCACCGGGCCACCCGGGCGGCGTCCACCTCGGCGATCTGGTCCGGGGTCAGCGCGATCCGTCCGGCGGCCCGGGCGGCGGCGGCCCGGCGCACCGGCTCGGGCGCACCGGTGAACCGGGACAGCGCGGTCGGCAGGCCCAGGTCGGCGCAGTCCTCCCCGCGCAGGGCCCGGGCCGAAGCGGCGACCAGGACCCGTCCGGTACTGCCCACCGCCACCACCCGGTCGCCGGCCAGTCCTGCCCCGTCGGCCGTGAGTCCCTTGCGCACCGTGTGCGCCGGTTCCAACCCGCCTCGTTCGATCGCCACGCGGCCGGCTTCCCGTCCCGATGGGGTCTAAACGGGGCGTCCGCCACCCGCCGGGGGCATTCCCCGGTGGACGGGCGCTTGCCCCGTCCGGTCCCGGGCGTGCCGGCTGGGCGAGGCGTCCGACCCCGCCCCGGATGGGGCCACACGTACGACACATCGGCGCGAACCTGGCGATCAGGCCTGGCAGGAACCCGGGTTTCGGCAGCACGCCGACCGGTGGGTTTCGGCGGGGCGCTCCCGGGGACTTGTCCGGCCATGACTCGCGACGAGGCCGCGCCGACGGCCACCATCACCCCCTACCCGGACGGCCCGCTGCTGGTCCGCGGCGACTTCGCCCTGGTCACCCCCGAGGGCCGGCCCATCGACGCCCGCCGGGGTGTGGTCGCGCTGTGCCGGTGCGGCAGGTCGGCGATCAGGCCGTTCTGCGACGGCTCACACAAGGCGGTGAATTTCCAGGCCGGCACCGACCGGGAGGGCTGACCCACCGACACGCTCAGCCGACGGCCGACGGCCGACGGCCGACGGCCGGCGTCAGCGACGGCCGTGACGGTAAGCGGCGTCAGACGTCAGCGACGGCCGCGACGGTAAGCGGCGTCAGGCGACGGCGGGGTCCGTGACGGTGAGCGGCGTCAGGCGACCGCGACGACAGTGGCGGGGGCCGCGGCGGACGCCGCAGCGGTGAGCGGCACCGGCTGCGCGGCCCGCAGCGATGCCTCCCCCCGGTCCCAGGCGTCGAGCAGGTGGCCGGCGAAGAGGCCGTCCACCGCCAGCGCCGCCGCCGCGCCGAAGAGCAGGTCGGACGCGAGCGCCGGCTCCGCGCGGGCCAGCCCGCCGCACAGGTCGTACGCGGCGATCTGCTCGTGCACGGCGTCCGCCTCGACGTGCTCGTCGTAGAACCGGGCGACCTCCTCGTCCAGGCCGAGCCGGCGCAGGCCGTTGCCGTAGCGGCGGTTCGGCAGCGAAGAGGTCATCTCGAACGCCGCCAGGTGGCCCAGCAGCGCGCCCCGCAGCCGGCGGTGCAGCCCGAAGAGGGAAATCAGGTTGTTGGTGGCCAGGGTGACCGCCGGCACCCGGTCCAGGTAAGCCGCGTAGTCGGTGTCCAGGCCGAGGCCGCCCATGGTCCGACGGAACAACTCGGCGTGCATCCGGTCCAGCCGGCCGTTGCCGTACTCGTCCATCTGGATCTCGACCAGGGCGGCCTTTGCCGGCCCACCGAGCCGGGGCAGACCCCAGCTGTGCGCGTCCGCCTCCCGCAGGTGGTAGATCGAGCGATGCACGACGAACTCGCGGAACTGCTCCAGGGTGGCCCGGCGCTGCACCGCGGCGGCCAGCGGCGGCCCGTCTGCGGCAGCCACCAGGGCCGCCAGCGCCTGCGGCACGCCACCGGGCAGGACGGCCTGCGGCGGACCGACCAGGCGGCGCAGCGCCGCCTCGAAGACCCGCTCGGCGCGGGCCCGCAGGGCCAGCAGGACGGGCTGCCACTCCCAGTCGTCGGCAACCCCCGCCCAGCCCCGGTAGTGCAGCTCGTAGCAGAGGAAGAGGGTCAGCTGGAGGTCCTCGTCGGTGAGCGGGTCGGGCTCGCCACCGTCCGGGTCGAACTCCGCGCCGAGGCCGACCGGCAGGTCGTGCGGCGGCTGCCGCAGCGCCTCCACCAGCGCGGCGGAGACCGGCCCCCGGGGACACGGGAGGGTCGCGGGACCGTAGCGACGGTCTACGGGCTCGGGCATCTGCTCTCCTCGCGGTCGGACACAGGGGCAGATGCCCTGGCCAGGCCGAGCTAAACGAGATCATCGGCCGCGACGGACACCCCGCTGTCGAGCATCCTCTCCCGGACCATCCGGGCCGCGCCGCCGTCGGCGAAGAGGCTCCGCAGATCCGCGAGGGCCGGCTCCGGCGGGCGCAGCGGCACGGTCGGGTCGACCACGGCCTCCAGCACGCTCGGCCGATCCGCAGCGAGGGCCTCATCCCACGCCGCCCCGACCAGTTCCGGCCGGTCCACCCGCACGCCGTGCAGGCCGAGCAGCCGGGCCCACCCGGCGTACGGCACCTCGGGGCGGCGAGCGGTCGTTCCGGGGGGCAGCCGACCGTGGCCCACCCCCGAGTGGTCGCGGTTGTTGAGCACCAGCACCACCAGCCGAGGGTCGGGCCACTCCCGCCAGTGGTAGGCCACGGTGATCAGCTCGGCCAGCCCGTTGAGCTGCATCGCGGAGTCGCCGACCAGCGCGATCACCGGCCGATCCGGGCGGGCCAGCTTCGCCGCCACCGCGTACGGCAGGGCGCAGCCCGTCGAGCCGAGGGTCCCACAGAGCTGGGCGGAGACCCCGGGCGGCAGCTGCAGGTGCCGGGCATACCAGTAGAGGATTGAGCCGACGTCGACGGCGACCGCGGCGACGCGGGGCATCCGGACGGAGAGCTGGTGCAGCACCAGCTGTGGGTTGACGGGCACGGCGGGCTCGGCCGCCCGGGCCGCCGCCTCCTCCCGCCACCGGTCCACACTGCGCTCCACCGTCGCCCGCCACTCCCGCCGGGGTCGGTCGGGCACCCGGTCGAGCAGCGCACGCAGCGTCTCGGCGGCGTCGCCGACCAGCGGTACGTCCACCGGGTGGCGGGCGCTGATCCGGCGACCGTCGATGTCGATCTGGATGGTGCGGGTCTGCCCGGCAACGGGGTAGTAGCCGGTCCACGGGTCGTTGGTGCCAACCATCAGCAGGGTGTCGCAGCCCCCCATGAGCTCGGCTGCGGCGACGCTGCCCACCTCTCCGAGCACGCCGGTGTGGAAGGGCAACCGCTCGTCGAGGACCGGCTTGCCGAGCAGGCTGGTCGCCACCCCGGCCCCGAGCCGGTCGGCCAGCGCCACGATCTCGTCGGCCGCACCCTGCGCGCCCTGACCGGCCAGGATCGCCAGTCGGCCGCCGGCCCCGAGCAGGGCCGCCGCGGCGGCCAGATCGGCCTCGTGCGGGAGCACCTTGGCCAGTGGCTCCCCCGGAGTCGCCGACGTCACCCCGGCCGCCTGCGGCAGCAGGTCGGGCACTGCGGCCGTCTGCGCCTCGCGGGGCAGCACCACGCAGGTGGGGCTGCGGGTGGCGGCGGCGGTCCGAAACGCCTGATCCAGCGTGGCGGGCACCTGCTCGGGCGTGCGTGCGTAGCGGAAGAACTGGTTGCAGACGTCGCCGAGGAGTCGACTCAGCCCGATCTCCTCATGGGCACCACCGAGCGGGCCGGTGACGTCCTCGCCGATGATCGCCACCATCGGCTTGCTGTCCAGCTTGGCGTCGTACAGGCCGTTGAGCAGGTGAACGGCGCTGGGCCCCTGGGTGGCCAGGCAGACGCCGATCCCGCCGGTGAACTTGGCGTGCCCGCTGGCCATGAAGGCGGCGGTCTCCTCGTGCCGGGCGGGGACGAACTCCGGGTCCCCGCCCGAACGGTCCAGGGCGGCGACGACCGGGGCGATTGCCGCACCCGGGCAGCCGAAGACGCGTGGCACCCGCCAGGCGCGCAGCCGCTCCACCACCAGATCGGCGCCCGTACGCTCAGCCATCGCCACGACCGGGCGTGGCGGCGTCGACGTAGCGCAGCACCGCGCCCACCCCGTCGGTCAGCTCCGGAGCCTCGTCCGGCGCCAGCACGGCCAGCTCCGCGTCGGTGCCGACCAGCGCCCGGACCAGGGCCGCGTCGGCGCGTACCCGGTGCGGGTCGGGCACCGACAGGGCCGTGAGCTGCCCCGGGCCGGTGGCGATGTCGGTCGGTGCCGGGCCGATCCACAGCTCCTCGGTGGAGGACGGGTCGTCCACGAGCAGCATGGTGTCGACCTGATTGCGTTGCAGGGCAGACACGACCGCGTCGAGACCCGCCCCGACGTCCTCCTGCATGCCGAAGCGGTCCAGCGCGGCGGTGATCCGCTGGTCGGCCACCTCGGCGATGGTCTGCACGGTCAGGTCGTCCATCAGCGTCGGATCCGCCCCGGCGTGCCGCGACCCGGCGTCGGTGCGTACCACCAGGTCCTGCCAGCGCTCCGGCAGCTGGGCGGCGATCATGCCGGTGGCCCGCACGTCGCCGGCGACCACCAGCACGTCGGCGCCGACCTGCTCGGCCAGCTGCGCGGTGGCCGCCGCCGCGTCTCCGGCGTTGTGGTGCCACGCCTCCATGGCGGCGCGTTGGTACCGCGACTGCGACCAGCCGCCGGGTTTGACCCGGCGCAGGGGGAAGCTCTCCCGGCCGGTGACGCGGGCGCGGCGGGGCACTCCGCCCGCGCTGACCGCCACGGCGTCGGCGCCGGTCCGGTCGGCCAGCACCCGTACCCAGGCGACCTGTTCGCCCCGCTGGGCGAGCAGCGGCATGGTGTGCGGCAGCTCCGAGACCGTCGCCAGATCCCGCAGCGGCGGCGCGGACAGGTACTCGGTGAGCACCGCCCGGCCCCCGGTCGCGAACACGGCGATGCCGTAGTCGCCGGGCATCGGGTCGTGGCCTCGGACCACCCGTTCGACGGCGTCGACGGTGGGCGCGTCGGCGCCCTGTTCCAACAGTTCGCCCTTGAGTGCCCGCCAGCGCAGGTCGAGCGCCGGGCGGGCGTCCTCGGTGTCCCGGGAGGCATCCAGATAGACCGAGCACCACGGTCCGGGACGGTTGTAGAGCGGGCGCAGGAAGGACAGCTGCATGCTTGACCCCTTTCCAGCTCGGCCCCCCGCTTACCCGCGCCGGTGGCCTTGTCACCTGAGCGCGCCACGAACGTGACTCGCGTTCATTCACGTCGTTCACCCACGTCGGCGGATACGATCGGTGTAGGAAATCGGACTCTCAGTGGCGAACAGCTCACGGTGGTGAAACATGGACAGCGACCTCGAATACCGGCCGATCGCTCGCCCGACGCAGCGGATCGTCACCGGCCGGGTCGTAAAACTGCTCGACGGCTACCCCCGCCAGCTACGGATCGGCCAGCCGGTGCTGGTCGCCGTGGTGACGGCGGCGAGCCTGATGGGCCTGCTGCTGTTGGCCTTCCGCTCGCTGCTGTCCAGCGGCGGCGGCAGTGGGGCCCGGCGCAGCTGGAAGGAACTGCGCAAGGGGCCGGAGTTCCTGGTCACCCCGCTGCGGCTACGCGACGCCGACAACCGGCTCTGCGAGGTGGAGCTGCACGGGCATCTGGCGCAGAGCGCCCTGCACCCCTCCGATTGGGTGCAGATCACCCTCAAGCCACAGGACCCGGACCTGCCTCCCCGGGTGGAGCGGATCGTCAACCTCACCACCGGCCAGTTGCTCCGGCCGCGCCACGCCACCCTGTGGAGCCACCTCGGCCCGCCACTGCTGCTCCAGGCCGTGCTGGGGGCGCTGCTGATCGCCGCCATCGCCGCCATCGCCGTGCTCACCTGAGAAACCGCACGCCGTCACCGCCGTCACCCCGCCGCGCCACGACCCACCGTGCGCCGCGCCGCGTCCCGCCTCGCGCCTGCTAATTCAGGGAATCCGTGGCCTTTACGCGGGCGCGAGGCCACGGATTCCGTGAATTAGCGTGGTCTTGGGCGAGGGGCGCAGGGGCGAGGGGCACAGGGATATCCCGGTTTCCGGTGGGGCGGGGGTGGGCATCGGGGGTGCCATGTTTGGTGGGTTTGCGCTGGAGGAGATCGACGTCGGCGAGGTGCGGCTACGGGTGCGTCACGGCGGGTCGGGACCGCCGGTGGTGCTGCTGCACGGCCACCCGCGTACCCACGCGACCTGGCACCGGGTCGCGCCGCTGCTGGCCCGGGAGCACACCGTGATCTGCCCGGACCTGCGGGGTTACGGTGGCTCGTCGAAGCCGCCGAGCGACCCCGACCACACCACGTACGCCAAGCGAGCGATGGCCCGCGACGTGGTCGGCCTGCTCGACGCGCTGGGCCACGACCGGGCGGCGGTGATCGGACACGACCGGGGCTGCTATGTGGCGATGCGCACGGCGCTGGACCACCCCAGCCGGGTGAGCCGGCTCGGGGTGCTCGACGGGGTGCCGATCGGCGAGGCACTGGCCCGCGCGGACGCCCGGTTCGCGGCCCGCTGGTGGCACTGGTTCTTCCTCGGCCAGTCGGACAAGCCTGCGGAGCGGGTGATCATCGCCGACCCGGACGCCTGGTACGGCGGCTCGCCAGCCACCATGGGCGAGGAGGCGTACGCCGACTACCGCCGGGCGATCCACGACCCGGCGACGGTGCACGCGATGTGTGAGGACTACCGGGCCGGGCTCGGCCCGGACCGGGCGGCCGACGACGCCGACCGGGCCGCCGGGCGGCGAATCGCCTGCCCGGTGCTGTTCTGCTGGTCGGAGCGGGACGACATGGTCGACCTGTACGGCGACCCGGCGGCGATCTGGCGGGACTGGGCCGACGACGTGCGGGTCGCCTCGATCGACTCGGGGCACCACATGGCCGAGGAGGCCCCGGAGGAGCTCGCCGCCACGTTGGCCACGTTCCTCGCCGGCTGACGGACGGACACCGCCGGTGGCCGGGTGAGCGCCGCAGAGGTGCCGGTGAGCCGCCCGGACACCGCCGGTGACCCGAGGCCACGATCATCCTGGCTCGATCCCACCTGCCGGGCACCACACAGGGGCCGAGCGCGCCCCGGGTGGCCCGGCGGTGGTGGTGGCGGTCAGCCCACCGGGGTCAGCGGGCGGTCCGGCTCGGGCACGGTGCGCAGCATGCCCCGCCGGGCGGCCCACCGCTCGAAGAACAGGGTCGCGAACGGCGGAACAGCGCAGGCCAACGCCACGAGGGTGGGCCACAGCGGCCATCGGTGCAGCCGCGCCACGGCCAGGACCAACAGGCCGTAGGCGACGAAGAGCGCGCCGTGCACCGGCCCGAAGATGGTCACCCCGATCTCGTTGTCCGGCGGCCCGTACTTGACGGCCATGCCGACCAGCAGGGCCAGCCAGGAGCAGGCCTCGGCGATCGCCGCCGCCACGAACAGTTTGGTGATCTTCTCGCGCATCGTCGCTCCCCCACCGGTTGCTGGCCATGCTAGCCAGCCCGGCCGGTGCGGGCACACAACGGGTGGACCCGATGGGGCATCACGCGGGCCCCGACTGGGTACGTGTAGGGACCTTCGGGTCTTCCCCCGGCCGGCTGCCGCGGGCAGAGTTGGGGGCACCAACGGTGACAGGGCGGTGACATGGGCGAGGACGTCGGCGTAAGGACATTCACCCGGGAGGACCGGGCCCGATACCGCGAGAAGGTGCGGCGGTGCCTGGACGTCTTCGCCGAGATGCTTCGGGAGTCCCGGTTCGACGTCGAACGGCCGATGACCGGGCTGGAGATCGAGCTCAACCTGGTCGACGACGACTCGATGCCGACGATGCGCAACGCCGACGTGCTGGCCGCCGTCGCCGACCCGAGCTTCCAGACGGAGCTGGGGCAGTTCAACGTCGAGATCAACGTGGCGCCTCGCCGGCTGGCCGGCACCGGCACCACCGCGTTCGAGGAGAACATCCGGGCCAGCCTCAACGCCGCCGAGGCGAAGGCCCGGGGCGTCGGCGCGCACATGATGATGATCGGCATCCTGCCGACGCTGGGTCCGGAGCATCTGACCGCCGCGACCCTGTCGGCCAACCCGCGCTACGAGTTGCTCAACGAGCAGATCTTCGCTGCCCGGGGCGAGGACCTGAGGATCTCGATCAGCGGGGTCGAGCGGCTCGCGGTCACCGCCGACACCATCACGCCGGAGGCCGCCTGCACCAGCACCCAGTTCCACCTTCAGGTCAGCCCGGCGCAGTTCGCCGACTACTGGAATGCCGCCCAGGCGATCGCCGGCATCCAGGTGGCCCTCGGCGCGAACTCGCCGCTGTTCTTCGGCCGTGAGCTGTGGCGCGAAACCCGCATCCCACTGTTCCAGCAGGCCACCGACACCCGGGCGGAGGAGATCAAGGCCCAGGGGGTACGCCCCAGAGTGTGGTTCGGCGAACGCTGGATCACCACGGTGTTCGACCTGTTCGAGGAGAACGTCCGGTACTTCCCCGCGCTGCTGCCGGTCTGCGATCCGGAGGACCCGGCCGAGGCCCTCGCCCGCGGCGACGTGCCGAAGCTCGCCGAGTTGCGGCTGCACAACGGCACCATCTACCGCTGGAACCGCCCGGTGTACGACGTGTTCAAGGGCCGCCCACACCTGCGGGTGGAGAACCGGGTCCTGCCCGCCGGCCCGACCGTGCTGGACACCGTCGCCAACGGGGCGTTCTACTTCGGGCTGGTGCGCGCCCTCGCCGAGTCCGACCGGCCACTGTGGTCGCAGATGTCGTTCAGCGCCGCCGAGGAGAACTTCAACACCTGTGCCCGGCTCGGCATCGACGCCCAGGTGTTCTGGCCCGGCCTGGGGTACCTGCCCGTCACCGAGCTGGTGCTGCGCCGGCTACTGCCGCTGGCCCACCAGGGCCTGGACCGCTGGGGCCTGGATCCGGCCGAGCGCGACCGGCTGCTCGGCATCATCGAGCAGCGCTGCCTCACCGGCCGCAACGGGGCCACCTGGCAGGTGGAGACCCTGCACCGGCTGGAGTCCGCCGACCACCTGGACCGGCCGGCGGCGCTGCGCGAGGTGGTCCGGCACTACGTGACCCTGATGCACAGCAACCGACCAGTCCACGAGTGGCCGATCCCCTGACCGCCGCGGGCGGGGTCGGCTCCGGGGCGACGCCGGCCGGGGCGGAGGTCAGGCTCTGGCTGCCCTGAGCATGGCGATGACCTGCTCGTAGTCAGCCAGCCGGCTGCGGTCGCCGCGGTGTTCGACGGCGAGGTGCTCCACCCGGCGGCCTCCCATGCCGTTACCGGCCCACTGAGCTCGCCTGCTCGGGCCGCTCCGGCAGGTCCCGCCGATGCTTCATGGGCCCGATCAGCAGGATCAGCCCGGTCAGGGTGAGCCCGCTGGTCATGATCCACATGGTTGGCCGCACACCGAGGGCGGAGCCGAGGGTGCCGGCGATGAGCGCGCCGACCGGAATCGCCCCGAGGCTGAGGAACTGCATGCTGACCAGCACCCGGCCGAGCAACTGGGGCGGGGTGTACTGCTGCCGGAACGCACCCTTGAGCACGTTGCCGGCCACCACGCCGACGCCGATGACCAGCCCTCCGGCGACCAGGAGCACCAGCCGCAGTCCGGGGCCGGCCAGCGGGATGAGCAGGGCGAACGGCAAGGCTCCCGCCTCGCAGAGCAGCATTCCCCGGGCGGTGCCGAACCGGCGGCTGATCGGGGTGGCGATCACCGCGCCGAGGACCCCGCCGCAACTGATCGCGGCGAACAGGAGACCGACCACCCCGGCGCTGACGCCGATGTCGCGGACCAGGAACACGACCAGGATCGACTGGTAGCCGATCAGCCCCAGGTTGCTGACGGCGCCGAACGCGGTGAGCACCCGCAGGTAGGGATCGCGGGCCACGAAACGGATTCCCTCGGCGATCTCCCGGAACAGGTTGGCCGCCGCCGGTCGCGGCTCGCGCGGCTCGCGGAAGCGGATGGCCCACAGGCAGAGCGCCGAGGCGGCGAAGCTCAACGCATCGAGCAGCACGGCGGTCACCGCGCCGGCGAGCTGCGCGAGCAGACCCGCCACCCCCGGCCCCGCCACCTGCATCGCGGACTCGGTGCCCTGCAGCTTCGCGTTGCCCTCCGGCAGCACCCGCTTGTCCAGCAGGGACGGCAGGTACGCCTGGTACGCGGTCTGGAAGAAGACCGCGGCGGTGCCGGCGGCGAAAGCGACGGCGAGCAGGTGCCCGATCGTCAGCACGTCGAGCCAGGCGGCCACCGGAACGCTGAGAAACAGCAGCATCGAGGCCGTGTCGCCGAGGATCATCACGGGCCTCCGCCGCAGCCGATCCACCCAGGCGCCGGCCGGCAGCCCGATGATCAGCCAGGGCAGCCAGGGGGCCGCGTACAGGATCGCCGTCTCGAACGTGGTCGCGTTCAGCGTGGCGACCGCGACCAGCGGCATGGCCACGCTCGTCACGCTGCTACCGAGCTTGCTGCTCGCCTGGGCGACCCAGAGCAGGCGGAAGTCCCGGTGTCGGAGCAGCCCGCCCCGCCGCCGGTCACCGCCGGCCGGCGCCGGGACGGTGGCCACGCCGGTCACGGTCGCGCCGGTACGGCGCGGGCGAAGAAGAAGACGGGATCGCGGCGCTGGCCGTCGTCGGGCATCTTGTGGCGGCTCCAGCGCGCGAGCACGTCCTGGAGTTCCTTCCCGAGCTCGGCCAGCTCGGCCGGCGTCAGGCGAAGCCAGTGGTCGGTCGAGAACGGCGCCTCCCCCCACGCCTCCTGCTCCGACTCGCAAGTGGCGTACCAGGCCCGAACGAGGCTCACCTGCCGGTCGAGGTTGAGCGAGTTCGCGGCGCTCGCCACCGCCTGGCTCGCGGGGTCGCCGTCGAAGTCGCTGTTGGACCAGCGCACACCGGGCGAGACCAAGCGCCACCAACGCTCGCGTCGGTCGCGGGCCAGCTCCGGCGCTTCCACCACCAGGTCGCATCCGGCAAGCACCTTCAGGTGATGGCTGATGTTGGCCACCGCCTGTTCGGTCCGCTCGGCGAGCGCGCTCGCCGTCAGCGGGCCGTCGACCTTGAGCACGTCCATCAGCCGGCGCCGCAACGGATGAGCCAGCGCGGCCAGCACGGCGGAGTCGGTGATCCTGCGCGGTTGGGGTTCATCCATGCCAGCAGGATGACATGCACAAGAATTCTTGCGCAATAGTCGCCGTTTAATCTCTCGCCACGCCGCACCCCGGGCTCCGGGCCGAACCGGCAGCTCGGCGCCACCGGCCGGCCGGCCCGCACCCACTCGGATGAACCTATTGACAATCGATAGATTACGGGTGACAGTCGATGCATGTTGACCGAGCGTCGAGCGGTGGGTCCGCTCAGAGTCTTTCTCGTGCTGCTCTTCGGGATCCTGGTCATGCTGCAGACCCTCTCGCTGCCCGGGCAGTTCGCGTACATGGCCGAGGAGTCCCCGGAGCAGGCCTACCTCAGGTGGCCGATGACCATCGTGACGGTGTTCTGGGTGCTCTGCATCCAGGTGGTGATCGTCTCCACCTGGAAGCTGCTCACCCTGGTCGAGCGCGACCGCATCTTCAGCGACGCTGCCCTGCGGTGGGTGGACGCGATCGTGTGGGCGATCGTCGCCGCCTGGGTGGTGCTGCTGGGCGTGTTCCTCTACATCGGCTTCAGCGCCTCCGACCCCGGGCTGCCGCTCCTGCTGTTCCTGATGCTGGTGGGCGTCGCCGCGCTGGGATTGTTGATGGTGGTGATGCGGGCGCTGCTGCGGCAGGCCACGACGCTGCGCACCGACATGGAAGCGGTGATCTGATGCCGATCGTCGTCCGCCTCGACGTCGAGCTGGCCAGGCGCAAGATGAGCGTCGGTGAGTTCGCCGAGCGCGTCGGGCTCACGCCGGCGAACGTGGCGGTGCTGAAGAACGGCCGCGCCAAGGCCATTCGCTTCAGCACCCTTGAGGCCATCTGCCGGGTGCTCGACTGCCAGCCCGGCGACCTGCTCGAATGGGTCGAGGAATGAGGGAGAGAACCCTCAAGCACCTCGTCGCCCTCCTCGCCGTCGCGCTCGCCGTCGCGCTCGGCGTCGCCGGCATCGTGCACGGGGAGGCCGACGACTCACCGGGCCTCCAACTCCTGGGCGTCCTGCTCATCGTCGGCGCGGTCGTGTTCGGCGTGCGGATCACCCGGCGCGGCAGATAGCGGTCGTCGGATTCGGATTCGCAGCAGCGAAGGGACACTAGGGGTATGTGCATGAATCAATGGCTTGTAGCGTAGGCACCCTCGTCACATTCCCCTGGAAAGGAGTTGGACATGCCCAGAATCACCCGTGCCCTCGGCGCTCTCGGCGCGAGCGTGCTCGGCGCAACTCTCGGCGTCCTAGCGGTCGCTGTGCCTGCTCAGGCGGCCTCCCGCGACGGAGTCTGCAACGCCGGCGAGTTCTGCTACTACTACAACAGCAACTACGCGGGGTCGGTTTCGGATCACGCCGGGTCACTCGCCGACTACGGCTCGACGCAGCCGGGCTGTTACGAGTTCAAGGGCGCCGGCGGCGGTCAGGGCCTGTGCGTCAAGAACAACGCCGCTTCCGTGTGGAACCGCACCGGCAACACCGTGCGCGTCTATTACAACAGCAGCTACGGCGGTTCCTACCAGAACTTCGCGGCCGGCGCGAAGGCGAATCTGAACGCCACGTTGAAGAACAACAACGCCTCCCACCAGCTGATCTCCGCTGCCGGGACCAGCTATCCGGCCAAGGACGACTACCCGTACAAGGGCGCGACCTCGGGCATCGACCCGTGGAACTTCTACAAGGGGCAGTGCACCAGTTTCGCGGCCTGGGCGCTGCGCAGCCGGGTCGGCGTGCCCTTCACCAACCAGTACAAGGGCGAGACCCGGTGGGGTAACGCCAAGGAGTGGGTCGCGGCTGCCGGGCGTGCCGGGGTGCCGGTCTACAACAACCCGAAGGCCGGTGACGTCGCGGTCCGTCTGGGCGGCACCTACGGTCACGTCGCCTTTGTCACGAAGGTGAACACCAACGGCACCTTCGAGATCGACGAATACAACTACCTCTACGCAGACAAGTACAGCCACCGGACGGTATCGGTGGGAACCGCCAACAACCAGTTCTCCAAGTTCATCCGCTTCAAGTGACCTTCGCCTCGACTGAGGATGCGGGCACGCCCACCCCGGCGTGCCCGCATCGCAGATGACGGACCACGCACCCAGGGGAGGCATCGGTCACCGGGTGAGGCCGACGAGCGTCGCCAGCCGCGCCACGCCGGCCGGCACCGGGTGCGCCCGCGCGACCTCGGCCGGACCCCCGGTTTCGTGATGGCAGCCCTACGTGCAACCGACTGTCTCACCGATCTCCGCCGCAGCGCTCGGGCGGCACCTCTGCCTGCTCGAACAGGCAGATTGCAAAGTCCGGTGCCACATCTGAGATCGTGACGGCCGTCCGCCGAACGCCCAGTTGTGGACCTCGATCTCGGCGTACCGGTGCGGGGTGCTCTTCGACGACGGTGCCACCTGGCTGGGTACGGCAGCGTTGGTCCGGGCGGAGGACCCGGAGGAGGCGCGTGCCGTGCTCACTACCGCAGAATCTTGGCGGCTGTGCGCAACGCCGACGCGGGTGGGTGCCACTTCCCGCGCGCATTCGCCCCCGTTGTCGCACGTCGGCCATAGGCTCCCGCCCATGACAGCAACGCAGACGCTCACCCTCCCCACGCCCGACGTCGATCTGGTCTACGACGTGCGCGAACCGCTCCCCGCGTCCGCCGGGCACAGCCCGCTGCTCATGGTCGGCCAGCCGATGACCGCGGAGGGCTTCGGCTCGCTCACCGAACACTTCACCGACCGCACGGTCGTCACCTATGACCCGCGCGGTCTGGGCCGCAGCGTGCGCAAGGACGGCCGGTCCGACCACACGCCGCAACACCAGGCGGCCGACCTGCACCTGCTGATCGAGGCGCTCGGCACCGGTCCGGTCGACGTGTTCGCCAGCAGCGGCGGCGCGGTGACCGCGCTCGAACTGGTCGCGTCCCACCCCGGCGACGTCGGCACGCTGGTGGCCCACGAGCCGCCGATCAACACGGTGCTTCCCGACGCCGCCGCCGCCGACCGCGCCCGGTCGGCCTTCCACGAGGCGTACCAGGCGAGGGGCACCGGCGCCGGGATGGCCGCGTTCATGGCCATGACGTCCTGGCAGGGCGAGTTCACCGACGCCTACTTCGCCCAGCCCGCGCCCGACCCGGCGGCGTTCGGCATGCCGGCCGACGACGACGGCTCCCGCGACGATCCGCTGCTGTCGAAGGCTTCCTGGCCGATCACCGACTACCGCCCCGACGCGAAGGCGCTCACCGCAGCACCGACCCGCATCGTGATCGCGGTCGGCGAGGAGTCGGCGGGGACGTACACCGCCCGCACGGCCGTCGCCACCGCGGCGCTGCTCGACCAGGAGGCCACCGTCTTCCCCAGCCATCACGGCGGCTTCCTCGGCGGCGACTTCGGCTACGCGGGCAAGCCCGCCGAGTTCGCGGCGCGACTGCGCGAGGTGCTGGACGCCGGCTGACCATCGTGGGCTTCAGTGTGGTCACCGGGTGAGGCCGACAATCGTCGCCAGCCGCGCCACGCCGGCCGGCACCGGGTGCGCCCGCGCGACCTCGGCGATCACCGTACGCGCCACCGGGCGGCACCTGACCTCTGCCGGCGCGACACCGTCCGCGTCGACGAGCACCCGCCCGGCCCCACCGAGGTCACCGATCCGCAGGTACGCCCGCGCGGCGTCCAGCAGGTACGCCGCTCGGTGCTCGGCCGGCAGCAGCAGCCACGCCTCCCGCCGTACCGCCTGCTCGTGCCGGCCCACCGCCTTCCCGGCGTCGCCCGACTCGACCGCCAACACCACGCGGGCCAGCTCGACCGCGCCCGGTCCGAAGCTGGTCCGATGCGGGTCGCCACCGCCGCACCGAGCGGCGAGCCCGGCGGCCCGGTCGGCCAGCTCCTCGGCCCGGCCGACGTCGCCGCAGCCGGCGGCGGCGAGGGCGGCCTGAAGCAGCAGCGTCCCGTGCACCGACGCGGGCGCGAGCCGACGCGCAGCGGCCGTCGTCGCCACCAGCGCCAACCGGTCGCGGCCCAGCGCCCGCAGCGCCTGCCCGACCGACACGGCCGCCGCGCCCGCCAGCGCCGGATCGCCGCCGGCCGCACCCATCGCCCGGTCGGCGGCGAGCCACCCCAGGTCGGTCTCGCCGAGCTTCACCAGCACCGACGACGTGATCCGGTACGCCTGCACCAGCAGCCCCGGCGCGTCCGCGCGCAGGCCCCGGGCGGCATCGAGCAGCCCCGGCAGCAGCCGCACCACCTGGGCGTAGTGCGCGTGCTGGTAGGCCAGCCAGGCGTGCTCCACGTGCCGGGCGGTGTCCGCCTCCGATGCCGTCGTCCGGCGGATGTCGTAGCGGGCGAGGGCGGCGCGGATGTCGTCCAACCCGTCCAGCGGGCCGGCCTCCGTCGGCACCGGACGACCCTCGCCGAGCAGCACCAACGAGTCGACCCGCAGCACCTCGGCGACCTCCTGGATGATCGGGTACCGGTCCAACGCGCGGACGCCCCGCTCGACCTTGTCCACCCAGCTCTTGGAGCGGCCGAGCCGGTCCGCGAGCATCTGCTGGGTCATCTGCCGCCGCATCCGCCAGCGCGCCACCCGCCGGCCGATCGGCAGGTCATCCCTGGTCACGATGCCACCGCCGATCAGGCACCGCCCGCGTGGTCTCCTCCACCGGTACGCGCTCGGCCTCGGCCTGCGCGAGAATCCGCTGCCTGGCGGCCTCCCGCTCGGCGGCCTGAGCCTGCTCAGCCCGGCCCTGCGCCGACTCCTCGTTCATGATCCACCTTTGGTTACGGCGCTTTAGTACCTGGTGAGGCGACAAGGACTGATTTTGCTGCGGTGGTTCAGTCTCACTGGGCTGCTTCGTGGGGGATGGCTCACCGGCCACGTGATCAACAGGCTCCCCGGGGCGTTGGTACCACTTCCATCTGGACATGCCGCTCCCTGATGCGCGGGTTTGCAGGTGTCCGACCAGGGTAACCCGACTTGTTCAACCTGTACAGCCCGTCCTGTACGTACTGCCCGTATCTAAACCTCCTAGTCAGGTTAGCTGTCCATAAGGTCCGGCTCATGGTTGACGAGATGTCCCCGGTGGCGTTCTACGTTCAGCTCGCAGAACTCCTCGCCAAGGAGATTGAGGCGGGGAAGTTGAAGCCGCGCCAGCCACTTCCGAGCGAGAGTCACCTTCAACAGGAGTACGGCGTCAGTCGGGGAACCGTCCGAGCCGCAATCCGGCTGCTTCGCGACCGCGGCTTGGTGGTGACCTTCACAGGACGTGGCACGTATGTCGTCGATCGCTCCTGAGCCGCCGGCACTGCGGTTAGTAAAGGCAACTCGCTCACAAGCCCTGCTTGACTCGATCGGAGACCCTCGCCGGGTTCCTTCCGAACCCGTTGCCGTCGACAGCGGCTCGGGTGCCGTAGCCGATCTAGCCTCGGCCCTTCGTTAAGGGCTGTCCAAGGAGTGGACCGAGAACGAAGAAGTGCCTCCTGATCAGGGAAAATAGGGCTTGTCGAGAGTCCTGTTAACCCGTCACGGAAGGCACTTGCTGGCGCCGTCGCCAGTCAAGAACTGTTGGACGATCGCTGAGCACGCTGACGGCGAGATCAGCCGGACCTGCCGGCGGAGCCAACCGCCGCGCGACGCTCAGAGCGCCACGACCGCCGCCGTCTCCGCCGGCAGGTCGATCCGGTCCCGGGTCACCGTGACCCCCTCCCCCGTGGCCAGCAGCACCCGACGCGCCACCCCCGGCAACGTGACCCGCTGCGGCTTGCCCGCCAGGTTCGCCACCACGAGCGTCTCGCCCCGGCGCATCACCAGGAACTGGTCCCCGTGCCGGACGTCCACGGCGTGCAGCCTCGGATCGGACAGGTCGGCCCGGCTCTTGCGCAACGCGATGAGCCGTCGGTGGAACTCGTACATCTGGCGGTGTTCGGGTTTGTCCAGCTCGGCCCAGTCCAGCCGGGAGCGCACGAACGTCTGCGGGTCCTGCGGGTCCGGCACGTCACCGGGCGGCCAGCCGTGCGCGGCGAACTCCCGCCGGCGCCCGGTGGCCACGGCGGTGGCCAGCTCCGGCTCCGGGTGGCTGGTGAAGAACTGCCAGGGGGTGCTGGCCGCCCACTCCTCCCCCATGAACAGCATCGGGGTGAACGGCGCGGTGAACAGCAGCGTCGCCCCCACCCGGAGCAGCGCAGGAGAGAGCGACGCCGAGATCCGGTCGCCGGTGGCGCGGTTGCCGATCTGGTCGTGGTTCTGCAGGTACGCCACAAACCGGTGCCCCGGCACCCGCTGCCGATCCAACGGCCGGCCGTGGCTGCGGCTGCGGAAGCTGGACCAGGTGCCGGCGTGGAAGAACGCCCCGGTCAGCACCTCCGACAGGCACTCCAGGGAGCCGAAGTCGCCGTAGTAGCCCTGCCGCTCCCCGGTGAGCAGGGTGTGCAGGGCGTGGTGGGCGTCGTCGTTCCACTGGGCGTGCAGGCCGTACCCGCCGGCCTCCCGGGGCGTGACGAGCGTCGGGTCGTTGAGGTCGGACTCGGCGATCAGCGACAGCGGCCGGCCCAGGTGGGTGGAGAGGGTCTCCACCTCCGCCGCGGTCTGCTCCAACAGGTGGGTGGCCCGGGAGTCGGGCATGGCGTGCACGGCGTCGAGCCGCAGCCCGTCGACGTGGTAGTCGCGCAGCCACATCAGCACGCTGTCGAGGATGTAGCGGCGCACGCCGTCGGAGTGCGGGCCGTCGAGGTTGACGGTCCGGCCCCAGGTGTTGTCCTGCTCGGTGAGGTACGGCGCGAACATCGGCGCGTAGGCCCCGGAGGGCCCGAAATGGTTGTAGACGACGTCGAGGATCACCCCCAACCCCTTGGCGTGGGCGGCGTCGACGAAGCGTTTCAGCCCGTCCGGGCCGCCGTACGGCTCGTGCGGGGCGTACCAGCAGACCCCGTCGTACCCCCAGTTGTGCTCGCCGTTGAAGGCGTTGACCGGCAGCAGCTCGATCAGGTCGACGCCGAGGTCGACCAGGTGGTCGAGGCGGCCGATGGCGGCGTCGAAGGTGCCCTGCGGGGTGAAGGTGCCGACGTGCAGCTCGTACAGGACGCTGCCGGGCAGCTGCCGGCCCGTCCAGCCGGTGTCGGTCCACTCGAAGGCCGCGTGGTCGTAGCGCCGGCTCGGGCCGTGCACCCCCGCCGGCTGCCAGGCCGAGCGGGGGTCGGGCAGGGCCCGGTCGTCGTCGTCGATCAGGTAGGTGTAGTCGGTGCCGGGGCCGGCGGCTGGCACCTCGACCCGCCACCAGCCGTCGGGGCCGGCGCGCATCTCGTGGTCGGCGTCGCCGGGCAGGCGCAGTCGGAGGCGGGCGGCCTCCGGCGCCCACACGGTGAACTCGGTCATGACGCAGCCTCCACGAACTCGGTGGTGGGAGCCAGCAGCGCGACGGGGTAGGTGGCCAGCAGGTCGGCCAGCGGGGTCTCCCCGCCACCGTAGACCCGGCCGGTGAACAGGTCGGTCAGCTCGTGAACGGGAAGTGACAGGGTGGTGTCGCCCCAGCCGCCGGCGCGGGCCAGCCCGAGCGGCAGCCGGGTGGCGACGGCGACCGCACCGCCCCGGTCGAAGGCGACGGCGTGCGCGGCGGCGGGGCCCCGGGCGGGCAGCGGGCGGTAGCCGGTGAACAGCTCCGGGCGGTCGCGGCGCAGCCGCAGGGTCCGCGAGACCACGAGCAGCTTCGCCGCCCCGTCGGCGTCCACCGCCGGGAGCCGGCCGGCGTCGAGCCGGGCCAACAGCTTCCGGCGTACGGCGAAGTCGACCGGACGGCGGTTGTCCGGGTCGACCAGGGAGTTCTCCCAGAGCTCGGTGCCCTGGTAGGTGTCGGGAACCCCGGGCATGGCGAGCTGGACGAGCTTCTGCCCGAGCGAGTTGGACCAGCCCGCCGGGGTGATCTCGTCCGCGAACGCGGTCAGCTCGGCGGGCAGCTCCGGGTCGTCGTACATCCGGTCGACCACGGCGTGCATGGCGTCCTCGAAGGCGGGGTCGGGGTCGGCCCAGTTGGTCGCGACGGACGCCTCCCGGGCGGCCTTCTCGACGTACGCGTGCAGCCGTTCCCGCTCGATCGGCCACGCCCCCACGGCGGTCTGCCAGAGCAGGTGGGCGAACGCCGGGTCGGGCAGCGGCGCGGCGGCGTTCCATCGGGTGACCCGCTCGGCCCAGCGCTCGGGCAGCTCGGCCAGGACGGCGAGCCGGGCCCGGACGTCCTCGCCGCGCTTGGTGTCGTGGGTGGAGAGGGTGGTCATCGTTGCCGGCCGGTGGGCCTGCCGGTCGGCGGCGCTGCGGTGGAACTCCGCCGGCGGGGTGCCGAAGTGGGCGGGGCTGCCGCCGACCTCGTTGAGGGCGACGAAGCGGCTCCACCGGTAGTAGGCGGTGTCCTCGACGCCCTTGGCCATCACCGCGCCGGTCAGCTGCGGGAAGCGCTGCCCCAGCTCGTCGTCGGGGTCGCGCAGCCGGCGGGTGACCGCGTCGAGGGCGGCGGTCAGGTCCGGGCGACGCCGGCCGGCCTCGACGCGGGCGTCGGCCAGGTGTCGGGCACCGTGCGGCGGGTACCCCCGGTAGACCGGGAAGCACGCGGCCAGCTCGGCCAGGGCCGCCCGGGCCTCGTCGGGTGCCAGCTCGGGGGCGAGGGCGGCGAGCCGGGTCAGTTCGGCGGCGAGCAGCCGGGTGGCCGCCTCCAGCTTGGTGTCGTGGATCAGGTCCGGCCAGGAGGTGTGGTGCCCGGTCAGCCGGGTGTCCAGGGCGGTGAAGTCGCCCTCAGCGTCCGCGTTGACGAAGAGCCCGCAGACGGGCGCGAGGGCGTCGTAGCCGGTGGTGCCGTCCACCGGCCAGTCGGGCAGTTCCTCGCCGTACTCGAGGATCTTTTCCACCAGCAGCCAGGCGTCGGGCGCGGCGGCGCGCAGCCGGGCCAGGTAGCCGGCGGGGTCGCGTAGGCCGTCGGGGTGGTCGACCCGGATGCCGTCGACGTCGCCGGCCGCCGCCCAGCGCAGGATCTCCGCGTGGGTGGCGTCGAAGACCTCCGGGTCCTCCACCCGCAGCCCGGCCAGGTCGGCCACGGCGAAGAACCGGCGGTACGTCAGCTCGCGGTCGCCGCGCCGCCAGGAGACCAGCTCGTAGTGCTGCCGATCGTGCACCTCGCGCGCGGCGCCCTCGCCGGTGCCGTCGGCGGTGGGGAAGCGGTGCTCGTGGTAACGCAACTCCCCGTCGACGATCTTGAGGTCGTCGAGTGCGTCCGGGGCGTCGGCGAGCACCGGCAGCAGCAGCCGGCCCCGGTCCCAGTCGATGTCGAACCAGCTCGCGTACGCCGAGGCGCGGCCCCGGCGCAGCACGTCCCACCAGGCGGGGTTGGCGGCCGGCCGGGCCACCCCGGCGTGGTTGGGGACGATGTCGACGACCAGGCCGAGCCCGGCGGCGCGCAGCGCCCGGACCAACCGCACCCGGCCGGCCTCGCCGCCCAGCTCGGGGTTGACCGCCCGGTGGTCGACCACGTCGTAGCCGTGCGCGGAGCCGGGGGTGGCGGTGAGCAGCGGCGCGCTGTACAGGTGGGTGACGCCGAGGTCGGCCAGGTAGTCGGTGAGGCCAGCGGTGGCGTCGAGGTCGAACCCGGGGCGGACCTGCACCCGGTAGGTCGCGCCGATCCGGGCGCGGGGCGGCTGGTCGCCGGTTCTCGGTCGGTCACCGGTCTTTGATCGGTCGCCGGCACGACGGGTGTCGGGCATCGCTCAGACCATCCTCTCCAGGACCACCAGGGAGCGGTCCGGTACGCAGATCGCGCCGCCCGCCTCGACGAGGGTCGGCTTCTCCGGTTCCGGTTCCGCGGTGCTGATCACCAGCTCCCACCGCTGGCCGAACTCCTCCCCGGGAAGGGTGAAGTCCAGTGGCGCGTCGTGGGCGTTGAAGCAGAGCAGGAACGAGTTGTCCCGGTGGCGCTGGCCGTACTGACCGCGCTCGGGAATGCCGTCGCCGTTGACGAAGAGCGCCACCGAGCGGCCGAAGTCGTTGCCCCAGTCCTCCCCGGTCATCTCCCGGCCGTCGGGGGTGTACCAGGCCAGGTCGGGCAGGGCCGAGCCGGCGGCCCGGCTGCCCACCGGCAGCCCGGTGAAGAAGCGGCGGCGGCGGAACACCTGGTGCTTGCGGCGGAAGTCGACCAGCCGGCGGACGAAGTCCAGCAGGTCGGTGTCGACCCTGTCCCAGTCGACCCAGGCCAGCTCGCTGTCCTGGCAGTAGACGTTGTTGTTGCCGCGCTGGGTGCGGCCCAGCTCGTCGCCGTGGCCGATCATCGGCACGCCCTGGGAGAGGATCAGGGTGGCCAGGAAGTTGCGCCGCTGCTTCGCCCGCAGGGCCAGCACGCCCGGGTCGTCGGTGTCCCCCTCGACGCCGCAGTTCCAGGACCGGTTGTGGCCCTCGCCGTCGCGGTTGGACTCTCCGTTGGCCTCGTTGTGCTTGTCGTTGTAGGACACCAGGTCGTTGAGGGTGAACCCGTCGTGGCAGGTGACGAAGTTGATGCTGTGGAAGGGGCGGCGGCCGTCGTCCTGGTAGAGGTCGGCGGAGCCGGAGATCCGGGAGGCGAACTCGGCGAGGGTGGCCGGCTCGCCGCGCCAGAAGTCCCGCACCGTGTCGCGGTACTTGCCGTTCCACTCGGTCCACACCGGAGGGAAGTTGCCCACCTGGTAGCCGCCGGGGCCGACGTCCCACGGCTCGGCGATCAGCTTGACCTGGCTGACCACCGGGTCCTGCTGGACCACCTCGAAGAAGGTGGAGAGGCGGTCGACCTCGTAGAACTCGCGGGCCAGGGTGGCGGCGAGGTCGAAACGAAACCCGTCGACGTGCATCTCGGTCACCCAGTAGCGCAGCGAATCCATGATCAGCTGGAGGGAGTGCGGGCTGCGTACGTTGAGGCTGTTGCCGGTGCCGGTGTAGTCGACGAAGTACCGCCGTTCGTCTTCCGAGAGCCGGTAGTAGCTGGGGTTGTCGACGCCCTTGAAGCTCAGCGACGGGCCGAGGTGGTTGCCCTCGGCGGTGTGGTTGTAGACCACGTCGAGGATGACCTCGATGCCGGCGGCGTGCAGCGCCTTGACCATGCCCCGGAACTCCTGCACCTGCTGGCCGAGGTGGCCCAGCGCGGAGTAGCCGTGGTGCGGGGCGAAGAAGCCGATGGTGTTGTAGCCCCAGTAGTTGCGCAGGCCCAGGTCGGTCAGCCGGTGGTCGTGCACGAACTGGTGCACCGGCATCAGCTCGACGGCGGTGATGCCGAGCTGCTTGAAGTACTCGATCATGACCGGGGAGGCGATCGCCGCGTACGTGCCGCGCAGTTCGTCGGGGATGTCGGGGTGGCGCATGGTCAGCCCGCGCACGTGCGCCTCGTAGATCACCGAGTGGTGGTACGGGGTGCGCGGCGGCCGGTCGTTGCCCCAGTCGAAGTACGGGTTCACCACGACCGACTTGGGCATGTACGGCGCCGAGTCGGTCTCCGACATCCGGTCCGGGTCGCCGCCCACCTCGTAGTCGTAGACGACCGGGCTCCACTGCACGTCCCCGTCGACAGCCTTGGCGTACGGGTCGAGTAGCAGCTTGTGCGGGTTGCAGCGCAGCCCGTCTGCCGGGTCCCAGGGGCCGTGCACCCGGTAGCCGTACCGCTGCCCCGGCTCGATGCCGGGGATGTAGCAGTGCCAGACGTAGGCGTCGACCTCGCGCAGCTCGACGCGGCGCTCGGCGCCGGTGTCCCACTCGTCGAACAGGCACAGTTCGATCCGCTCAGCCACCTCCGAGAAGATCGCGAAGTTGGTGCCCATCCCGTCGTAGGTGGCCCCGAGGGGGTATCGCTCGCCCGGCCAGACCTGCATGTCGCTCCTTCGGCCCATGATGATGAGCGCCCCTGCCGGGCGGGCCGGCCGAGCGCACGCCGCTAATGCCCCGACGGGTGTCCGCCCAATCCACCCGTTGGTGTCGTAGCCGAATCCTCCCACCTGATACCGACTAGGCCCTTCGGGTGGTCTTCGTCACCTTCACCCCGCTGAAGATGCGCTTCGGCCCCCGATGCCCTTTCCTTGGTACGGGCAGGTGCGTCCACGCGCGTCCCCACTCGGCCCTCGGCCACCCCCACCACATCCGATTCTCGCCGCATCGTTGTCGGCGCGTTTCACCATGCACGGACGGAGTTTGATGTGACGACCCTGCGGGCCGGCGAGCAGACCGCCACCGCCACGGACCGGGCCTGGCGGCCCGTCCTCACCTCCCGGCCTTCGATCCCCCAGGCCGGCGGGTCCGGGGTGCCCCCGCAGACCCGCCGCATCCTGATGCTGTCCTGGGAGTACCCGCCGGTGCTCGTCGGCGGCCTCGGCCGCCACGTCCACGCCCTCTCCGTCGCCCTCGCCACCGCCGGCCACGACGTCACCGTCATCACCCGCCACACCGACGGCGCACCCCTCGAGGAATACGCCGACGGGGTCCGCATCCTCCGCGCCACCGAAGACCCCGTCACCTTCCCCCTCGCCACCACCAGCCTCCTCGCCTGGACCATGGCCTTCAACCACACCCTCACCCGCGCCGCCCTCCGCGCCACCGAATCCGGCACCTACGACGTCATTCACGCCCACGACTGGCTCGTCGCCCACACCGCCATCACCCTCCGGGACCACCTCGACCTCCCACTGACCACCACCATCCACGCCACCGAAGCCGGCCGACACCAAGGCTGGCTACCCGACGACATGAACCGCACCATCCACGGCATCGAACACTGGCTCAGCAGCGAATCCAACCGGGTGATCGCCTGCTCCGGATACATGCGCGACGAGGTGAACACGCTGTTCGGGGTGCCGAACGGCCGGATCGACGTGGTGGCCAACGGTGTGGAGCCGCACCGCTGGCGGGTGCCGGCGTCCGCGGTGACCGCTGCCCGGGCCCGGTTCGCCGGGGACGGCCCGCTGATCACCTTCGCCGGCCGGCTGGTCTACGAGAAGGGTGTGCAGCACCTGATCGCGGGGCTGCCCCGGCTGCGCGAGCGGCACCCCGGGCTGCGCGCGGTGATCGCCGGCGACGGCCCGTACCGCGCCGAACTGGAGGCCGAGGTGCACCGCCGCGGCCTGGGCGGCATGGTCACCATGCCGGGCTTCCTGGGCGGCACCGACCTGCCCGCACTGATGGCCGCCTCCGACTGCTTCGTGGTGCCGAGCATCTACGAGCCGTTCGGGATGGTGGCCCTGGAGGGCGCCGCAGCCGGCGCCCCGCTGGCGGTGGCCACCACCGGCGGCCTCGCGGAGATCGTCGAGCCGGGGGTGACCGGGATGACCTTCGCACCGCACGACCCGGATGGGCTGACCGAGGCCGTGCACGCCCTGCTGTCCGACCGGGACCGAGCCCGCGCCCTGGCCCGCCGCGCCCGCCGGATGGTCCATGACCAGTACGGCTGGTCGGCCATCGCCCAGCGCACCGCCGCCAGCTACGCCGCCGCCATCGCGACCGACGCCACGTTCACCGCCCAGCGGGCCGAGCAGCGGATGACCCAGGGCCGCACCCTGCCGGCCCTCCCCCACGGCAACCTGCTCGCCGCCGCCGGCCTGCGCTGACCGGTGCGCTGAGCCGCAGCGAGCCCGGGCGGGACATTTCCGCCTTCTGACGGCGTGGTGCGTCGTGGAGCCGGTCCTCAGCGCTCGGCGAGGGGGGCGTAGGCCCGCTCGGCAGAGCCGGTGTAGAGCTGCCGGGGACGGCCGATCTTGGTCTCCGGGTCGTTGATCATCTCGCGCCACTGGGCGATCCAGCCGGGGAGCCGGCCGAGGGCGAAGAGGACGGTGAACATCTTCGTCGGGAAGCCCATGGCCTTGTAGATCAGGCCGGTGTAGAAGTCCACGTTCGGGTAGAGCCGGCGGGAGACGAAGAAGTCGTCGGCGAGGGCGATCTCCTCCAACTGCATCGCGATGTCCAGCAGCGGATCCGGCTTGGCCATCCGGCCGAGCACGTCCTGGGCGGCCTTCTTCACGATGGCGGCACGCGGGTCGTAGTTCTTGTAGACCCGGTGGCCGAAGCCCATCAGCTTCACGCCGTCCTGCTTGTCCTTTACCTTGCGGACGAAGGACGCGACGTCGCCGCCATCGGTCTGGATCTTCTGCAGCATCTCCAGCACGGCCTGGTTGGCGCCGCCGTGCAGCGGTCCGAAGAGGGCGTTCACGCCCGCCGAGACCGAGGCGAAGAGGTTGGCGTTGCTGGAGCCGACCAGCCGCACGGTCGACGTGGAGCAGTTCTGCTCGTGGTCGGCGTGCAGGACGAACAGCATGTCCAGCACCTTGGCCATCACCGGGTCGACCTCGTACTGCTCCGCCGGCACGCCGAACGTCCCCCGCAGGAAGTTCTCCACGTAGCCCAGCGAGTTGTCCGGGTACAGCAGCGGCTGACCGATGGACTTCTTGTAGGCGTACGAGGCGATGGTGGGGACCTTGGCCATCAGCCGGACCGTGGACATCTCGACGTGGTCGGGGTCGAACGGGTCCAGGCTGTCCTGGTAGAAGGTCGAGATGGCGCTGACCGCAGACGAGAGCACGGCCATCGGGTGCGCGTCACGGGGGAAGCCGTCGAAGAACCGGCGCATCTCCTCGTGCAGCAACGAGTGCCGCCGGACCCGCTCGCTGAACTCGGTCAGCTCCTGCTGGCCGGGGAGCTCGCCGTAGATCAGCAGGTAGGAGACCTCCAGGAAGGAGGACTTCTCGGCCAGCTGCTCGATCGGGTAACCCCGGTACCGCAGGATGCCCGCGTCGCCGTCGATGTAGGTGATTGCGGAGGAGCAGGCCGCGGTGTTGACGAACCCGGGATCGTACGTTGTCATCCCGGTTTCCTTGAGGAGCTTGCTCACGCCGATGCCGGCGGGGCCTTCGACCGCCGACTGCACCGGCATCGACAGCTGCCCACCGGGGTGATCGAGCTTGACTTCCGTCATGTGTTCCTCGCTTCGCCGGCAGATCTACGATGAATTGCCTTCGCTTTTACCGTAAACACGGTTGCGGGGACACCGCCCGCCGTGGTTCGGCGGTGAGGTATGCGTCACCCGATTCCCGGCCGGAGGGCGGGGAAACCCGCGTGACGCGAGAGGCACCATAAATCGGGGCGAATCAGGGCGAAGGCGTCGGATCGCCGGGTAGGCGTCGACCGGAAGCGGCGCGGGAAACTCTCAGGAAACCCGCAGGCTGCGCAGCTCGTCGCCCGGGCCGACCCGATAGACGTCCAGCCGGTTCGCGCCGGCGCGGAACAGCCGGTCGTCGGGGAGGAACGCGGCGAAGCGACGGCCTCCGGCGTCCGGGGGCAGGACCGGGACGACCGCCCCGATCCGGCCGTTCACGGCGACGGCGAGCAGCGTGCCGTCGCGTACGGAGGCCGGCACGGTGCCCCAGACCAGGGCCGGCAGTTCGCCGGTGTCCGGGTCGACGGCGCGGAACGCGGCGAGGTCCGCCACCCGGACGGCGCCGGCGGTGGGCGGCTGCCCCACGGTGGTCCCGACCAGGCGGTGGGGTGCCGGCAGCGGCGGCGGGGAGGGCACCCCGCCGGGAAGGGTGACCGGTTCGCCCGGCTGGTCGTAGAAGCGCTTGTCGGCGCGCTCGCGCGGGGCCTGCCGGGCGGAGCGCCCGTCGACGTGCCACGGGATCCGCACGTGCGCGAGGTCGGCGACGGTGGGCAGCAGATCGACGTGCTCCCAGTTGCGCTCGTCGACCCGCCCGGCGCGCTGGCCGGGTTCCTTCACGAACATCGGCACCCAGGCCACCTGCCCCGCCGCCGCCCGGATCGCGGCCATCCCGCGCCCCTGGAAGCCGTTGTCGAAGCTGACCCCGTGGTCGGCGGTGACCGCCACCAGCGCCCGGTCGTACAGGCCGGTAGCGCGCAGGGTGCGCAGCGTCTCGCCGATCAGCCGGTCGGTGTACGCGAGCTGGGCGAGATGGCGCTGCCGGGCCAGCTCGACCCAGCCCGTGCCGTCGGTGGGCAGGTCATCCGGTGCGGCGTAGCGGGCCCCCGAGGGCAGGAACTGCCACGGCGCGTGCGGCATCAGCAGGTGCAGGAAGTGCAGGGTGGGACGGTCGCTCGGGCGCAGGCCGGCCAGGAACGTGGTGAACCGGGCCGGCTGGTTGTCGTCCAGGCTGTCCCAGCGGAACTTCGGGTCGTCCGGGATCGGCTCGGCGGCGTCCAGGCCGGCCTCGGCGGCGGTCGGCTCGCGGTAGGACGCCTCGGGGTCGACCGCGCTGTCCACCGGGGCGGTGACCTGGCGCAGCAGCTCACCGCTCGCGCGGACCAGGGTGCCGAGGCCGGGCCGGGGGCCGGCCGGTGGGTCGCAGCGGCTGGGCGGGCAGAGCCGGGTGATGCTCTCCTGCGCCCTGATGTCGTACCGGCCGCCGAGGGCGGTGAACAGGTTCTCCGGGTACTGCGAGTAGTGCGGCGCGACCGGCCGCTCCGGGTACCGGCCGGTGAGCATCGCCGGCAGCGCGTACGGGGTCCAGCCGCTGACCCCGGTGGCGTTGCGGTACCAGGTGGAGCCGGCGGCCAGCTCGGCGAAGTGCGGGTACCGGGCGGCGTCGACGCGGCCGTCGGGGCCGAGCAACGAGACCAACGGCAGCTCGTCGAGGACCAGCAGGACCACCGGCGGGTGCTCCCCCGCCCCGGCCACCCCGGCCGCCCCGGTGTGACCGCGCGGCAGCACCACCGCCGACGCCGGGGAGGCGAAGACGAAGAGCGCGACGAAGACCAGCGGGCCGGCGGCAGCCACCCGCAGCACCCGGCCCGGTGCGCGCCACCGCCGGTGGGCCGCCGCCCCGGCGGCGCCGAGCACCGCCGCGACCAGCAGCAGCGGTACCCCCCGCAGCGGCGTGCCGTGCCGGCCCACCTGCACGGCGAGCGCGGCGAGCAGCAGGGCGACGACCCCGGTGTGCACGGCGGCCCGGACCGCCCGCCCGGCGAACCCGCTCGCCGCACCGAGCAGGGCGACCGGCAGCGTGGGGACCAGCGCGATCAGGGCCACCAGGGTCAGGATCTCGCCCCGGGTGGCCCGGTGGAACAGGAAAAAGTCGGGGCTACGGCCCAGCACGTCCAGCATCGGCTGGGTGACGACCAGCCCGACCAGCGCCACCACCTCCAGCAGCCGGCCCACCTCGGCCCGCCACCGGGCCGCCCGGGTGGGGCCGTCCGGGGCCGGGTCGGCGGTCGGGGTCGGCGCCGCCGGGGGTACGCGGGTCGCTTCAGCCACCCACCACCGCCTGGTACAGCGTTCGGGTGCCCGAGGGCAACTCGACGCGCCGCTCGATCCGGCACCGGGCGGCGAGCAGCCGGGTGAACTCGTCGGACCGGTAGTCGGCGAAGAGGCCGGGCGGCTTGTTGGCCAGCAGCCGTCGGGCCATCGGGTCGTCGGGGTGGACGAACTCGACCACCAGCCGCCCACCGGGGACGCAGGCGTCGGCGAGCTGGTCGACGACCTGGGCCAGCGGCACGTTACGCCCGATCGCCAGGTGGTGCACGACGGCGAGGGCCAGCACCAGATCGGCCCGGGCCCGGGTGGCGAAGGCGGCCCGCTCGACGCCGCGCCAGCCGCCGCCGGGAGACGGGTCGGCGAGGTCCATCACCAGCGGCAGGATGCGCCGCTGGTCCTCGGCGCGCAGCGCGGCGTACAGCTCGTCGACCACGGCCGGATCCTGCTCGACGGCGACGACGTAGTCGGCGTGCCGGGCGGCGATGCGGGCGTACCGGCCGTCGTTGGCACCCAGGTCGAGCACCAGGCTCGGTGGCGGCCCGGCGGTCAGCGCGGCGGAGACGAAGCTTTCCTTGGTGGCCCGGTCCCCCGCCGAGTACGTGCAGGTGCTCCGGTAGTCGGCCCAGTGGCTGGGGGCGTGACGCGGGGCCAGCCGGCGGACCAGCTTCTCGATCCGGCGCACGGTGGCCAGCGCCAGCTCCCGGGAGTACCCGGCGGTGCGCAGCTGCGCCCGCACGTCGCTGGTGGTCGCGGTGGCGTGCCGCTGCCGCAGTGCGGAGTGCAGGTGCACATGGGTGGGGACGCCGGGCAGCAGCCGGCGGACGCCGGTGAAGAACCGGCCCATCTGCTCCGGCTCGATGCCGTCGACCTGGGCGCGCAGCCAGGGCTGGAAGTCCACGCCGAGGTGGGCGGTGAGCAGCAGCGGGTAGAGCAGGGTTTGGCAGAACTGTCGGTAGCCGGCCCAGGGCTCGCCGTCGCGGGCCGGCTCGAACGAGCCCACGTCGATGAAGACGGGCTGCGTGCCGCGCCACTGGAGGTTGTAGGCCGAGCCGTCCTTGAGGGTGAAGCCGGCGCTCAGCGCGGTGCGCAGGACCTCCAGGTGCAGCAGCGCGGCGTCACGCAGCATGCCGAACGACCACTCGTACGGGTGGGAGACGAACGGGATGCGCTCGTGGCGTAGCACCGCCGCCCACGGCCGACCGTCGGGGGCGGGGAACCGGGCCGGCTCGACCGGCTCGGTTCCGCAGACCTTGCCGGCGGCGAGCAGGGGCGGGAAGAAGTCGCTGGCGGCCAGGGCCCGCCAGTCCTCGGCCGACCGTGCGTCGAGCCCGCGCAGCACCTCGCCGCCGGCGTAGAAGACCCGGTTGGCGGGATCGCGGAACGATCCCGGCTCGACCCGGAAGTCGGTGTCGGGGACGGTCATCGTCGGCGCGCCCGGGTCAGGAACGGTCGGTGGGCCGGCGGCGGAACCGGGTGGTGAGCCGACGCCAGTACAGTTTCGCGGCCACCGCCGCTCCGGCCACCCCTCCGACCACCGCCTGCACGATCAGGCTGCCGGATCCCGCGTCCAGGTAGGCCAGGTGCATCACGGCCGCTCCTTCCCCTCGCCGTCTCGGAGCCGGCTCCCGAACACGCCGTTATGGGGTGTATCTACGGATAAGCCGGACTTGTCTCATTGCCACCGTACGCGAAGAGTAGCCGCGTCGAGGCCACACCGGTGACTCCGACGGCGTCCGTTCCGTTCTATGAGTGATCGAGTTCCCCACCGTACGGTCGACGACATGACACCTCGCTTCGATCTCGTTGGAATGACGGTCACCGACATGGCCCGGACCCTCGACTTCTACCGACGCCTGGGGCTGGCCATCCCACCCGGCGCGGAATCCGAACCCCATGTGGAGTTCACGTTGGACAACAGCTTCCGGCTCGCCTGGGACACGGTCGAGACCATCCGGAGCTTCGACCCGAACTGGGTGCCACCCACCGGCAGCCGAGTCAACCTCGCGTTCCGCTGCGCCGACCCGACCGAGGTCGACCGCTGCTGGACCGCACTCACCGAGGCCGGCTTCCATGGCCACCTGAAGCCGTGGGACGCGATCTGGGGCCAGCGGTACGCGATCCTGCACGACCCCGACGGCAACCCCGTCGACCTGTACGCCCCGCTGCCCTCCGACTGACTTCGGGGCCGTCCGGGCGACCGAGCCGGCGGAACCCTGGCGGGGGGTTCAGGCTCGCAGCAGGACGCCCGGGGGCACCCCGGCCAGGTCGCGTACGTCGCGGGTCAGGTGGGCCTGGTCGGCGTACCCGGCGGCCGCGGACACCTCGGCCAGCGGCGTACCGGCGCGGGCCAGGGCGAGCGCCCGGCGCATCCGCAGGATGCGGGCCAGGGTCTTCGGGCCGTACCCGAAGAGGCGCAGGCAGCGGCGGTGCAGCGCCCGGGCGCCGAGGCCCACCTCGGCGGCGACCGCGCCGACCGGCCCCCCGGCGGCCAGCCGGCCCGCCAGGTACGCGCCGAGCGGATCGGGGCCGCCTGCGGCGACCAGCCGGCCCCGGGCGACCTCCTCCAGCACTGCGGCGACGTCCCGCCCGTCGGCCACCCGGTCGGCGACCGCGACGGCGGTCGGCCCCCACAGGTCCGCCAGGGGCACCCGCCGGTCCCGCAGCTCGTCGGCGGGCACGCCGAACACGGCCGGGCCAACGCCGGGCGGCAGCCGCAGCCCAACCCAGCGCTCCCCCGGCGCGCTCACCGACAGGTGCGCCGTGCGATCCGGCCCGGCGACCAGCAGCCCCCGCCCCGACGACCAGAGCAGGTCCAGGCACCCGTCCGGCAACACCCGAACGGGCTCATCGCCGGCGCTGACGCTCTCCCAGCGCACCGCCCCGGCCAGCCTGATGGCGCGTTCCCGGTACACGCCCCCGAGTCTGCCACCCGGGCGGCTGACCGGGCGAAACGCCCGCCCCCGCGACAGGTCGGACATCCCGAGCCGGTTGACGCAAGCTTTTGCCGGTCCACGTTCTCCCAGCTCTTGTGCAGAGCAAACGTTTGTGCAACCGTCTTCGCCAAGTGAGCAATCGTTTGCTCAGGGATTTACGCGAGAGGGTGGCGCGGGTGCGGATCGCAGTACTGGCAACCGGCGGGACGATCGCGTCGCGGCGGGATCCCGACGGAAGCCTGGCGGTGAGCGACTCCGTCGCCGACCTGCTGGCGGACATCCCGGTCCCGGCCGGGGTCGAGGTCTGCGGCTTTGATCTGTCCCGACGCCCGAGCTTCACGCTCACCCTCGACGACATGCTGGCCACCGTCCAGCAGATACGGACAAAGCTCGCCGACGGATTCGACGGAGTGGTCGTCACGCACGGCACCGACACCCTCGAGGAGGCGGCGTACCTGACCGGCCAGCTGACCGATCGCGACGCCCGCGTCGTACTCACCGGCGCGCAGCGCGGGGCCGACGAGCCCGACTCGGACGCCCGGCGCAACGTCGTCGACGCGATCCGGGTGGTCACCGCGCCGCACCCGGTCGGCACGGCGGTCGTGCTCGGCGGGGTGGCCTGCGCCGCGGTGGAGAGCCGCAAGGTGCACACCTCGGCGGTCTCGGCGTTCTCCGGAGGCACGGCCGGGGCTTTGGCGCTGGTGGACCCCGACGGGGTCCTGCGGTTGTCCTCGGCGGCCCGGGGCGGTCACTACGCCGCCCACCCCGTGCCCGACCGGCTGCCCCGGGTCGATCTGATCAAGCTCGTCGCCGGAGCGGACGGCATCCACCTGCGGGCCTCGCTGGACGCGGGCGTCGCCGGAATGGTCGTGGAGGCGTTCGGCGCGGGCAACGCGCCACCGGCCGTGACCGAGACCATCCGCGAGGCCCACAGGCGCGGAGTCCCGGTCGTCATCACCAGCCGGACCGGCGCGGGCCGGGTCCGGCCCATCTACTCCGGCGGCGGGGCAGACCTCGCCCGGGCCGGGGCGATTTTCGCCGGTGACCTCACCGGCACCCAGGCGCGGGTGGCCCTGGCCCTCGCCCTGGCCATCGAGGAACCCGGCGCCGTGCCGGAGGCCCTGCACGACATGGTGGAAGGACGTCGGCCGTGAAGACCGAAGCCGTGGTGTTCAACCAGTACGGCGGCCCGGAGGTGCTGACCCTCACCGAGGTCGAGCTGCCCCCGCCCGGGCCCGACGAGGTGATGCTGCGGGTGCTGGCCACCGCCGTCAACCACCTGGACGCCGACCTGCGCAGCGGGGTCTCCCGGATGCCGCTGCGCCTGCCGCACGTGCTCGGCCGGGAGGTCGTCGGGGTGGTGGAACAGCTCGGCGCCGGGGTAACCGACCGCAGTCCGGGCGACCGCGTCCTGGCGCTGCCGAACACGCCCTGCGGGACCTGTGACCGGTGCCTGTCCGGCCGGGCCAACCTCTGCCCCCGGGCGGACATGCCGGGCATCACCCGGTGGGGCGGCTACGCCCGGCACGCCGTGGTGTCGGCCCGGGGCCTGCTGAACATCGGCGACCTGGACCCGGTGGTGGCCGCTGCGACGCCCATCTCCTTCGGCACGGCGTGGCGGACGCTGTACTCCATCGGGCGGCTGGCCCCGGGCGACTGGGTCCTCGCGCCGGGCGCCGCCGGTGGACTGGGGCACGCGGTGGTTCAGCTCGCCAAGCTCGGCGGCGCCCGGGTCGTCGGCCTGGTCGGTGACCCGGCCAAGGCCGACTTCGTCTCCTCCCTCGGTGCCGACGCGGTGCTGAGCACCAGGGAGCCCGACTGGCCGGCCCGGGCCCGCGAGATCACCGGGGGCGCGGGGTTCGACGTGATCGTCGAGCACATCGGCGGCGAGGTCTTCGAGGCCGCACTGGGCACCCTCGCCCCGACCGGCCGGCTGATCGTCGGCGGGGGGCACGCCGGCGAGCACCCCCGGCTCGACCTCATCCAGACGTTCCGCAACGAGTACGAGCTGCGTGGATCGCGCAGCCAGCGCCCCGACGAGATCGCCCAGGTGCTGGGGCTGGTGGCCGCCGGACGGCTCGCCCCGCGCGTCGACGCGGTGCTGCCGCTGGCCGACGCCGCCCGGGCGCACGAGACGTTGGCCGAGCGGCGGGTACTCGGCAAGCAGGTGATCGCACCGTGAACCGCGCAGAGCACCGTCCCGGCGGAGCGCCGCCAGCCGGTCATCCGAACGGCGACGTGCTGGCCGAGCTGGTCATGGCCGGCATCGAGGCGGCCGACGCGCTGCTCGGCACCGACGTGGGACAGGCCCAGGTGCGGCGTGTCGCCGCACGGTTGACCGCCAACGCGGTGGCGGCCACGGGTCACCTCCCCGCCGGCCTGGACGCCGCCGGATTCCCGGACGGGCGCTGCACCCTGCTGGCCACATCCGGCGGGACCGACCAGCCGGCCCGGGCGGCGGCGACGACGGCGGCGGCGATCACCACCAGCCAGTGCGACGAGGGGCTCCGGGAGTCCCGGGGGCATCCGGGTCTGCACGCGTACGCCGCCGGCCTGGCCGCCGCCGAGGACGCCGACGCCACCCTGCAGGTCTTCCTCCGGGCGCTGGCCGTCGGCTGGGAGGTGGGCGCGCGGCTGGGCCTCCTGCTGGGCCCACCCCGGGCCGGGGTGCACCCGCACGGCGGCTGGGGTGCCGCCGCCGCGGCCGCCGCGGCCGGGGTCGCCGCCGGGCTGGACACCGCCGGGCTGACCACTGCGGTGAACCTGGCGCTGACCGTCGCACTGGCCGGCCCGGAGCCATCGACCCGCCGAGGGCTGCCGGCACACCACCTGCTGCCCGCCCTCGGCACCGCCAGCGGGCTCTCCGTGGCGTACCTGGTGCGCGACGGCTTCCCGGCGACCGACCCGGCGGTGGCCCACTTCGGCCGGACCGCCCACCAGGGCCCGCCGGCCCCGGCGGGGATGGCCGCCGCCCTGACCGCCCGCCCCCTACTGCCCGATGCCTACTTCAAGCCGGTGGGGGTGTGCGCGCATGCGCTGACCAGTTGGGCGGTGGCCCGCACGGTGGCCCGGGACGTCCCGGGCACGGACATCGCGGCGGTCACCGTGCGCACGTACGCGGGCGCGGCCCTGCTCGCCGAGCGGTTTCCCGCCAACCGGCTGGCCCGGCAGTTCAGCATCCCGTGGGCGGTGGCCTGCGGACTACTCGGCGTGGATCCCGGTGCCCCGGCCGGCGACATCCCCGACGAGCGGCAGGCGCTGGTCGCCCGGCTCGCCGAGCGGGTCACCGTGCGCCATGACCCGGGCCTGGACGACGGCTACCCGGCCGGGCGACCGGCCGTGGTCGACGTGGCGACCCACGCCGGCCGCCGGCTGAGCGTGCGGGCCCGATTCCACCCCGGGGACCGGGAGGAGCCGATGACGGCGGACGAGCTGGCCGCCGTCGACGCGGGGCTGATCCGGGCACCCGGGGTGCCGGCCGGGGCCGGCGAGTTGCTCCGGCAACTGGCCCGGGCGCCCGGCTCCACTCCCCTGCGACACCTCACCTCGCCGGCACGTGGCGGGGCACCCGATCCCACCGGCGGTCCGCCACCGGCCCCCGCCGGCCCGGGCACCCCCGGCAGAAAGGACTAGACCTCATGGTGATCAGAGTCGAACCCGGCACCGAACGGGACTTCGTCGGCTACGGCGCGGACCTGCCCCGGGTGGAGTGGCCCGGCGGGGCACGGGTCGCGGTCAGCCTCTGCCTCAACTACGAGGAGGGCGCGGAGCACAGCCTCCTCGACGGCGACAGCGTCAACGAGTGGGTGGGCGAGATCTCGTACACCCCGACGAGCGCGGAGCACCGCGACCTCTCCCAGGAGTCCGTCTACGAGTACGGCAGCCGGGCCGGGGCGTGGCGGCTGATGCGGCTGTTCGAGCGGATGGGCACCCCGGTCACCGTCTACGCCTGCGCCGAGGCGCTGGCCCGCAACCGGCCGCTGGCCAAGGCGTTCGTCGACGCTGGTCACGAGATCTGCTCGCACGGGCTGCGCTGGCGCGAGCCGTCGGGAATGACCGAGGCGGAGGAACGCGAGGAGATCCGGCGGGCGGTGGAACTGATCGGCGAGGTGTGCGGCGAGCGGCCCGTCGGCTGGTACTCCCGGTACGCGCCCTCGGACCGGACCCGGCGGCTGCTCGTCGAGGAGGGCGGCTTCCGGTACGACTCGAACGCCTACAACGACGACCTGCCGTACTGGATGCGGGTGGGGGACGCGCGCCACCTGGTCGTGCCCTACACCCACACGTACAACGACGGCCGGTTCGCCTTCAGCCCCGGCTACGGCAACCCGACCGACTTCTTCGAGAACTGTCGACGCGGCATCGAGTACCTGTGGGAGGAGGGCGAGACCTCCCCCAAGATGATCTCGATCGGGCTACATGCCCGGCTGATCGGCCAGGCCGGTCGCGCCTCCGCGCTGCGGGATCTCATCGCCTGGGCGCAGGAGCTTCCCGGGGTCTGGTTCGCCCGGCGCCGGGACATCGCCGACTGGTGGTACGACCACCACTCCGACCTGCCGGCCCACGGAGGGCAGTGACCATGCGCATCGAGATCGACAACGTGGCCAAGGGTTACCCCCGGGCCGACGGCACCCGCCTGTCGGTGGTGGAGAACCTCAGCATCGCCATCGAACCGCAGGAGTTCGTCTGCGTCATCGGTCCCAGCGGGTGCGGCAAGTCGACCCTGCTGGGTCTGCTGGGCGGGCTGCGCCGGCCGGACAGCGGGGAGATCCGCTTCGTCGGCGACCGCACCGCCGGCGGCCCGCTCACCTCGATCGTCTGGCAGGACTACGCGCTGATCCCGTGGCGGTCCATCGTCGACAACGTGGCGTTCGGCCTGGAACTGCGTCGGGTGTCGGCCGGGCGGCGACGGGAGATCGCCAGGGAGTACCTGACCATGATGGGGATCGAGGCGTTCGCCGACGCCAAGCCGCACGAGCTTTCCGGCGGCATGCGCCAGCGGGCCGGCATCGCCCGGGCGCTGGCCAGCGATCCCGAGGTGCTGCTGATGGACGAGCCCTTCGCGGCTGTGGACGCGCAGACCCGGACCCTGCTGCAGGACGAGTTGCTCCAGGTCTGGTCCCAGCACCGCAAGACGGTCCTGTTCATCACGCACAGCATCGAGGAGGCGCTGCTGCTGGCGGATCGGATCATCGTGCTCGGCCCCCGGCCGACCCGGGTGGTCGAGGAGATCCGGGTGCCGTTCGCCCGGCCCCGCGACCGGGACGTCGAGCTCGATCCGCGCTTCACCGAGCTGAAGCGTCATCTCTGGGCGCAGCTGCGGGACGCCACCCTGGCGGCCGAGTGGGCGGAAGTGAAGGGGGAACGATGAGCGAGAGCAGCGCGCCGACCCGCGACCGGGCGGCCGAGAAGTCCCCGCCGGTGGTCCGCTACGCGGTGGACCCCCGGGCCGAACGCCCGCCGGGCCGAATGTTCAAGCTACTCAGCAGCGGGCTGGGCAGCATGGCCCCAGTGGTCCTGGTGCTGCTGCTCTGGCAGGCGGGCAGTGCGGCCGGGCTGATCGACAAGACCTTCTTTCCCGCCCCGTCGGAGTGCGTACGGGCGCTCGTCGACCTCTTCTCCTCCGGGGATCTGCTGCCGAACGTCGGCATCACGGCGCGGCGGATCCTGCTCGGCTTTCTGCTCGGCGTGATCCCGGCGACCCTGCTGGGCATCGCGATGGGGCGCTCCCGGTGGGTCCGGGTGCTGATCGACCCGCTGATCGCCATCACCTACCCGATTCCGGTGGTGGCCATCCTGCCGCTGCTGCTGGTCATCTTCGGCACCGGCGGGCGGCCGATCGTCGTACTCGCCGGGATCATCTCGTTCTTCCCCGCCGTGGTGAACGCGATGTCCGGTGTGCTCCAGGTCGACGAGCGGCTCATCCTGATGGCCCGCAACCTGGGCGCCAACCGGCAGCAGATCCTGTGGAAGATCGTCCTGCCGGGCGCCCTGCCGTCCATCTTCGCCGGTGTCCGGCTGGCCGCCGGGCTGGCCCTACTGGGCACGATCGCCGGGGAGTTCCTCGCCGCCAGCGACGGCATCGGGTCGATGACCTGGCGCTACTGGCAGATCTATCAGATCGACAACATGTACGCCACGCTCGCGGTGATCGCGGCGATGGGTTTTGTGCTGACCACGGTGACGCTGCGCGTGCAGCGACGCTTCTTCGGGTGGACGGAAGGCCAGAAATGAGAATCAAGAAGTCGGGTGTGATCGCCGGCCTGCTGGGTGTCTCGCTGCTGCTCGGCACCGCGGCCTGCGGTGACGACTCTGTGGACTCGGCCGACTCCGGCGGGACCGCAAAGGTGACGGTGAACTCGCTGGAGATCCTGTCGTTGGCACCGATGATGGTGGCCGACGCGAAGGGCTTCTTCGGCAAGCACAAGATCGAGGTGGAGTTCAGCAACGCCGACATCTACTCCCGGTTGGCCGTGCAGGGCCAGGGCAAGCTGGACGTCAACATCCCCGGCACCGGTGGCGCGCTGTTCAACGCGGTCAACCAGGGCCTACGGGTGCGTGCGGTGGCCGACCGGCAGCAGTACCGGTGCGCCTCGGACAACCTGCTGCTGGCCCGGACCGAGGCGTTCAACGGCGGACTGAAGAGCGTCGCCGACCTCAAGGGCAAGAAGGTGGCCATCCTGGCCAAGGGGTCGACCACCGAGTACTGGCTGGACCGGGCGCTGGACGAAGTCGGGTTGAAGCAGTCCGACCTGGCGCAGATCGTGACCCTGAGCTACCCGGACACCGCCAACGCGCTGAAGAGCGGGGCGGTGGACGCCGGCTTCGTCGTCCAGCCGCTGGCGTACCAGCTCATCACCGACGGGCAGGCCAAGCGGGTGCTCGCGATGAACGAGGTGGCCCCCAACCAGGAGCAGGGCCTGATCACCATGTCCCAGGACTTCATCTCCAAGCGGCCGGAGGTCGCCGCCCGGTGGACGGCCGGCTGGCTGGAGGGGGTCCGGTACTACCAGGACCCCGCCAACAAGGACGACGTCATCAAGATCGTCGCCGAGCGGACCAAGGTCCCGGCGGAGACGATCGGCAAGCTCTACGGCACCGACCAGTGGCCGTACATGGACCCCAACGGCCGGGTGGACACCGCGACGGTGGTGGCCGAGGACGGCAAGTGGCTGCTCGACAACAAGATCATCGAGAAGCTCCCGGAGGTCTCCGGCTGGCACGACGGTTCGGTCGTCGACGCCGCCCTGAAGATCGTCGGTGAGGTGCCGGTCAACCGCGACTGCGCCTCCGTGCAGAAGCTGGTCTCCTGATGTATCCCCGCCCGAGCCGGCTGGCCGCCACCCTGCGCGAAGGTGGGGTCGCCCTGGGCAGCCTCACCCTGCTCCAGGAGCCGGCACTCGGCGAGATCCTCGGCTGCCTCGGCTACGACTTCCTGGTCATCGACACCGAGCACGCCGCCGCCGACGAGCAGAGTGTGCTGAGCATGGTGCGGGCGGCCGGTTCGGCGGGGACCACCGCCCTGGTCCGGCTGCGCCGGATCGAGGAGAAGGACCTGCTCTGGTCCCTGGACAGCGGGGCCGGCGGGGTGATGTTGCCGCTGGTGGAGACCGGGGAGCAGGCCGCTGAGGTGGTCCGACTCACCCGGTACCCCCCGACCGGGGACCGGACGCTGTGCTCGGCGGCCCGGGTCGCCGGGCACGGCACCGCGCGCGGCGACTTCGACCGGTACCTGGCCTGGGCGGCCGAGAACACCACGACGGTCGCCCTGGTGGAGACGCCCACGGGGCTGGCCAACCTGGACGACATCCTCGCGGCTGACCTCGACGTGCTGATGCTCGGCCGGGCCGATCTGTCGGTCAAGCTCGGCCTGGGTTACCAGCCGACCCACCCCGAGGTGGACAAGCACGCGGTGGCGTTCGTCGAGCGGGTGGTCGCCGCCGGCCGGGTCGCCGGCATGCTGGCCTACTCGCCGCAGGAGGCCCGCCGCTGGATCGGCCTCGGCGTCCGGTTCGTCGTCTACTCCCAACCGGAGATGCTGCTCTCCACCGCCTACCGGCAGGCCCGCGAGGAGATCCTCGGGGGCACCGGATGAGCCTGCTGGTGACCGGTGGGGCAACCTCAACGTCCTCGACGGCGGGACCCGGCTCTCCGGCACCGCGTACGCGGCGGCGAAGGCCGGGGTGCTCGGCCTGATATGCGTCACCTGGCCGTCGACTTCGGACCGCGGGGGGTCCGTGTCAACGCCGGCGCGCCCGGCCCGGTGGGCACCCCCACGCACGCCCGGCTGGACGAGGAGCAGAAGGCTGCGCGGCGCCGGCGGATGCCGCTGGGCCGGGTCGCCCGGGCGGCGGAGATCGCCGACATCGTGCCGTTCCTGCTCTCCGACTCGTGCGCCACGGCAACCGGGACGACCTTCGATGTGAACGGGGGCAGCCATCTCAGCTAGGTTGCCGGGGACGGAACCGCTGCGGGGCACAGGAGGCACAGTGAACAAGCGGGTGACACTGCGCGACGTCGCCAAGTTCACCGGTGTGCACGTCTCCACGGTCTCCCGGGTGCTACATGGCGACGACGGGCGAGTCAGCCCCGCCACCGCGATCCGGATCGCCGACGCCGCGAAGGAACTCGGCTTCCACCGGGATCGCTGGGCGGCAAGCCTGCGCAGCGGCAAGACTGGCGTGATCGGGGTGCTGGTGCCCCGGATCACCGACATCGTGCTGGCCACGGTGTTCGAGGGCATCGACGCCGCCGCGGCGAGCGCCGGCTACCAGGCCGTGGTCAGCGGTTCCTGGGACGACGACGAGGCGCGGGCGGTGCGGATCCGGCGGTTCCTCGGCGAACGCGTCGACGGCCTGATCATCGGCGATGCTCGACGCACCGACCCGGCCCTGGTCCGGCTGGCCGCCGACCAGGTGCCGTTCGTGCTGGTCAGTCGCGCCTCCCGGGGCTTCCCGTCGGTGACCGGCCGGGACCGCTTCGGCGGTCGGCTCGCCGCCGAGCACCTGATCGACATCGGGTGCCGGCGGCTCGCCGTGGTCGCCGGACCCGACCACGCCAGCACCTCCGCGGACCGGGTCGCCGGCTTCGTCGCCACCGCGAAGGCCCGTGGGGTGCCGGTCGATCCCCGACTGGTGGCCCCGTCCAGCTTCGACGTGGCCGGGGGCGCGTCGGCGATGGCCCGGCTGCTGGAGGTGGGGCGGCCGGACGGCGTGTTCGCGGTCAACGACTTCGCCGCCATCGGGGCGATGGGCACGCTGCGCGACCACGGCATCCGGGTGGGCCGGCAAGTGGCGGTGGTCGGCTACAACGACATCGACGTGGCCGCCCAGCTCCTGGTGCCGCTGACCTCCATCCGGCAGCCGCTGCGCGACATGGGCGCCCGGGCGCTGCACGCATTGCTGGCCCTGTTGGAGTCGGGCAGCACAGAGTCGGCCCGACTGGCGCCCGAACTGGTCGTCCGGGCGACCACCGGCGATTTCGCACCGTCGGCGGCGGACCGGCTGTGACGGGCGGCGGAAGACCCCTCGACCGGATCTTCCGCCGCATGCCCGACGGCGTTCGGGAAGCCTGCGGCCGCCGGTCGTCCCGCCGGTGAGCGACCTAACGGTCGACTGTGGAGTTCGTGACCGCCGGTAGAACGACCGTGAACACGGTGCGCCCCGGGCGGCTGGCGACCTCAACCCGGCCGTGGTGGGCCTCCACCACCGCCGCCACGATGGCCAGCCCGAGGCCCGTGCTGCCGTGGGCCCGCGACCGGGAGCTGTCGCCGCGGGCGAAGCGCTCGAAGACGTCGCCCTGCAGTTCGGGCGGCACGCCTGGGCCGTCGTCGGTGACACTCAGCGCCACCCGGTCGGGCCCGTCGGCGACGAGTCGGGTGGTGACGGTGGTCCCCGGCGGGGTGTGCACCCGAGCGTTGGCCAGCAGGTTCGCCACCACCTGGTGCAGCCGGGCGGCGTCGCCGGGCACCAGTAGCTCCGCCTCGGGCAGGTCGAGCTGCCAGCGGTGTTCCGGGCCGGCGACGTGCGCGTCGCTGACCGCGTCGACGACCAGCGCGGTCACGTCCACCGGCTCGACGGCGAGTGGCCGGCCGGAGTCGAGCCGGGCCAGCAGCAGCAGATCCTCCACGAGGCTGGTCATCCGGGTGCTCTCCGACTCGACCCGGCGCAGCGCGTGCGCCACGTCGGGCGGGACCCGGTCCCGGCCCCGTCGGGCCACCTCGGCGTACCCGCGGATGGCCGCGAGGGGGGTGCGCAGCTCGTGACTGGCGTCGGCGACGAACTGGCGTACCCGCGTCTCGCTGGCCTGCCGGGCGGCGAGCGCGGCGGCGACATGCCCGAGCATTCGGTTGAGCGCGCCCCCGACCTGGCCGACCTCGGTGCGGGGGTCGGTGTCGGCGTCCGGCACCCGCACCGACAGGGCGACCTCGCCCCGGTCCAGCGGCAGCTCGGTGACCCGGGTGGCGGTGGCGGCGACCCGGCGCAGCGGGCGCAGCGTGGCCTGGACGATGAGCGCGCCGAGACCGCCGGCGACGAAGAGGCCAGCGGTGGCCACTCCGGCCTGGGCCAGCACCATCCACCAGACGGTCTCCTGGACGCCGGCCAGCGACAGGGCGAAGATCCGCACCTCGCCGTCGGCGAACGGCCGGGCCACCGCCCGGTAGTCGCCCTGCTCGCCGAGTTCCACGCTGCGTGGCCGGCCGTCGGCGGCCAGGGCGGCCAGCGGGGCCGCCGTGTCGGTGGCCAGCGCCTCGGTCTCACCGGTCGAGGTGCGGACCTTCGCCTCGACGACCCGGCCGTCGGCCACCCGGGCGACGATCGAGCCGGGCGGTAAACCGGGCGGCAGCTCGACGGCGCGGGGCAGCGCGGGCGGGTCGGTGAGCCAGGACGGCCGCCCCCCGCCGCGCCGGCGCTCGTCGAAGGTGAGCTGGTCGTCGACCTGGGAGGTCAGGAACTGCCGCAGCGCCACCGTGGTGAGCCCGCCGATGCCGACGCTGACCAGGGCGAGCAGCGCCACCACGGCGGCCACCAGCCGGGTGCGTAGGGACCAGCCGGCCAGCCACCGGCGCAGCCGGTCAGTCCGCGGGCTTGAGGACATACCCCGCGCCGCGCAGCGTGTGGATCATCGGCGTCCGCCCGGCGTCGATCTTCTTCCGCAGGTACGAGATGTAGAGCTCCACGACGTTGGCCTGCCCGCCGAAGTCGTAGTTCCAAACGTGGTCGAGGATCTGCGCCTTGCTGAGCACCCGGCGGGGGTTGCGCATCAGGTACCGCAGCAGTTCGAACTCGGTCGCGGTGAGGGTGATCAACTGGTCGCTGCGGCGCACCTCGTGGCTGTCCTCGTCGAGGCTGAGGTTGCCGACGGTCAGCACCGCGTCCTCCCGGGTGGCGATCGCGAAGCCGGAGCGGCGTAGCAGGGCGCGCAGCCGGGCGATCACCTCCTCCAGGCTGAACGGCTTGGTGACGTAGTCGTCGCCGCCGACGGTGAGCCCGGCGATGCGTTCCTCCACCGCGTCGCGGGCGGTGAGGAAGAGCACCGGCACGGTCGGGGTGTGTTCGCGCAGCCGCCGCAGCACCTGGAAGCCGTCCAGGTCGGGCAGCATCACGTCAAGCACCACCGCGTCGGGCTGGAACTGCCGGGCGGTGCTCAGCGCCGCCATCCCGTTGCCCGCGGTGCGGACCTGCCAGCCCTCGTAGCGCAGGGCCATCGAGAGCAGGTCGGTCAGCGTGGGCTCGTCGTCGACCACCAGCACACGGACGGGTTCCCCGTCCGGTCGGCGCAGCTCGATTCGGCCCTGCGCGGCCTGCCCCTCCATGACCATGCCCCCCATCGTGGGACGATCGGCTGTGTCCCACCTCGGCAGACCCTGTGTACCAGCTGTGCCGGTCGGCCGGGCCGAGACCGCACGCTCATTCACCCCGCGCTCGCGCCCGTCGGCGGCAGGGAGGGCTCTCCGCCGGGCCGCCCGGGCGGCTCCGCGCGCCGACCGGGTGACCGGAGCGCCCGCGGATCCGAACGCTACGGAGCGTTCCCCACCTATCTACCCGGTGGGTAACTTTCTCCGGTGAGAGCCGGCGGCCGGGCTGCCCGCAGACATGTCCGGTGTGGTCGCCGGCGTGACGGAGGTCTTCGCCGTGCTCGGTCTGGACCGCCCGCACGTGGCCGGCAACAGCCTCGGCGGCGCGATCGCCCTGGAACTCGCCGCCGCCGGTCGGGTCACGTCGGCGACGGTGCTCTCCCCGGCCGGCTTCTACACCCCCCGGGAGCTGCGCTGGGCGCTGGGTGTGCTGACGACGCACCGGGCAGCCGCCCGGGTGCCCGCCCCGGTGCTGCGGGCGGTCCTCGCCCGGCCGGCGACCGCATCTCTTGCCGGGCGACACGGCTCACCGGCTTCGCGCCGGGCGACACGGCTCACCGCGTTTCGACGCCGGGCGCGGCCCACCGCGTTTCGACGCGAGGCGCGGCTTACTGAGTCATTCCGAAGGGATCGGTGCGGACGAAGCGCATCGTCCACATGCCGGTGTCGTCGGGGCGGTCGCGCTGGTAGAGGTGGTCGGCGACGCCACCGACCGGCGTCGGGGAACCATTCGGGTGGCGCAGCACCCAACGCTGCGGGGGTGCCCCGTCGGGCCCGGCCGGCACCTCCCGCATCAGGTCGTGAGCGGGTCCGCCCACGAAGCGCACGGTCACCTCGGTCATCGCCCCTCCGTCCCACCGCCGTCACCCCGGGACGAGCCCTCCGATGGAAGTTACCGCACCTCCCCGCCGGCCGCGGGCGACGCCGGCCGACACCCCGGTGGTTTGCCCTTTTGGCAGGCCGGGTACCGGGCGGAAGCGACGGGATTTTTGCGCCCGCCGGGATGGCGAGCGAGACGAGGAGCGGTCGATGAGAACGCTGGACGGGCGGTACCAGCTCGAACAGCGCATCGGTATCGGGGGGATGTCGGAGGTCTGGCGGGCCCACGACACGGTGCTCGACCGGCCGGTCGCGGTGAAGCTGATCTCCCCCGGTCGGAACGAGCCGACCGCCCTGGAACGGATCCGCACCGAGGCCCGCTCCGCGGCCCGGCTGGTGCACCCGAACGTGGCCAGCGTGCACGACTTCGGCACCTCCTCGACGCTGCCCGGCGGGTCGCTGCCGTACATCGTGATGGAGTTGGCGGAGGGCGACACCCTCGCCGCGCACCTGCGCGCCGGACCGTTGGACTGGCGCATCGCGGTCCGGGTCTGCGCGGAGGTCGCCGCGGCGTTGTCCGCCGCGCACGCGAGCGGCATCGTGCACCGCGATGTGAAGCCGGCCAACGTCATGCTCACGCCCAGCGGGGTGAAGGTGCTGGACTTCGGCATCGCCACCCCGGCCGGCGTGGCCGACGAGGTGCCGGACGGGATCGTGGTGGGCACCCCCGCGTACCTGGCCCCGGAGCAGCTCGAACGGCATCCCGCCACCCCCGCCGCCGACATGTACGCCCTCGGCGTGCTGCTGTACTACTGCCTCACCGGCCGGCTGCCGTACCCGGCCACAAGCACCACCCAACTGCTCGGTGCCCGCCGCCAGCAGCCGCCGGAGCCACTGCCGTCGATCGAGGGCCTGCCGCAGGAGGTGGTCGTGCTCTGCCGGCAGCTCATGGCCGACGACCCGGAGAGCCGGCCGACCAGCCTGGTGGCTGCGCTGCTGCTGGCCGAGGCGGTCGACGCCCGGGTGTACGTGCCGATGCTCGACGCGGGCCGTCCGCCCCGGCAGCGCGACGGGGAGGTGTCCCCGTGGACCGAACAGGCGGCCGCCGAGGCGACCCAGGCGGCGGTCTTCGGCGACGGCCCGGTCGGCTGAGCGGCGAGCCCCCTGTCGACGAAGAGGTCCTGCCTCTCACCGCGATGCCGGCGGCGGTTTCGCGGGGCCCGGGCCGGGTAGCCGGGCGGGTGACTGAGGGGGGAACGCGATGCCGGATCCGAGCTCCTGGCTGCACGAGGCCACCGCTACCGCGGAGGGGGGCCATGTCCGCACCGACGACGGGGGGCTGTCGAGCGCCCTGGCCTCCCCGTTGGCGCCACACTGCACGGGTTTGACGCCGGAGCAACTACTGGCCGCCGCCTTCGCGTCCTGCCTGCACCACGCCGCGGTCGAGGCGGCCGGGGAGATCACCGACGAGGCGCACACCGTGCAGGTCCGTGCGGAGGCCCGGCTGGGCCGCGACGACGACGGACGTTACCGGGCCGACGTGCACGCCTGGATCTCCTCGGCAGGCCTGAGCCGGCAGCAGCTCGCCCAACTGGTCGAGCACGCCGACCGGCTCTGGCCGTTCTCCAGCGGCGACAGCACCCGCCATAGCCTCACGGTCACCTCGGCGGAGAACGGCCGACGTTGACGTCCCGGACGGTGCTCAGGCCGCCCGGGTGCCCCGCTCGCCCGGTGGCTCGACGCCGGCCGCCGCGCCCCGGGTGGTGGGCCCTCCGCCGGGCGGCACGGCCGCGGCGGCCGTCGGCGTGTCCACGGCCACCGGCTCCCCGGCCAGCGCGGTGAGGATCTCGTCGGCCCGCTCTTCCCGGTGGCGACGGGCCGCCAGGGCCGCCTCAAAGTCCCGACGGGCCCACACCGCCTCGGCGTACGTCTGCTCACGGAGGTGCCGGGCCTCCTCGCGGGCCGCGTCGAGCTCGAACCGGGCCTGGGCCAGGATCTCCGCGGCCTCCCGCTCGGTGTCCCCCAGCGGCGACCGGCCCGGCTCGGCTGCGCCCCGGGTGGCGCGGCGGTGCTCGATGAGGGCGCACACGCCGGCCGCCTCCTGTCGGACGCGGTCCCACTCGCGGCCCGCCCCGGTGCCCTCCGCCCGGGCGGCGAGCCGGCTCAACCGGACCGCCAGCTCGTCGAGGCAGGAGTCGACCTGCCGCCGGTCGTAGCCGAACTCCACGACGGAGAATTTCATGCTGTCGCCCCCAGGCAGCCGATGTTTCTTCCCTCCTGCGATCCTCGACGGTGCCGGCTACCGCCGGAGGGGTTCGCCGAAAATGTTCAGCATCCGAAGCGGCGACGCCAGCCGCCTCCGGAGGGCGCGGGGGCGCGGGTCAGCCGCGCTTGGGCAGCACCACGACCCGGCCGAAGAACTCGTCGATCCGACGCACCACGTCGTTGAAGTCGTCCAGGTCGATGGGCTTGGTCACGTACGCGTTGGCCTGGAGGGTGTAGCTGCCCACGATGTCGGTGTCGGCGTTGGAGGTGGTGAGCACCACGATCGGGATGGTACGCAGGTCGTCATCCTGCTTGACCTCGCCGAGCACCTGCCGCCCGTCCATCCGGGGCATGTTCAGGTCGAGCAGAATCACGTCGGGGCGGCGGGCCTCGGTGTGCCGACCCTCGCGGCGTAGGAATTCCATCGCCTCCTGGCCGTCGCTGACCACGTCGATGACCTTGTCGACGTCGGAGTCGGAAAGGGCCTCCTCGATCATCAGAACGTCACCGGGGTCGTCGTCCACCACGAGGATGCGAACGGGGCCGGGGATGTTTCCAGCCATGAAAGACCTGCCTCGGGTTGACGCGGACGGCGACCTAATGGCCACCTTGCTGGCGGGGAAATCTAGCCCATCAGGGGGCAGACTGCGACCTCGGGTTGGCCGTGTCTGAACGGTAACCCAGGACCTCGGCCAGCCCCGTCACCCGCAGCACCCGCTCCACCCGCCCGGAGGCCCCGGTGAGCCGCAGCCAGCCGCCCCGGGCCGCGGCCCGGTTGTCGCCCCGGACGAACGCGGCAATGCCGGTGGAGTCGCAGAAGGTAAGGTCGGTCAGGTCGACCAGAAGGTGCCGTTCCCCCTCCTCGGCGAGCCGGTCGAGGGCCTCGATCAGCTCGGGGGCGGTGCTCACGTCGAGCTCGCCGGCGAGTCGCAGGCACACCGCGACGCCGAACCGCTGGGCGTACGTGACGGTGAACGTCACCGTGGTTCCCCTCGCTCCCCCGCAGGCGGACTCTTGCAGTGGAGCAAGTATAAGCAAGGCCTCCGCGGAGGTCGGCACCACCGCGTGTCACCCCGCCCGCGGGCCCGTTCCGGCAGCGGCCGACGCCGACGCCTCGCCCAGGAACCGCGCCGCCCGCGGAAAGTCCCGCAGCTCGTCCACGTAGTACCCGAGGGTGAGCCCCACCGCCGAGGCCGGCACCCCCCGACTGGCCAGGATTCCGATCAGCCACCGCACGAAGTCGATGAACAGCGAGCCGTCGTCGACGTATACCGCGGCGGCGAGGAAGTCGACGATGTGGCCGAGGTCGCTGACGGTGGAGTCGAGCTGGGCGGTCGTGTACTCCCGCACTCCGGGGGCCCGGGCGCGCAGATCGGCCAGCGCACCGTCGATCAGCTCGCCGCGCCGCTTCGCCAGGCTGGCGTACTCGTCATCGGCGAGCTGGGACAGCTCCGCCGGCCGGACCCGCCGCAGGGCCCGCTCGTCGGCCACCAGGTCGGCCGCGGCGGGCGCGTCGGGGGCCCAGGCGACCCCGAGCCGGTGGGCCCACCGCCCGTCGTGGCCAAAACCGCGACCACCGACCACCACGGGTACGTCGGAGCGGCGGCAGGCCTCGATCATCCGGTGGGCGTGCGGCAGCCGCATCGGCAGCGCGCACGCCAACGCGACCGCGTGCGCGTCGTGCCGGTGCAGGTAGGAGACCAGATGTGCGGCCGGCACGCTGGCCCCGAGAAAGGTAACCTGCCAGCCGCGCAGCCGCAGCACCTCGGCGACCAGCCGGGGCGGCAGGGCGTGCCACTCGCCGTCCATGCAGGCCACCACGACCCGGCCGCGGGTGGGGCGGGGCACGGCCCGGGCGGCGACGGCCGCCACGACCCGCTCGCTGATGTGGGTAGCGGCATGTTCCTGGGCGACGCTCCACTCGTTGCGCGCCCACCGCTCCCCCACCTCGACCTGGGCGGGGGCGATCAGGTCGAGCAGCACCCGCTCGGCCGGCACCCCGGCGTCGATCAACCCGAGGGCCGTGTCGATGGCGGCGTACTCGTCGGCCTCCTCCAACGACTCCAGGAAGCCGTGGTACGAGTCGGTCGGGGACGCCTCGGTGGCGGTGGCGGTCACGCGGAAGTCTCCTCAGGGTGGTCGGTCAGGACGAAGAGGGCACCGCGTGCAGGTGCCGGGTCGGCCGGCCGTGGGGGCCGGTCGCCCGCAGCGCGAGCACCGCGATGTCGTCGTGGTCGCCGTGGGCGAGCCAGTCGCAGGTGACCTGTTCGATCCGCTCGGCCAGCGCCGGGGCTGGCATCCGGTGGCACCCGGTGAGCGCGCGGACCAGCCGGTCGGCGCCGAACTGCTCGTCGCCGCGCCGGCCGCCACGTGCCTCGGTCACCCCGTCGCTGTAGAGCAAGCAGGTCTCGCCCGGCGCCAACTCGACGGTCACCTCGCCGATGCGCGGATCGGGCACCACGCCGATCAGCATCCCGCTGAGGCCGACCGGCTCGACCTCACCGGAGGCGCGCAACACCAACGGCGGCAGGTGGCCACCGCCGGACATGGTCAGGGTCAGCCCGCCGTCACGGCGGGGCCGGGCCACGCCGAGAACCATGGTGGCGAAGCGGCCCTGCCCGTGCGCCAGGGTGGTCTCCAGCAGGGCGTCGTTGAGCAGCCGCAGCAACCGGCCGGGGTGCGACTCCACCCGGTGCAGGGCCTGCAGACACTGGCGGAGTTGCCCGGTGAAGACGGCGGCCTCGACGCCCTTGCCGGAGACGTCGCCGAGGAAGAACACCGAACCGCCGTCGGGCAGCCGGTGCGAGCCGTAGAAGTCGCCGCCGATGCGCAGGCCGGCCTGCGCCGGCCGGTAGGCGGTGCCCCACTGCACACCGGGAGTCTCCGCCGGTTCGACCGGCACCAGACTGGCCTGGAGGGTGTCGGCGACCTCGGCCTGATCGCGGTAGAGCACGGCGGTGGTCATGGCGGCACCGGCCCGGGCCGCGAAGGCGCGTACCAGATCGACATCGTCCTCGTCGTGGTAGCGGGTGTTGCGGCGGGCGACGAGCAACACGCCGGCCGGCAGGTCAGGCCCCGGCAGCGGCACCACCCGAACACGGGCGTCGGCGGCGTCGAGGCCGGGCAGCCAGCCCGCCTCGACGGCCTGCTCCACGAGCCAATCCAGGGCGTGCGGCTCGGAACCGGCGAGCGCCTCGTCGATGGCAGCCGGCAGGTCGACGGCGTTGAGCACGCCACTGTCCACGGTCGGGGTCTCGTCGTCGGCCCGGGCGGCCCGCCACCAGCGGGCCCGGCCTGAGCGGGGGGCCGACACCAGCACGGCCACCTCGGCCAGGGTGGGCACGGCGAGTCGGACCACCGCGGCGGCGGCCCGGTCGGGGTGCAGCGGATTGCCGAGCTTCTCGCCGACCACGGCCAGGAACGCCGAGCGCGCCCGCGCGGCGAGCAGCGCGTCGGCCCGGGTGACGCTCTCGGTGACGTCCTCGACGTACCAGCAGCACCGAGCGGCGGAGAGTGGCACCTGACGGACCCGCAGCCGACGACCACGGTGGGTGAACTCGCCGGCGTCGGACCCGGCGTCGAGGGCCGCGATGCCGGACGCGGCGAGCAGCTCGCCGGCGACCACCTCGGGCAGCAACCGCTCGGCGACCGGGCTCAGGTGGCGCACCACGGCGCGGGCGTCGCAGACGATCAGGCCCTCGCGGAAGTGCTCGACGACCTCTGACCAGTCGGGGTCGGTGTCACGGCCGGGGGTGGGCGGGCCCCGGTCGAGGGACGGCGGGCCCCGGTCGGGGGTGCGCGGGCCACGGTCGGAGGTGCGCGGGCCACGGTCCGGGGTGCGCGGGCCACGGTCCGGGGCGAGCGGCGGCAGCGGCGACGCGGATCGCGCCGCGAGGTCGGCGGACCACGCCGGGAACCGTGCGGTGCCCGGCGTGGAGACCCGTCCGTCGCCCGGGTCCGAGCCCCTGACGTCGGCGGCAGTCACCAGCTGAGCCCCACTCCTTCTCGACACCCACTCGGCACCTGCGGGGTGCCGGAAACGACGCATGGGTCCATTCGCCTACATCCCACCCTACGCCGGTGTGCCGGTAACGCCACTCGACGCCCAGGTACCTGCCGAATCGACGTACCGGGCGGTGGCACGTAAGCATTGATACGATCCGGCGAAGACCTGCCCCACCGGCAGCCCGTGGAAAGGCGTGATCGTGGTCCCCCATGGGAGAAAGTCCGAGGCGACACCACTGCCCCTCTCCGTCGATCTCTCCGATCCGGACGCCCCCCTCGTCCGGGTCGGCGGCGAACTCACCTTCACCACCACCGCCCCGTTGCGGCACGAGATCGACCGGCGACTCGCCGAGCGCCCGGCGGTGCTCGTGCTCGACTTCGCCGAACTCGAGTTCATCGACAGCTCCGGGCTGTCGGTGATCGTGCACGCATGGCGGGAGGGTCAGCAGATCGGCACGGCCCTCCGGCTGCGCTCGACCCCCCGCTTCCTGGACACCATCCTCGACCTGACCGGTGTCGCCGGGCTGCTCGCCCGCCCGCTGCCAGACGGGGCGGAAGAGCCCGCCGAGTTGTGGTCGCATCGCTCGGCGTCCGCCTGAACACCCCCCGGGTGCGTCGATCACGGTCGGCTGGAAGCATGGACCCATGCCCTCCCAGCTGTTGACCATCGAGGTGACCCGGCTCGAAGCCGGGCGCGCCCGGCTTCGGTTGACCGGCGAGTTGGACTTCGACACCTCGCCCGAGCTGGTGGACGCGGCCGACGAGTTGCGTCGGGACGGCCACCACGACCTGGAGATCGACCTCTGCGGGGTCAGGCTCTGCGACTCCTCGGGGCTCAGCGCCCTGGTGGTGATCTACCGCAGGGGATCCACCCCGATCCGGCTGACCGGGATGAGCAGCCAGCTCCGGCAGTTGCTCGACCGCACCGGTCTGACCGAGGTGCTGGCCGCCGCCCGGCCGGCCACCGGCACCCACGCCACCGCCGATACCGACGGGGCACGCGACGTCGGCTGACATCAAGCAAGGCGACGTCGGCTGACATCAAGCAACGCGACGTCGGCTGACATCAAGCAACGCGATGTCGGCTGACATCAAGCTAAGCGGCGTCGGCTGGCCTCGGGACACGCGGCGTCGGCTGGCCTCGGGGCGTCGGATCCCGGGCAGAAGGTGGCCCCCGGCCCTGGGACGAGGGGGCCGGGAGCCGGAGGAACGCCTCAGGTGGCGGTGACCGGTTGCAGACGCGGCCCGTCGACGCGACGCTCGGTGTCGCCGAGCGGAGGTTCCGCGTCCTCCGGCGAACCGGAATCCGGCGTCTGGAACAGGTAACGGACGAACTCTCCACCCGCCTCGTTGTCGTCCGCCCCGGGCCACTGCCCGACGCAGTCGACGCCGACCACCTCCCGGCCGACCCCGTCGGCCTCCTCCAGCAGCGCCCACAGGCTGACCGGGTAGCACCTGGTGGCCTGCGGCGTAACCCGCCAACGGGCGTACCAGCCGGGACGGGCGGGGACGATCTCGACGATCCTCTTCATGGCGACCTTCCCTTCCGCGTGCATCGGAAGTCTTCCGGTCCACTGCGATCGTGGGGGCGATCCGGGTGATCCACCATCACCCACCCGGGATGAGCCTCGGCAGGCCGTCCCACCCACCCGTCGTCCCACCCGGGCCGGCGGCGACGGCCCGTCCCGTCGCGTCCCGCCCCGACAGCCGACCCGTTTCGGCCCCCGGGGCCCGACCCGTTTCGGCCCCGACGACGCCGGGAAGGCGAGGGCCGACGGTCATCCGGAGAAGGAACGGGGTGTGCCACATGCGCAAGCAGATGGAGGGGGACAACCAGCGCCGTCGGGCCCTGGCCCGCCAGGCCCGGGAACGTGGCCGGCAGGCCAGCGAGACCGGTGCCAGCCTCAGCGCGTCCAAACAGCTCACGCACCTGGACCGGGGCAAGCGCGCCGGCCCGCCGCCGGCCGGACGGCACAAGCCGGACGCCACCCGGGGCGGCCCGGCCCCGCCGCCGGCCGCTCCCGCGCCGACCGCCCGGGCTCAGCCGCGCGCGCCGCGGGAACCCGGTGGGGCGCCGGGAGCCACGGCCCTGGGCTACCGCGAACTGGTCGACGACATCGGCCGGCGGGCCGGCGTCGACTTCGGCACGGCGAAGGTGGCCGCCGAGGCGACGGTGCTGACCCTGGCCTGGGCGCTGGACCAGGCCGAGCGACAGCGCCTGTTGGAGGCGGTTCCGGTGTCGCTGCACGACGTGGTCCCGGTGGACGGCATCGAACGCCACCGCGACCTGCCCGGCTTCCTCGCCGAGGTGGCCCGGCTCAGCGGTCGTACCAGGGAACAGGCCCGTTACGGGGCGCAGGCGACGCTCACCGCGCTGGCCGACCGGGACGGCGACCTGGTCGCCTCTCTGCACGTACCGGACGGGTTGCGTGACCTGCTCGGCCCGGCGGCCGGCGGCTGAGCACACCGGCCGGCGGGCCTGTGCCCGCCGGCCCGGCGGCCGGGACGTGGAGCACCGGCCGATACCGTGCCGGGATGCACTCCGCCGCCGACGGCCCACACCTCGTGGCCGACCCGGCCCGCCGCACCGGGCGCACCCTGCTCGCCGGCGGGGTCGCCCAGTCCTACGTCGACGTGGCCGACCCCCGTCACCTGCACTTCGAGTACGTCCGCCGGATGGCTGCCGTGGTGGACCTGGCGGCGCCGCCCGGGGCGCCCGTTGACGCGCTGCACCTCGGCGGGGGCGCGCTGACCCTGCCCCGCTACGTCGGGGTGACCCGGCCGGGGTCCGCCCAGTTGGTGGTGGAGCGGGACCCCGCCGTGGTCGAGCTGGTCCGCCGCGAACTGCCCGCGCCACCGCAGGGGGTACGCGTCGTCGTCGCCGACGCCCGCGACGCGGTGACCGCGGCCCCGACGGCCGGGTACGACCTGGTGCTGGCCGACGTCTACCAGGCGGCCCGGATGCCGGGGCACGTGGCCACCGTGGAGTTCGCCGCGGAGGCGGCCCGGGTGCTGCGCCCGGACGGCATCCTGCTGGTCAACGTCACCGACCTGCCGCCGCTGGCGTTCACCCGCGCCCGGGTGGCCACGCTGTGTGCCGTCTTCACCGACGTCTGGCTCGTGGCGGACCGACGGATGTTGCGCGGGCGGCGCTACGGCAACGTGGTGCTCGCCGCCGCGCACCGGCCGGGGCGGCTACCGACCGGCAGACTCGCAACGCGAGTGGCCCGCGATCCGATTCCGGGCCAGGTCCTGCACGGCCCCCCACTAACCGACTTCACCGCCAACACCACCCCCACCACCGACCCCACCCCCACCCACCCCCACCCCGCCGACGGGGCCGCCGGTGATCATGGAGTTAGCGTCACGAAACGCCGATGCGAATAGCGCTAACCTCATGATCACCGGAGCGCTTCCGGGCCGGGGTGGGGTGGGGGTAGGGCGCGGGGTGGGGGGTTTGTTCGGTTTGGGTGGGGGTAGGCGCGGCGGATGAGGAACGCCGACCTGGTCGCCGCCCGGCGGGCGGCGATCGTCATCGGCCTGGTGCTGGCCACGCTGCTCGGGGCGGCGCTGATCTGGGCCACCCGGCGGGTGCTGCTCTGGACCGTCATCGCGGCGTTCTTCGCCGTCGCGCTGAAACCGCTGGTCGACGCCCTCCAGCAGCGCTTCGTCCGGCACCGCGCGGTGGCCACCCTGCTGATCTTCCTGGCCGTGATCGGGGTGCTCGCCGCGTCGGTCACGGTGATCCTCCTGCCGCTCCTCGACGAGTTCGGCCGCTTCGCCGACCGGGCCCCGCACCTGCTGCGGGAGGTCCGGGACGGGCAGGGGCCGGTCGGCGAGGCGCTGGACCGGTTAGGGCTGCGGCAGTACGTGGCCGGTCACTCCGCGAAGATCGAGCAGTACGGGGGCCGGTTCGGCGAACCCGCCGTCGGCCTGCTCCGGGGCGTGGTGGAGACCTTCGCGGGACTGGTCACCGTGGTCGTACTGGCGTACCTGATGGTGCTGGAGGCCCCGAGGATCACCGCAGGAGTGACGGCCCTGCTCGGCGACGGGCCGGCGCGCCGAGCACGGCGGATCGGCCGGGGCATCTCCCGGGTCATCACCGGCTACCTGAGCGGGAACCTGCTGATCAGCGTGATCTGCGGGGCTCTGACCTTCCTGGTGCTGATCCTGACGGGGGTGCCGTTCGCCGGGGTCATCGCGCTGTTCGTGGCGCTCGCCGACCTGGTGCCCCTGGTCGGGGCGACCCTGGGGGCGATCTTCGCCACCGGAGCCGGATTCCTGCACTCCCGCACGGCCGGCATCGTGGTGCTGGTCTTCTTCGTGGTCTACCAGCAGATCGAGAACCACCTGTTGGAACCGGTGATCATGTCCCGGGCGGTCCGGCTGAACCCGCTGACAGTGCTGGTCAGCGTGCTGTTCGCGGCGGAGCTGGCCGGGTTGGTCGGCGCGCTGCTGGCCATCCCGGCCGCCGGCATCGGGCAACTGCTGCTGCGGGAGTTCGGGCCCTCGGGCCGCCGCCCCCCACCGGCCCCCGCCGCCCCCGCCGGCCGTTGACCGCGCGCTGACCCGTTCTCAGTGGACTCAGCGGCGGTGGGCCGGGACCTCCGGGGACGAACTCTCCAGCGGCACGGTGCTGGCGGGCACCAGGCCGAGCTGCACGACCGGGCGGGGCAGCATCGCGTCGAGCAGCCAGTCCGCGCCGATCCGGGCCCGATTGCCAGGCATCGCCAGCAGATGGTAACCGCGGGTGACAGCCTTGGCCGGCAGGCCGGAGAGGGGCACCTTCAGCGGGTTCGCGGCGGCGTCCTTGCCGCCGAGATCGACAACCCAGCCCAGGTCGTGATGCTTGTACGGCTGGCGCCGGCCCTGCCCGTACGAGGCGGCGATGTTGTGGGCGGCCAGTTTGCCCTGCCGCTGAGCGTGCTGGGCGGTCATCGTGCACACCTGCCCGGGGCGGGTCAGGTCCGGCACCGCGGCGGCGTCGCCGCAGGCGTACACCTCGGGGAAGCCGGGGACGGTCAGGTACTCGTCGACCACCAGGCGGCCCTTCTCGGTGCGCAGGCCGAGCTCGGCGACGAACGGGTCGGGGCGCACCCCGACGCACCAGAAGAGGCTGCACGTGGGCACGTACTCGCCGTCGGTCAGCATCACCCCGTCCGGGGTGGCCTCCGACACCGAGGTGCCCATCCGCACGTCGACCCCGCGCCGGCGCAGCACCCGGTCGGCGGTGGTGGACATCCGCTGGTCCAGCTCGGGCAGCACCCGGGGGGCCACGTCGAGCAGCATCCAGCGCGGCCGGATGTTCAGGTGCGGGCGCTGGGCGACCAGCCGGTCGGTGAAGAGTTGACCGTGCGCGGCCACCTCCGTCCCGGTGTAGCCGGCACCGACCACCACGAAGGTGGTACGGGCCCGCTGCTCGGCCCGGTCGTCGGTCAGCTCGGCCAGCTCGATCTGGCGTACCACGTGGTCGTGCAGGTAGAGCGCCTCGGGCAGGCCGCGGAACCCGTGGGCGTACTGGGTGACCCCGGGGATGGGCAGCAGCTTGTTGACGCTGCCGACGGCTAGTACGAGCCGGTCGTAGGCGATCCGGCCCTGGTCGCCCTCGGAGATCGTGTAGCCGACCCAGCGGTTATGCAGGTCCACCCGGTCGGCCTCGCCGACGATCACCCGTACGCCGTCGAGGGTGCCGCTGAGCGGCACCGCGACCCGGCCGGGCTCTACCACACCGGCGGCCACCTCGGGCAGCAGTGGCAGGTAGAGGAAGTAGTCGGTCGCGTTCAGCAGCACGATCTCGGCCCGGTCCCGCGCGAGGCCGCTCAACGTCTTCGCCGCGTGGTAACCGGCGAATCCGGCCCCCACGATCACCACACGAGGTTTCGTCATGCCGGGTGCTTCCCGTCGCAGGGCGGGGCAAACGTGAGGGTTCAGTCCGACTACGGGCGCGGCTGGTCGGGCGGCAGCGGCACCTGGAGGAAGGTGGCGCCGCGCAGGTCGAGCCAGGCCCGGTCGGGTGCCCGGACCAGGCGCAGCATCACCTGCGTGCACGCCGGGCAGCGGGCGACCAGGCCGGGGGCGTGCGGGTAGACGTGCAGGCCGGCCAGCGGGCCGGTCATCCCACAGGATTCGCAGCGGGCGATGGCGGGGCTCAGGTCGACGGCGAACAGCTCCCGCAGCGGGCCGTCGAGCATGTTGCCGTCCAGGTAGGACATCTCGGTCATCGGGTCTCCTCGCCGGGTCACGCTGTCGGGATCGCAGGGGTGCGAAACTGCGGGGGTCGCGGAGGCGGATCAGCCGGTCGGGCCGAACCGTTCGGTGCGGATTCGCCCGGGCGGGTGACCCAGGCCCACCAGCATGTCCGCCACCGCCTCCACGAAGCCGGTCGGCCCGCAGACGTAGCAGAGCGGGTCCAGGTCGGGCGGCCAGCCGTGGGTGTTCACGTCGGCCGCCCCGATCCGGTGCGGCTCGCCCCGCCATCCGTCGGGCGCGGCCCGGGTGTAGACGTACGCCACGTCCAGGCCCCGGTCGTCGCGGGCGCGGCGGTGCAGCTCGTCGGCGTAGAACACGTCGGCCGGGGTGCGCACGGAGTAGATCAGCCGGAAGGGTGCCCGGCTGCCGGCAGCGCGCCGGCCACGGACCATCGCCATCAGCGGCACCGCGCCGGAGCCGCCGGCGACCAGCAGCACCGGCATGGTTTCCGCCGGCCGCCAGACGAACCAGCCGCCGACCGGGCCGCGCACCTCCACCGGGTCGCCCACCGCCCAGACGTCGATCAGGTACGGCGACACCTCGCCGTCGGGCACCCGCTGCACGGTCAACGCGATGCGGTCGCCGTCGGCCGGCCCCGCCAGGGAGTACGACCGGGCGGCCTGGTAGCCGTCTGCGGCGGTCAGCCGGACGTCGACGTGCTGGCCCGGCAGGTGCCCCGGCCAGCCGGGCGCGTCGAGAACGAGGGTCTGCGCGGTCGGCGTCTCGGGCCGGCGCTCGACGAGCCGGGCCACCCGCCAGGTCAACGGGGCGGTCAATCGCCGGCGTAGCGCTGCTCGCGCCACGGGTCGCCGTAGTCGTGGTACCCGGCGGTCTCCCAGAAGCCGGGCTCGTCCGAGGTTCTGAGCCGAATCCCGCGTACCCACTTCGCGGACTTCCAGAGGTACAGGTGGGGCACCAGCAAGCGCGCCGGCCCGCCGTGCTCGGCGGGCAGTCCCCGGCCGTCGTAGCGGTGCACCACCCAGGCCTTTCCGCCGCGCAGGTCGGCCAACGGCAGGTTGGTGGTGTATCCGCCGTACGAATGGACCAGCGCGTACGCCGCGGCGGTGTCGACGCCGTCGAGCAGGACGTCCAGGCAGACGCCCTGCCAGGTCGTGCCCAGCTTCGACCAGCGGGTGACGCAGTGGATGTCGACCCTCGGGGTCTCCTGCGGCAGGGCGGTGAACTCCGCCCAGGACCAGCGGTACTCCGCGCCAGTCTCGGTGGTGACGACGAACTCCCAGGTGTCCGGCCGCACCGTCGGCGTGGGGCCGGCGGAGAGCACCGGGAAGTCCTCGGTCAGGTACTGCCCCGGGGGTAGGGCCGGCTCCGCCGAGCGGGGCCGGCCCTGGAAGCCCGGTGACACGATTCCCACCCGTCAGTCGTACCACCCGGGGTGGGGCCGAATGCCCGGATCAGCCGGACCCGCCCCCGCCGGGGGCACGGACGCGGGTGGCGCGGAGGCTGGTGAGCGTGACGACGACCAGCACGCCGATGATCACGCCCAGAGAGGCGAGGGTGGGGATCTCCGGCACGCCGGACCAGATGCCGTGCGCCCAGTGCAGGCCGAGCTTGACGCCGATGAAGGCGAGGATGGCCGCCAGGCCGTAGCTGAGGTGCACGAGGCGGCGCAGCGCGGCGTGCAGCACGAAGTACAGCGCCCGCAGGCCGAGCAGGGCGAAGGCGTTGGTGGCGAAGACGAGGTACGGGTCCTCGGTGATGCCGTACACCGCGGGCACCGAGTCGACGGCGAAGACGATGTCGGTGGCGAGCAGCGCGACCACCACGAGGGCGAGGGGGGTCAGCGCCCGGCGGCCGTTGTGCCGCACGATCATCTTGGTGCCCTGGTACTCCTCGACGACCGGCATGAACCTGCGCAGCAGCTTCACCGATCGCATCTTGTTGATGTCCACCTCCTGCTCGTGGCCGGAGAGGGCGTCGCGGAGCAGCTTGGCGGCGGTGACGATCAGGATGATCGCGAAGATCAGGAAGGCGAAGTCGAGGGTCTGCAGGGCCGCCGCGCCGAGGGCGATGAAGACCGCCCGCAGCACCAGCGCGCCGGCGATGCCGAAGAGCAGCACCCGCTGGGCGAGCACGGCGGGCACCGCGAACGCGGCGAGCAGCAGCATGAAGACGAAGAGGTTGTCGACCGAGAGGGACTTCTCGACCAGGTAGCCGGTCAGGTACTCCACGCCCTGCTGCGAACCGAACCGCCACCAGACCCAGCCGCCGAAGGCCAGCGGGAGGGCGATGTAGAAGGCGGACCAGCCGAGCGCCTCCTTGATCGACACCTCGTGCGGGCGCCGGGTGACGAGGAAGTCCAGCACCAGCAGGGCGAGCACCCCGGCGATGGTGACCGCCCAGAGGATGGGGGTACCGACCGAGGACAACTCACCGGCGGAAATATACGACAAATCGGTCATGGAGTCTCCTCGAACACCCTGTCATGTTCGAGGTCTCCTTCACCCACTGTTTCGTGGGCAACCACCCGAGGCGCGCCCGGGGCACGCCGTACTGACCGGAATGATTCGTGGGAAGTACTCCCCTCGTCCGGCAAGGTTAGGCCAGCCCCCGTCGACTCGCCAAGCCCCCATCCCCGCCGTCACCAGCGGTGATCGGTCCCGGACCCGCCGCCGAGGGGCACCGGGACGCCAACCGGCCGGGACGGTCGGGACACGCCACCCCCGCGAACGGGTCCGGGCCTTACGGGACCGAAGCGCAGCGCCTATGGTGGCCCGGTGCGACCCACCCGACGAGGGCCGGATCGGGCTCAGGGGCGGCGTGGCGTGGTGGCGCCCGGGGCGAACGCCGGTTCCACCATGTCCCGGTAGTCCCGCGGCAGTTGGACCACGATGTCGTCGAACTCCCCGCCGGTGACCGCCTCCCGCAGGGTGACGAACACGGCCCGGACCGCGTCCCGGGCGGCCCGCTCGTCGAGGGCGGCCCGCCGGCCGACCCGGGCGACGAACTCGGCCGCGCCGAACCGGTCGGCGGCCTCGGTGTCCGGGCTGGGCCGCAGCACCAGTTGCAGCGGCTTCGGTAGCTGCGCCGCGAGGTCGAGCACCTCGCCCCCGGTCAGGCGCTCCGCCAGCGTCTCCAGCGTGGCCCGGGTCAGCTCGACGGCCCGCTCGGCGGGGACCCTGGCCCGTTGGGCGACCTGGTCGACGAAGGTGTTGTAGTCCATGGGCGTGCTCCTTCCGCTGCCTCGGCCGGCGTGCTTCTTTCCGCCTTCGCCTCGGGCGGGTGGCGTACCCGCGGGCGGGTTCGCCAAACGGCGCCCCCGGCCGGCGAATCCCCCCGCCGCTCGAGGGCGTGAGCGGTCGGCGGGTGGGTAACCGCGGCCGGTCGTGAACCGGATCTAAAGCGGCGAGGAGTCCACATCATGGCGACTTACGACGACGTCCTGCGGTATCTGTCCCGCCTCGACTACCCGGCCGGAAAGGCCGACGTGCTGCGCGAGGCCGAACGGGAGGACGCCCCGCCGGAGGTGCTGCGCGCGCTGCGGGCCCTACCGCCGGTGGACTACGCCAACGGCAACGAGGTGGCCCGGTCCGCGAGGATCGAGGCCGCCCCCGAGGTAGGCAGGTCGCAGCGCGCGGCGCAGGCCCGGGAGCCGCACACCCGGGTCGCGCAGCACCTGCGCGGCATCTGAAAGGGAGACAGGGGGCGCCCCGGGCCGCGAACCGCGGCCTGGGGCGCCACATAGAACCTGTCCCCGGCGGTGACCGCGACCCGAACCGGGTCGCACCGCCGGCGGCTGCCTGCCCGCCCGAACCGGGCGGGCATCCTGCCGAGATCATCATAGGCAATGCCATCGTCCTAACGGTCAGATTTGACGGAACTGTGGGCGAACGCACGCTCAGCCGGTCAGCTCGGCGTACCGCTTCTCCAGCTCCACCCGCGCCAGCGCCCCCACCAGCCACGCCAGCCGCTCCGACTCGCCGGAGCCGGCGAGGCCGGCCAGGTCCGACGGGGAGCGCCCCAGGCCGAGCCGCCGGGCCGCGGTGAGCGCCCGCCGGTCCGCCACCGGGGCGACCTCGCGCCACAGCGCCTGCGCCTCGCGGAGAAACAGGTCCACCGCCTCGGCGTCGACCCCGGGCAGCTCGGCCAGCAGCGCCCGCTCGCCGGCCGGGTCATGGTGCGCCATGGCACGCAGCCGGCGCAGGTCGCCCCGGTACCGCTGGACCACCGCCCGGGCCAGATCACCCAGGACGTCGGCGAGGGCATCGACGTCGCCGCGCTGCCCGGCCGCCCGCAGCACTCGCACCCGGTCGGCGTGCAGGGAACGGGCCAGCCGGGCCGCGCTGTCCCAGCCGGCGTCAGGCAGGGCCACGGCGCTCTCCACGGCCCGCCGGAAGTCGCCCCGGCGGGCCAGCAGGACCGACAGGACGAGCAGCTGGAACAGGCGGGACGGATTGTTGGTGACCTGGAAACCGTACTGCTCGGCGAACCCACGCCCGCTGCCGGCAAGTCGGCGTGCCAGGCGCTTCCTGTCCTCGACGCTGGAGATCGCGGTGGTCGGCATGCCCGCGACTACCCTCGTCGACGCCCGCCACGCGTGGCGGGCGTCGGCTCAGGCCCGGACGTCCCCGTGCCGGGTGCGGGCCTTGAGCCGGGTGGTCGGCAACGGGGGGGCCGGCAGCGGCGGGGCCGCGTCGTCGGCCACCGTGCCGAAGCGTGGACCGCCGGCCATCCAGTCCTCCCGGGCCGCGGCGACCTCCTCGTGCGACCGGCCGACGAAGTTCCACCACATCACCAGCGGCTCGTCGAACGGCGCCCCGCCGAGCAACAGCAGGCGGCTGCCCGGCGCCGCAGTCAGGGTCAGGCTCTCCCGCCCCGCGCCGAGGTAGAGCAGCGAACCCGGCTCCAACGACATGTCCCCGACCTCGGCGGAACCGGACATGGCGAGCAGACCGTATTCGAAGTCGCGGCGCAGCGGAAGCCGAGCCGGCCCCGCACCCCGGGCCGTGAGCTGCGCACCGACCAGCGGGGTGTGCAGCACCGCCGGGGACCGCTCCCCGCCGAACTCGCCGGCCAGCAGCGTGACATCGAGGTCACCGTCGCGCCACACCGGCAGGTCGGCGTGGTGGGCGAAGCCGGCCGCCGCTGCCCGCGCCGGGTCCGGCAGGGCCACCCACAGTTGTACGCCGTGCATCACCGGCGGGTGCGTCGCCGGTGACCGCTCCGAGTGGGCGATGCCGTGCCCGGAGGTCATCACGTTGAGCTGCCCCGGGCGGATCGGCTGGACGTTGCCGAGACTGTCGCGGTGCACGATCTCCCCGTCGAGCAGCCAGGTGACCGTCTGCAGGCCGGTGTGCGGGTGCGGCGGCACCTCCATCCCGGGGCGCTCGGCGACATCGTCCGGGCCGAAGTGGTCGACGAAGCACCAGGCCCCGACCATCCGCCGTCGGCGCTGCGGCAGCAGCCGGCGCACAGTCGTGTAGCGGCCGAGCGGCACGTCGTGCCCGGGCAGCAGCACGCTACCCGGGTCGGCGGTCGCCACGCCGGGCGCGCGTGTCCGCGCCGGCAGGGACTCGGTCCGATCCACCCGCCCGACTGTACGCCCCGGCCCGCGCGACGGTCACCAGCGCTCGGAGTCCCCCCGCCAGGCGTCACTGCGGTAGACGGTCCCGCGGTACTCGCCCGACCCGCCGAAAACCGCCCCGGGCGACCTCGACGCGTCCACGCCACCGGCGTCGACCGGGTTGACGGCCTCGACCGACTCGACCGCGTTCGCGACACCGGCCTCGGCGGCGTCGGTGGACGCCCGCCGGGTGGCGCGGGCCCGCCGTACCCGGGTGACGACGAACCAGCCGACCGCCACCGCGCACACCACGATGACCACGTTCTGGAACGTGCCGACGTAGCCCTCGACGACGTGCCAGTTCTCGCCGAGCAGGTAGCCCGCCAGGACGAAGATCGTGTTCCAGATCAGGCTGCCCAGGGTCGTGTACAGCAGGAAGGTCGGCACCGGCATCCGTTCGACGCCGGCCGGGATCGAGATGAGGCTGCGGAACACCGGGATCATCCGGCCGAAGAACACCGCCTTGACGCCGTGGCGGAGGAACCACGCCTCCGTCCGGTCGACGTCGGCGAGCTTGACCAGCGGCAGCCGCGCGACGATGGCGCGCGTCCGGTCCCGGCCCAGCATCGCGCCGATCGCGTACAGCGCCAGGGCGCCGACCACCGAACCGAGGGTGGTCCAGCCGATCGCCCCGGCCAGGCTCATCCTCCCCTGGCTGGCGACGAAGCCGGCCAGCGGCAGGATCACCTCGCTGGGGATGGGCGGGAACAGGTTCTCCAGGGCGACCGCCAGCCCGGCGCCGGGGCCGCCCAGCCGTTCCACGAGGCCCGTGACGAAGCCGATCGGCCCGTCGGAGCCGGGCTCCGGACCGGCGGCGACCGTACGTGGGAAGGGCAGGAGCGGCTGCGTGCTGATCATCCGACAACGTTAGTGACCGTTTGCGCCGATCGCCACGTCGCGCCCGCCGGCGCACGAGTCCCTGGTGGCCGGAGCGCCGGAACGGATCAGGGCTTGCGGGCCACGGCCCCGTACATGCTGACGTCGACCACGGAGGGCCGGGGCTGCGGCTCCTGCTCGGCGCACCACTCGGCGACCGAGACGATGCCCGGCTCGATGACCTCCAGGCCGTCGAAGAATCGGGTGATCTCGGCCAGGCTGCGCAAGCTCAGCACCCCGCCCGGCCCTCCGCTCCTCGTGGCCGCCTGGGCCTTCTCGACCAACTCCTGCGGCAGGTGGTCGTGGGTGGCGTGCGAGGCGGCCAGGTAGCTGCCGGACGGCAGCGCGTCCATCAGCCGGCGGACCAGGGCGTACGGATCGTCGGGGTCGGGCAGGAAGTGCAGGATCGCCACCAGCATCAGCGCCACCGGCTGCCCGAGGTCGATGGTGCGGCGCAGGTCGGGGTGGGCCAGAATCTTCTCCGGATCCCGCAGATCGGCGTCGATGTAGGCGGTGGCGCCCTCGGGGGCACTGGTCAGCAGGGCCCGGGCGTGGGCGAGCACGATGGGATCGTTGTCCACGTAGACCACGCGGGCCTGCGGGGTGATGCTCTGGGCGACCTCGTGGGTGTTGTCGGCGGTGGGGATGCCGGTGCCGACGTCGAGGAACTGCCGCATGCCGGCCTCGCGGGCGAGGTAGCCGGCCACCCGCTGGAGGAAGCGCCGGTTCTCCAGGGCGGTGACGCGGATGGTCGGGAAGGCCGCGGCCATCTCGTCCCCCGAGTCCCGGTCCGCCTGGAAGTTGTCCTTGCCGCCGAGCAGGTAGTTGTAGCGGCGGGCGGGATGCGCCACCGTGGTGTCGATCCGGTCGCTCGGATGGACGGGACCGGTCGGGGCGCCGGGGGCGTCGGTGGCCACTGTTCCTCCAGAACTCTGCGCTGACCTGCGCGACGGCGAATGTCCACTGTCGTCGATTCCGACCATGGTAGAGGCTCTTCAGGTCGGCACGACGCCCCGGGAACCGGTCACTGCGGGTAGAGCTCGTCGCGCAGTTTGGCGAGCAGCTCCGGCGTCCGCTCCGGGGGCTCGGCCTCGACACAGAGGCGCTCCATGGCCACCGCGTAGTAGTCGAGGTCCTCGCGCTTGTCGAGGTAGATGGCGCTGGTGAGCTGTTCGATGTAGACGATGTCGGGCAGGTCCTGGTCGCCGAAGCGCAGAATGGTGAAGGCGCCGCCCGCCGCGGCGTGCCCGCCCGCGTCGAAGGGGATGATCTGCAACCGCACGTGCGGTGACCGGGTCGCCTCGATCAGGGCGGTGAGCTGCTCGCGCATGACCTCCGCCCCACCGATCGGCCGGCGCACCGCAGCCTCGTCGACCACCGCCCAGAGCTGCGGCGGCCGTGGTCGACGCAGCAGCTCCTGGCGTTGCATGCGCAGGCCCACCCGCCGGTCGACCTCCTCGGCGCCGGCGCCACGGTGACCGAGCAGGACCACCGCCCGGGCGTACGCCGGGGTCTGGAGCAGGCCGGGCACGAACTGGACCTCGTAGCTGCGAATCAGCGCGGCGGCCGCCTCCAGGCCCAGATAGGACTGGAACCAGGACGGCAGCACGTCGCCGTAGCGGTGCCACCAGCCGGGGCTGTTCGCGTCCCGGGCGAGCTTGAGCAGGGATGCCCGTTCCTCGGCGTCGGTGACCCCATAGAGGCTGAGCAGGTCGGCGACGTCGCGCTCCTTGAAGCCGACCCGGCCCAGCTCCATCCGGCTGATCTTCGACTCGGAGGCCCGGATCTCCCAACCGGCGCCCTCCCGGGTGACGCCGCTGGCGTCCCGCAGGCGACGCAGCTGCGTGCCGAGGAGCATGCGCAGCACTGTCGGCCCGGTGGCCGGACCGCCCTCGGTGGGAACCATCGTCACGTCCGACCTCCGCTTGCCAGCCTTCGTCGCCCGAGCCCCACCCCGGCCGACGTGTAAGCATGCCATGGACCGACAGTGAGATGAACCCGTCCGAGGGATGTTTCGGTCCCATTGACAGGACGCTGCCGAGTGGTGACGCTGGGTCAGTTGATCAGGTGATCGAAGTCCCCGTCCCGGGCCCCGAGCACGAAGGCGGCGATCTCGGCCACCGTGTAGATCAGTGCTGGCCCCTCCGGGTGCCGGGAGTTACGCAGCGCGATCCCGGCGCCGCCGGGGAGCTCGGCCAACTCGACACAGTTGCCACTGGGATTGCTCCGTCTGCTCTTCTGCCACTTCAACGGGGGGAGCTGCGGGGCGGGAACGCCGTTACGGGGTTGCTGCATGGGGGCGTCTTTCTCTTCAAGAGCCTGCCGATGCCGCGGGGAGGAGCGGTGGTGGCGAGAGGCGGGATCGAAAACGGGTCCTGCTGCACGTGCATCTGCTATTGCATATGCACCGGACAGCGAGCATGATAACGCACGTGCGGTGTGCCCATCTGTTCACTTTGGGTTACCCAAAGTGGGGCCGTACCAGGGAAAACGAGAGCCCACAGGGGCGTCGGCCGGCCCCGGCCGCAGCCGCCGGGCGGGCGCGCCGAGGGGAGGGTTCGTGCCGGACCCGCTGACCATCGCGTCCGGCATCTCGGCCGCCGGCGCCATCGTCTCCGCATGGCAGTTGCGCCGCCGGGCGCTGCTGGCCGAGGCGGAGATCGAACACCTCCAAGCGGAGTTGGCCGCCGAACGGCACGCCGCCAGCCACGACCCGCTCACCGGCCTGCCCAACCGGCGGGCCTTCTTCCGGCTCGCCGCCAGCCTGTTGACCGACAGCGCCGGCCAGCCCCTGATCGCCGTGGTGCTCGACCTGGACGACTTCAAGCAGGTCAACGACCGCTACGGGCACGCCGCCGGGGACCAGGTCCTGATCAGCGTGGCCGAGCGGCTGGCCGCGTTCGCCGGCGACAACCTCGTGGCGCGGCTCGGTGGCGACGAGTTCGCCGGCCTGCTGACCAGCCCGACGGTCGACCGGCGGTGGATCGAGCACGCGTCCCGCCGGCTCTGCGACTCACTCGCCGCTCCCATCCCGCTCGGCGGCTTCAGCCTCCGGGTCACCGCCTCGGTCGGGCTCGCCCCGGTCAGCGGCCCCGCTCAGCTCACCGAGGCGCTCGACCGCGCCGATGCGGCCATGTACCGGGCAAAGAGCGTCGGGGCGTCCCGCCCCACCCGCCAACTCGTCGACAGCGCGCACCTAACCGAGCGCTGACCCACCCCTCTCCACGCACTTGCCGCCCCGGCGGGGTGGGGTGAGGGTGGGGGTTAGCGCCAGCCGTAGGCGGCGCGTAGGGCCTGGCCGACCCGGTCGAAGCGGGGCCGGTCCAGCACCGCGCCCTCGCGGCGGATGCTGTCCTCCCGCATGGTGAGCACCCGGTCGAGGCGAACCCAGCTCGGTCGGCTGTCACGGTCCCAGGCACCGGGGCCGAGGGAGAGCCAGTGCCGCTGACCGTCCCGTTCGTCCTGGCTGGAGAGCATCAGGCCGAACAGGGTGCGGCTGGACCGGCCCACGACCAGCACCGGACGGTCCTTGCCCTGCCGGGGGTCGTCCTCGTAGGGCACCCAGGTCCAGACGATCTCCCCCGGGTCGGCCTGCCCGTCGGGCTCCGGGGCGTAGCTGAGCTCCCGCCGCTGCAACGCCGAGACCTGCCGGCGCCGCGCGACCTGGGCCGGGATCGGGCCGGGGGTACGCGTCGGCGCGGCCCCGCCACGGGTCACCCGCCCCAGCCGGGACGCCATGCTCCTCAACAGACCTGCCACGGCGGGCAGCCTAACCCCTCCCCCGTCGCGCCGCCGACCGGTAGCCCGCGCGACGGCGCGACGGCGGGCAGAGGACGGGCGCGAAGGCACGCCGACGGCGCGCGAGACGGTGGAGGGGGAAAAGCGGTGGAGACGGACGCCCCGACCCGCAACGATGCCGACGTGACCATCCCCCTGCGTCAGATCCGTGCCCGGTACACCGCCGACACGTTGACCGTGTACCAGGCGTACCCGCCGGAGATCGCCGGGCCGGCGGTGGCGGCGGGTCGGTTCGTGCCCCCGTTCAAGCGGGACCGGATGACCTGGATCAAGCCGTCGTTCCGCTGGATGATGTACCGCTGCGGTTGGGCCCGTAAGGCGGGACAGGAGCGGGTACTCGCCGTCGAGATCAGCCGGGTCGGATTCGAGTGGGCCCTGGCGCACGCCTGCCTGAGCGGCTACGAGCCCGGCCTGCACGCAGACCGGGACGACTGGGCCCGACAGCTGCGCTCCAGCCCGGCCCGGGTGCAGTGGGACCCGGAGCGGACCGTGCGGGCGCAGCCGTTGCCCCACCGGTCGCTGCAGATGGGCCTGACCGGCGAGGCCGCCCGGCGCTACGTCGACGAGTGGCTCGTCGACATCACCGACGTCACCGCGACGGCGCACGCGATCCGGGGCCGGCTGGACGCGGACGACGACGCCGGCGCCGAGTCGCTGCTCCCCGCGGAGCGCCCCTACCCGCTGCCCGACGGGGTGGGCGACCGGGTCCGCGACCGGGAGGAGCGACGGTGCGGGGCATTCCCGACGATCTGCCGGTGATCGAGCGGCGGGCGGTGCGACTGGTGGTCCTCGACGCAGACCGGCTGCTCACCGCGTTCCTGGCCGGGGAGGAGATCGACGAACCGTTCGAGCTGTGGTCGTGAGGACCGGCCCGGGCGGGCAGAGTGGGGGGCATGACGACGAACCTTTCCGGCCCGCTGGCCCGCTACGCCGCCCGGCTGCACGCCTCGGTCGGCGACCGGCACCACGTGGCGTCCCCGCTGGGCGCCTGGCTGCTGCTGGCCCTCGGCGCGTCGGCCCCCCACCCCGACGGCGGCCCCGACCGGGGCACCGGTGATCTCGCTGACGCCCTGGGCATCGACCCGACGGTGGCGGTGCGGGCCGCCGCCGCGTTGCTCGACGCCCCGCACCCGCTGGTGCCGTCGGCCACCGCCGGGTGGCATCGACCCGACGCGGACAGCCCCGCGCTGGCCGCCTGGCGGGCGGCCCTGCCCCGCGCGACGGAGACCGGCCCGCTGCCGGTCCAGGCCGGCCTGGACGCGTGGGCCCGGGAACACAGCGCCGGGCTGATCGAGCGCTTCCCGCTGACCCTGTCGCCCCGGGTCGTGCTCGCACTGGCCTCGGCCCTGGCCACCCGGATCTCCTGGGCCGTCCCGTTCGACGTCGCCCCGGCGACGGCGCTGGGCCCGGACAGCCCCTGGACGGGGCGACTGACCCGGGTGCTGCGCACCCCGGCCTACGGACACCGGGCATGGATCGCCACGACGCCGGAGGCCGGGGACGTGGCCGTGCACGTGGCGGACGCCCGGCCTGCGACGGAGACCGCCGGCGGGCCGGACGGCGCCGGGGACGCGGGTGCGGGGCTGTCGGTGGTCTCGGTGGCCGCCGCGCCCGGAGTCGCCCCGGCGCGGGTGCTGGCCGCCGCGTACCGGATCGCCGCCGACGCGGACGCGGAGACGCCCACCGGCCGGCGCTCCCTGTTCGACCTGCCACTCGGCGCGACGCCGCTGTGGACGCTGCGCGAGGAGGCGGTCCGCACGTACGCGCGCGACCGCCGTGAGGAGCGGCATGCGGCGACGCTGCCCTGCTGGTCGGCCCGCGGGGAGCACGAACTCGCCCGGCCGGGACTCGGGTTTCCCGCCCTCGCCCGGGTCCTCGCCCCGCTGATCGGCGGCACCGAGATCGAGGCGCGGCAGGCCGTGGTCGCCCGGTACACCCGGTACGGGTTCGAGGCCGCGGCCGTGACCGGGGCGTTCGCGACGGTGAGCCTGCCGCCGGAGGGGGTGGCGCGCACCGCGGAGCTGCGCTTCGGCCACCCGTACGCGGTGGTCGCCGTCGCCACCGACCGGCGCGGCGACGACGTCGGCCCGTGGCACGGGGTGCCGGTCTTCTCCGGCTGGGTCGCCGAGCCCGACGACCTGCCCGAGGCCGAACTCGCCGACCCGCCCCAGGGCTGACCGGCGCGACCGGCAGGGCCCGCCGGCAGGTTCACCGCAGGCGCCCGGACCGTGGATCACGCCGCGTGCGCCGCCGTCACGCCGCGACCGGCACCTTCTCCTCCTGCCGCTCGGTGGCCCGGGCGGCCAGTCGCCGCTGGCGCTCCTACCACCGGCCGGCACAGCAGTCCATAGGGCCGCAATCCGGAAGAGACCTTGCCACATCCATAGACGTCTCCCTATCCTCACCTTGGAAAGCGCTTTCCAGGCACCCCCGGATCGTCCCCGACATCACGGCACCTGCGGCGACGCTGCTCCAGCGCCGCTGGAGAGCTGGTCTGCCGTCGATGCCACCTGGCCGATCTCGGATCACTGCACGGCGACGGCGAGGCCCCTCGTCGGGTTCCGCTTCCACCGACACGTACGCAGCAGCAGCGACATCCAGCATTCGAAGGCGAAGGCGAGGCGAGGCGACAATGAGACGACCAGTCGCACTGCGACTCCAGGCGGCGCTGGCCACGGCGGCCGTCGGGGTCGCGATCGGGGTGGCACTGCCGACACCCCAGGCGTCGGCGGCAGCCGGCAGCGCCACCGGGTACGCGACCCAGAACGGTGGGACCACCGGCGGTGCGGGCGGGCAGACGGTACGGGCCACCACGGGGACCGCGATCCACACTGCCCTGTGCACTCGGACCAGCAGCAGCACCCCGATCATCATCGAGGTCACGGGGACCATCAATCACGGCAACACCAGCAAGGTGTCGGGCGGAAGCTGCAACACCGCCGCAGACGTGATCGAGCTCAAGCAGATCAGCAACGTCACGATCATCGGGGTCGGCGCCGGAGCCGTCTTCGACCAGTTGGGCATCCACATCCGCGACTCCAGCAACATCATCATCCGGAACGTGACCGTCCGGAACGTCAAGAAGTCGGGCTCGCCCACATCCAACGGTGGCGACGCCATCGGCATGGAGAGCACCGTCCGCAACGTCTGGGTCGATCACGTCAACCTGGAGGCCTCCGGCGGGGAGTCGGAGGGGTTCGACGGTCTCTTCGACATGAAGGACAACGTCCAGTACGTGACCCTCTCCTACAGCACCCTTCGCAATTCCGGCCGCGGCGGCCTCATCGGCTCCAGTGAGAGCGACCGCTCGAACGGCTTCATCACGTTCCACCACAACCTGTACGAGAACATCGACTCCCGAACGCCCCTGCTGCGCGGCGGCATCGCCCACATCTACAACAACTCCTACCTGAGCCTCCACGAATCCGGCATCAACTCCCGCGCCGGGGCCAAGGCCAAGGTGGAGAACAACCACTTCAAGAACTCCAAGGACGTCCTGGGCACCTTCTACACCAGCGAGGCCGGCTACTGGCAGGTCAGCGGCAACATCTTCGACAACGTGACCTGGTCCAGCCCCGGCACCGACAACAAGCCCGCCGGCCCCAACCCGCAGTCCAACACCGCCGTCAGCATCCCGTACTCCTACAGCCTCGACGGGGCCAGCTGCGTGCCGGACATCGTCCGCCAGACCGCCGGCGCCAACACGGGCCTGAAGGAGTCGAACGGCAACTGCTCGCCGCAGACGCCGACGCCGACCCCGACCACTCCCACGCCTGGGCCGACCAGCCCCACGCCGGGGCCGACGAACCCCGGCGGGACCAACCTCAGCATCGGTGCCGGTTCCGACGGGTCGAGCAAGGCCAGCGGCACGAGCTACGGCAACGTGCGGGACGGCGACATGAGCACCTACTGGTCGCCGGCCGGTTCGACCGGCTCCATCTCGATCAAGTGGGACTCCGCCACCACAGTGTCCAGGCTCATCATCCGTGAGGCGTCGGGCGCCGTGGGCAACATCGGCTCCTGGCGGGTCACCAACGGCGGGACCGGCGCCGTCCTGGCCTCCGGCAGCGGGGCCGGCACCATCACCTTCCCCTCGACCTCGCTGAGCAAGGTCACCTTCGAGATCACCAGCTCGACCGGCACGCCGAGGGTCGCCGAGTTCGAGACGTACGCCGGCTAGCAGTGCCGTCCCGCTGCCCGGCGGGTCCGGTCTCCCCCGGACTCGCCGGGCGGCGGCGGCCGACCCGGCATCGACGCCGTGACCTCACCTCCGCCCGCCACTGATCACCCGGGGGCCACCGGATGCCGGGTATCAGGATGGCCGGGCCCGACACGCCGCCCACATCGCGCGGGTCATCTCGTACTCGACCTCGCCCAGTTCCGTGCCCGGCAGCGGGTCGTCCCAGGTCGGGAAGTACGTGCGCACGTACCGCATGCCGACGGCCTCCAGCACGCCCCGGGAGCCGGTGTTCCCGGCCATGGTCTGCGCGATCACCCGGCTCTGCCCGACGGTGTCGAAGGCGTGCCGCAGCAGGGTCCGGGACGCCTCGCTGGCCAAGCCCCTGCGCCAGTACCGACGGGCGAGGCGGTAGCCGAGCTCCGCGACGGTCGGGTCGTCGGGTTGGTCGGGGCCGTGCGCCGGCGGGAGCATCATCAGCCCGACGAACTCGCCCTCGTCCTCATGTGCGGGCGGCGTCGAGCCGCGCGCGCCGCCGCCGGACCCGAACGCCAGCCAGTAGCCCAGGCCGTCCACCTTGCCCGCCAGGGCCATCCTCCGCGCATGGGACTCGACCACCTCGTCCCTGGATCGCGCCCGGCCGTAGAGGTAGCGAAGCACCTCAGGGTCGGAGTCGAGCTGGACCTCCGCCTCGAGGTGCCGGTCCGCGAGTGGCACCAGCAGCAGACGGTCGGTGCGCAGGACTGGTTGGTTCATCCGACGAGAATCACCTAACGGTGCCGACCGGCGCGATCCAATTATCCGCAGGTCACCGCTTGCCGCCCGGGGTCGAGGCGCAGCCCCCCGGGACCGGCGTCGCCGACGGTGATGGCGCACCCGCTCGGCGAGGCGATCAGGATCGGCTGGACAGCGGGATCGTGGCGGGGTAAGACAGCACGGCGAGGATTCCGGTCGGGCATTGGAAAGCGCTCGATGTCGGCACCGTCAGTCGACACACTGGAGGACCAATGATTACAGGTCGACCGAACGCTCGGCCGTGGTTGCCGTACACCACGGCCATCGTGGCCGGAGTCGCGGTCATCGCGGCGGCCTACCTGATCGTCCGGCCGGCGGCGGACGTGGGGTGCACGCCGTTGCAGGTCAGCGCATCGGTGGAGAAGGACGTGCTGCTCGGCGAGTTGGCCGAGCGCTACAACGACAGCGATCGGCGGTTCGGTGGCCGCTGCGCCACCGTGACCGTCCATGGCCTCACCTCCGGTGCCTCGACGGAAGCGCTGGCCGGCGACTGGGCCGCCAAGCAGCCCGCCCTACCCCGGCCGCAGGTGTGGTTGCCGACGTCGACCCTGTGGACCGGGCAGTTGAAGCTGCTGGACGAGGCCGCCGGTCGCCCGGCGCAGACCTCCGGCCGATACCCGTCGATCGCGAACAGCCCGCTGGTCATCGCCATGCCGCGTCCGAAGGGAGAGCTTCTCCAACGGCAGGGGCCGCTCGGCTGGGGCGAGATCCTAGGCCTGTCCGGACGGACCGGCTGGGCCACCTACGGTCGCCCCGACTGGGGGCGGTTCACCTTCGGCAAGGTCAACCCGAACCTGTCCACCTCCGGGTTGGCGGCCATCATCGCGACGTACTACGCGGCCATCAACCGGTCCAGCGACCTCACCGAGAGCGACCTGGCGGATCCGAAGGTGACCCAGTTCGTCCGCCGCATCGAGGCGAATGTGTCCCACTACAGCGACGACGTGGTGGACCTGCTGAAGAACCTCGCCGAAGCGGACCTGTCCGGCAACGGCACGGCCGCCTCGACCGACGTGAGCGCGATCGTGACGCAGGAGGAGTTGGTCTACCAGTACAACGAGGGGGAGTTGAGCCCAACCCGGGGCGAAAAGCCCAAAGTCCCGCTGGTCGCGCTCTATCCGAAGGAGGGCACGTTCAACCTCGATCACCCGTACGTGGTCCTTCCGTCGGCGAGCCCTGAGCAGCGTGCCGCCGCTGACGACTTTCTGGCGTACCTCCAGGAGCCGGCACAACAGCGCAGCTTCAGCCGGCTCGGGTTCCGCGACCACGAGCGGAACGCCTCCGGCCCGCTGGTCGCCTCCGTCGGCGGGCGTGGGGCAGGCCCGGATCTCACCTACTTCGACCCGCCGGATCCCGCCGTGGTCAAGGCGATCCTCACCGGCTGGGGCACGCTGCGCAAGAAGGCGAACATCCTCGTCGCCGTCGACACGTCCGGTTCCATGAACGCCAAGATCGGTGACCGGAGCAGATTCCAGGTGGCGACCACGGCCGCCGCCAAGGGGTTCGGCCTGTTGAACTCCGAGGACCAGGTCGCGCTCTGGTCGTTCTCGTCCGAGACGAAACAGCGGCCGAAATCGCCCTATAGCGAGGAGGTACGACTGTCGGCGTTCGACCAGAAGGCCCTTGCCAGGAAGATCAGCATTCTTCATGTCGGAGGCAACACCGCGTTGTACGCCACCGTAAGGGCGGCACGCCGTTACATGCTCGACCACTATGACGAGTCCCGGATCAACGCGGTGGTCGTGTTGACGGACGGCAAGAACGAATACAACAAGGACACCGATCTCGCGCGGCTGCTCCAGGACGTCGCGCTGGATCCGGAACGTCCGGTCAAGATCTTCTGTATCGCGTTCGACGAGCAGTCCGACTTCGTGACGTTGGACCGGATCGCCAAGGCGTCCGCGGGCAAGGCGTTCGACGCCCGTGACCCGGCGAAGATCGACGACGCGTTCGTCAAGCTGGTCAGCAGCTTCTAGGGCCTCGCCAGGCAGCCTTGATCGGCTGATCCGAGCGGAGCTCGACCCGACCCTGACCAGGATCGACCTGGCCGGCGCGACGCCATGAGCGACGGCCGTCCCGCCGCCCGGGAAGCCGCTGACGCCCGTCCCGCCTGCGGTCGACCGACGCGGCCAGGAGGGCGTTGACGCCCTACCGGAGGGCCCCGCACTTCACCTGTCCCGGGCTCCCCTGATCGCCGGCTGCACCGGCTCGGGGAGGCGCCTGACCGGACGGCAGTGCCCGTCGAACGGTTCGCCGCTCGCCGCCGGTAGTTCGGCTCGGTCGGGACCGCCGGTGGCCCATCTGGCGGCCGTCCCGGCCGGCTGGCCGGCACTCCCGTGTCGCCGGTCCGGTTTTCGCCACCGCTTGAGTGTGCGCTGGTCACGCCCGGTGTCGACGGTACGCCCCCGGATGTCCGGTTCGGTGCGGCGGCCTGCGGATCTCGCCTGGTCGCGGGCTAGATGATCTCTTGACGGCCCCGCTCACATGAAATATAAAGTACATGCTCCGCCCTTACCTGGGAGGTCTTGTGTTCGTTCGAAAAGGGCGATTCGCCGCTGCCCTGGTCATCACAGCGCTCACGCTGTCGGCCTGCGGCAGTGACCCATCGTCGCCAACTACAGAAGGAGCGGGGAAGCAGGCGCTGACAGTCGCCACCCAACCCGACTTCTTTGGAATTCCCCTGTACTTCGCGGTACAGAAGGGCTTTCTCGCAAAGCAGGGAATCGACGCCAAGTTGCAGGAGTTCCCGACCGGGGTGGAGGGAACGGAGGCCGTGGTCACCGGCCAGGCCGACCTTACCTCCGTCGCCGGCTATCCGGTCGCGAGTCTCGCGGCGAAGGGTGCCAAGGTGAAGATCATCGGGCACAACGCGACGTCGTACGGCTGGTGGGGCATCATCGTCGACAGCAGCATCGCCACCCCCCAGGATCTGTACGGCAAGACGATCGCTCTCCAGTCCAACTCGACGGCCAGCTACTGGTTCGACCGCTTCGTGGCCTTCCACAAGTTGGATAAATCCAAGATCAAGGTCATGGATGCGAAGTACGCCCAACTCGTACCGGCCTTCGCCAAGGGCGACGCGAACGCGATCATCCATTTCGAACCGAACGTGACCAAAGCCATCAACGCACGGCCCGGCGCACGTCTCGGCTGGGCCGGGGGCGATGACGACCTGCTGCCCTTCATCGGTTACGTAGTGGCCGGACCGAAGATCTTCGAAAATCAGGAGGTCGGTGTCAAGGTCCTGCGCGCGCTGCGGGAGACGTCCTCCTACATGAAGAGCAACCAGGGCGAGGTCATCGCTTTCATCAAGTCCAAGACCGGCATCACCGATGACGCCGAGGCCAAGAAGATCCTGTCGAAGATCGATTTCAGCCTGGCCTTCGACCCGGCGAGTGTCGACCAGATCCAGCAGGTCGCTGACTACCAGCTGGAGATGGGCAACATCAAGAACAAGGTCGACGCGAAGAGCTACGTCATTACCGATTGGGTCAGCGCCCTTTGACGATCGCCATTCGGATCCTCGATTCCGAGCCGGCGATCACCGGTGGTGTCCCGAACACCCGATCGACCAATTCCTTCGAGTTGATCCGGACGGTGCGGGAAGGCCGGTCGAACACACCGGACAGTAGCCGCCGGACTTCGAGCCCCGGGTCCGCCGGCATCGGCCCACCACCGGCGGACGCCGGCGGCCGGCCTGTTCCACCGGACCGAGAAGTCATCAGTGCCCCCACCCATGTCGATCGAGTGCCGCACGCACTCGTCGGCCGGCCTTCGGACTCAGTGAGATAGATGGAAATCGCCGTTTCGCACCTCCCGACCGATCCCGCCCGTTCGCTGGAGATCGCCCAGGTCGCCGAGGAGGTCGGCATCGGGACGTTCGGTGTCGCCGACTCGTCCCACCTCTACGGGGCGATGTATCCCGTGGTGCAGCACATCCTCGCGCACACCCGCACCATCCGGGTCGGGCCGTGCGTGACGAATCCGGTCACCCGCCACCCGTCGGTGCACGCCGCCGATGTGACCGCGCTCAACGGGCTCTTCCCCGGCCGGGTGTTCGTCGCGATGGGCACCGGTGACTCGGCCGTGCACAGTGTGGGGTTGCGCCCGGCAGACCCGGGACAGGTGGGCGAGGCGCTCGACACCATCCGGGCGGCGGCCGGCTCGGGTCCTCAACTCTTTCTGGCCGCCAGCGGACCACGGGCGGCGGCGGCAACCCCGGGCAGCGCCGACGGTGTCCTGCTCGGCGGCGGATTCGAACCCGGCTGGCTGGGCAGGCTCGCCGCGACCGCAGCTGAGGCGGCGGGGCGGCCCCCGCGCCGATGGATGATCGCGGTGGCCCACCTGGTCGAGCGGGACAGCGAGGTCGCCGCCGCCCGGCAGGCCGTCCGCGCTTCGGTCATCGCGGTGGCCCGGCACGGGCTGGGGGTCAACCTCGCCGGGCGTGGAGTCCCGGCGGATCTGATACCCGGCCTGCGGGAGTTGTTCTCGAGATACGTGTTCGCCGAGCATGCGCGTCCGGACGGCGTCAACGCCCGGACACTCGCGGACCACCCCCGGGAAGAGGCGTACCTGTTGGACCGGTTCGCGCTGGTGGGGACCCCTGGTGAGGTCGCCGAGCGGCTGCGGGTCGTAGCGGAGAAGGCCGGTATCGAGGGGATCGTCCTCACCACGACGGTTCCCGATCCGATGACGCACGTCGCATTGATCGGACGGCTCGTTCAGGGAGGCAGGGCATGACGACAACGGACGCTACGATGCGACACCCGGCGGTGAACGGGGACGGCTACGTAACGATCGAGGACATCTCGTTCGCATACGCGCCCGGTGCGCCGCGGATCCTTGCGGACGTCTCCCTGTCGCTGTCCCGAGGCGAGTTCTTCGTGCTGCTGGGCCCCAGCGGTTGCGGAAAGACCACCGTCCTCAATCAGGTGGCGGGATTCGAGTTCCCGACCGAGGGGCGGATGACCGTTGCCGGCCGGCCCGTCACCGGCCCCGGGCCGGACCGGGCGGTGATCTTCCAGGGGGACGACTCACTGCTCGGTTGGCTCAACGTCTACGGCAACGTCGAGTTCGGCCTGCGCGTGCTCGGGGTCAAGAACCCCGAACGCCAGCAGCGGGTGCAGGCCGCGCTGGAGATGGTCGAACTCGGTGGTCAGGCGAAGAAGTACCCGCACGAGCTCTCCGGCGGGATGAAGCAGCGGGTGCAGATCGCCCGGGCCCTGGTCACCGACGCGCCGATCCTGTTGATGGACGAGCCGTTCGGTGCCCTGGATGCCCAGACCCGGACCACGTTGCAGGACGAACTCGCCCGGATCTGGGCCGCCACCGACCGCACCGTCCTGTTCATCACCCACGACATCTCCGAGGCGATGATCCTCGGCGACCGGATCGGGATCATGACGTCCGGGCCGGAGGCGCGGCTGCACGACGTCATCGAGAATCCGCTACCGCGTCCGCGTGAGCGGGGCGGGTCGGAGTTCGGCGTGCTCTACCAGGACCTGGAGCGGACCGTGACCGCGGCGAAGGCCCGCCGTCCCGGTCTGGACGGCGAGGTGGGTACGCGATGACCCCCGCCCCCACCACCGACTTCGGTGGGCAACCCGGTGCCGCCCCCACCGGGGTCGCCGATCCCACGACAACGACCGGCCGCCCGGCCGGCCCCCGGCCCCGACGGCACGGACCACGGTCGGCCGCCTCCTGGTCACGGCGCCGGATCGGGCTGAACCTGCTGGCGGTCGTGGTGGCGATCGTGGTGTGGCACGTCGCCGCGCTGGCGAAGAACAACGCGCTGGTCTTCCCGACCCCGGTCGAAAGCGCCCGTGCGCTGGTGGAACTGGTCCAGGACGCGGACTCGCGCAGCGAGGTGCTGATCACCCTGTGGCGGGTGGTGGTCGGGTTCGCACTGGGCAGCACGCTGGGCATCGCCATTGCGAGCCTGCTCGGCTCATCGCGGGTGGCGGCCGACGCGCTGGAACCCGTCGTGCACTTCCTGCGCTCCATCACGCCGGTGGCCTGGATCGTGCCTGCCACCATCTGGTTCGGGGTGGGGGACGCGTCGATGCGGTTCATCGTCATCTACGCCACCGTCTTCCCGGTCATCCTCAACACCCTGACCGGGATGACCCAGGCCGCCCGGAACAAGACCCGGATGGCTCGGGTCTTCGGCGCCGGGCGGTTGCGGACCTACCGTTCGGTGGTCATCCCGAGTGCGGTGCCCTATGTGCTGACCGGGATGCGGCTCGCCCTCGGTTACTCCTTCATGAGCGTGATCGGCGCCGAGATGGTGGCGGGCAGCGACGGCATCGGCTACCTCATCTACGACGCCCGACTCTTCTTCGACACCCCGACGATGTTCGCCGGAATCCTCCTGATCGGTGCCGCCGGCCTGGCCTTCGACCGGGTGTTCGTCCTGGCCACTGCCCGGATTTTCCGCCGATTCTACTGTGGGCAGGTGGCGCGATGAGCGTGTCGACCCGGACGGTCCGACCCACCCTCGTCCGTCGGCCGGGCGGTGCCCCGCGGTGGCGGCGGGCCCTCAGCATCGTCGGCGGCTTCGTCGCCGTGGTGGGGCTGTGGTGGCTGGCCGCCAGCTTCTACGGGATGCCGATGCTCTTCCCCGGCCCTCCCGACGTGGTCACCCAGTTCCGACTGGTGCTTGCCGACGGCAGTCTCGCGCAGGCGGTGTCAGCGAGCCTGGGACGGGTCGCCGCAGGCCTCGTACTGGGCAGCCTGCTCGGTACGCTGCTCGGCCTGCTGAGCGGTTCGAGTCGGGTGCTGGAGGCGTTGCTCGAGCCGTTCATCAGCTTCTTCCGGTTCATTCCGCCGCTGGCCTGGTTCGCTCCCATCCTGCTCTGGCTCGGTGCCGGTGAGCCGGCGAAACTGACCCTGATCCTCTACACGACGGTCTTCGTCGTCGCGGTGAACACGGCGGCGGGGGTACGGGCGGTGCCGGAGAACAAGCTGCGCATGGCGGCGACCTTCGGTGCCCGGCCGTGGCAGACCTTCCTGCTGGTGCGGTTTCCCGCCAGCGCGGCGTACATTCTCGCCGGAATCCGGATCGCGCTGGGCAACGCGTTCATGACGGTGGTGACCGCGGAGATGCTCGGCGCGCCGTTCGGACTCGGCGTGATCGTCACCAACGGCATGGCGACGACCAACATCCGGGGTGTCTTCGCCGCCCTGATCACCCTCGGCGCGCTCGGCCTGATCGCCGATCGCCTCTTCGTCGCCCTGCTCCGCCGGTTCGGTACCCGGTTCGGGGCCAGCCCCGACGTGGCGCGGTAGCCGTCGGCACCTTTCGTCTTTCCCATCCGTTCGACCCGTGATCAAGGAGCACCACATGGCGTACGCGACGATCAACGACACATCTCTGTGGTACGAGGTGGAGGGACAGGGACCACACCTGTTGCAACTGCACGGCCTCGGCCTCGGCCACGCCAACTTCGCCCCGGTGACCCCGTTGCTGCGTCCGGACTTCACCGTGATCGACTACGACATGCGCGGGTTCGGCGACAGTGACAAGCCGCCGGCGCCGTACTCGATCGAGGGGTGGGCCGACGACGCGATCGGGCTGCTCGACCACCTCGGCCTGGACGCCGTCGACGTGCACGGCACCTCGTTCGGGGGCATGATCGCCATCGTGATGGCGGCCAAGTACCCGGACCGGATCAAGCGGCTGGTCATCGGCTGCTGCATGGCCCGCTACGACAGCCTCGCGATCCTCAACAAGAAGGTGTGGAAGGCGATGGCGACCGCGACCGGGATGGGCGAGGAGGTCGCCAACCTCATCGCCTCGCAGGCGTTCAGCCGGGCGTTCCACGACACCGACCGCGCACCGGCCCAGGTGGCGGCGATGGGCGCCGCGTTCAAGAAGAACGACCCTGAGCTGTGGAAGCACTTCTGCGACCTGCTCTGCGAGGCGGATCTCACCGGTTACCTGCCGCAGATCACGGCGCCGGTGCTGGTGACCAGCGGTGACCAGGACATCATGACCCCGGTGGACTCCGGCCCGGCCGGGGTCGGCACCCGGGAGATGGTCCGGCAGCTGCCGAACGCCTGGCTGGAGCTGCTGGAGGGCTGCGGCCACCTGCACCTGGTCGAACGGCCGGAGGAGAGTGCGAAGCTGGTACGGGACTTCATCCTCGACGGGACGATCAGCGGGAAGACCGTGCTCGCGGAGACCGACGGGCGATGACGACACTGGTCACCGGCGGCACCGGTTTCGTCGGTCAGCACGCCACGGCGATCCTCGCCGGGCAGGACGAGCGGGTCCTCGCCCTGGACCCGCTCCCGCCCCGGGAGGAACTGCGGCAGGCCGGGGTCGAGTACGTCCGGGGTGATGTCTCCGATCTTCGATCGCTGCTGGCCATCCTGGCCGAGCACGGCGTGGACCGCGTCATCCACCTGGGTTCCCTGCTGGCCCCGGCCTCGGCGGAGGATCCGTACCGGGCGCTGGAGGTCAACTGCGCCGGTACCCAGAACATCTTCGAGGCGGCGCGGATCCTTCGACTGGCCAATGTCACCTGGGCCACCTCGATGGCGGTGTTCGGGCACAGCGCCGCGGCGTTGGCCGAGGGTGAGCTGCTCACCGAGCACACCCCGCACTCACCCGACAACGCGTACGGGGCGACGAAGTCGTACTGCGAGCACATCAGCCGCGCGTACCGGCAGCGGTACGGGGTGAACTGTGTGGGGCTGCGGCTCGGGTTGGTCTACGGCGCCGGGAAGGTACGCGGCGAGGGCCTGTTCACCGAGCAGTTGTTCCAGCGGCCGGCGCTCGGGCAGCCCGGGGTGGTCCCCTACGGCGACGATATCTACTGCTGGCAGTACGTCCGGGACGTGGCGGCGGCGTTCACGCTGACGTCCCGCCTGGACAGCGCCGACAACGCCGTCTACAACCTGCCCGGGACGGTACTGACCATGGCCGACGCGGTCGAGACGGTACGTACGCTGGTGCCCTCGGCCGAACTGACGGTCGAGCCGGGGGTGCTCGGTTTCCCGTACCGGATCGACGCCTCCCCGCTGACCGCCCTGCTGGGCGACTCCCTCCGGCTGACGTCGATCCGCGACGGTTTCGCCGCCACGATCGAGGGAATCGCCGCCCGGGCCGGCCGATGACGCCCCGGGGTCGAGGGGACTCGACATCGGGGATCGAGCCGACCGGGCTCGCGGGGAAGGTCGCGATCGTCACCGGTGGTGGTTCGCGGGGCGACGGCGTCGGCATCGGTCGGGCCACCGCGATCCTGCTGGCCCGGCGGGGAGCCCGGGTGGTCGTGGTGGACAGCGTCCGGGAGTGGGCCGAGGCCACGGTCGGCCTGATCGAGGCGGAGGGTGGCGAGGCGGTCGTCGTCGAGGCCGACGTGACCAGCTCCCCATCGTGTGCGGCCCTGACCCGGACCATTCTGGAACTCTGGGGCCGGATCGACATCCTGGTGAACAACGTCGGGGTGGTGGGGCCGCCCGGTGACGTGGTCGACGTCGACCTGGACGACTGGGACCGGTGCCTGCGGGTCAATCTCAGCTCGATGGTGCTGATGTCGCGGCATTGCGTTCCGGTGATGCGGTCGGGCGGCGGCGGGTCGATCGTCAACACGGCTTCGGTGGCCGGGTTGGTCGGCGGGCACCCGTCGATCGCCTACCCGACCACCAAGGGCGCGGTGGTGCAGCTGACCCGGGCGATGGCGGCGCAGCACGGTCCGGAGGGGATCCGGGTCAACGCCGTCGCTCCGGGGCTGGTGTGGACTCCGATGGTGTCCAGTACCGGGGTCTCCGAGCAGGATCGCGAGCGGCGTCGTCACCGTTCCCTGCTGCGTACCGAGGGCACCGGGTGGGACGTCGGCGAGGCGATCGCCTTCCTGGCCGGTGATCGCTCCCGGTGGATCACCGGGGTGGTGCTTCCGGTGGATGCCGGAGCAACGGCGGGACTGGGTGTCACCTCGGGACACCTGACCGGTGTGGCCGCTGATGCCGGGCCGGCCGCCGGGGCTGTCGACGGGTCGCCCCTGAAGGGATGAACGAAGACGATCGGGTAGCGGTACGTCCGCCACCCGATCGTCTTCTTCCCGCTCCGGTGACCGGTTCGGCCCCGGTGAGTGTGGCCGGGCCGAACCGGTTCGGTGGGTCAGCTCCTCGCGGCAGCGCCGTCTGGGCTACTCGCTTCGGCAGCGACCAGGCCGTTCGACGCGAAGTGTTCGGCGAGCAGCTCCCCGGCGTGTCGGAGGTGCTCGGTGACCGCTCGTCTGGCTGCTTCCGGGTCGTGGCTGGCCAGTGCTCGTACGATCGAGGAATGGTCGTGCAGGGACGCGTCCGGCCAGCCACCGATCATGGAGTAGAAGCGGCGGGGCACGTACTTGGTGACGAAGCCGAGGAACCAGAGCAGCTTTCCTGAGCCGCCACTGGTGTTGATCATCCGGTGGAACAGGTGGTTCAGGCGTTCCATCTCGTCGGTGTCGCCGTTGCTCGCCGCCTCGTCGATGCGGCCCTGAAGGGCTTGCAGCTCGGCGAGCTGTTCGTCGGTGAGGGTCGTGGCCGCGCGGGCGGCCAACTCCCCCGCGATCAGTGCCTGGGCGATGAACAGGTCGCGGATGTCCGCCGGGGCCAGCGGAGCGACCACGAAACCACGCCGGGGCTGGAGTTGGAGGAAGCCCTCGGCGCGCAGCGAGAGCAGTCCTTCCCGGACCGGGGTGACGCTGATCTCCAGCGCGGCGGCGACCTGTTCCTGACGAAGGTGCTGTCCGGGCCGGAGCTGTCCGGACATGATCAATTCTCGGACGTAGCTGGCTGCCTCGTCACTGAGCTGCATCCGCTTGTTCTGGGACTGAGCGCCGTTGACGGGTAGGTTCATCCAGAGTCCTCAAATATGAAATATGGCCGACCCAGCATACTGAATCGGTCCTCGGATACGAGAGGCGGCCCGACCTCGGCGTGTCGGTCGGGCCGCCTCTCTCACCAACGGCTGAGGCCGAACAGGTTACCAATTTCGTCGCGTTCGTCGATACGCCAGGCCGCGTGCCACAGGGCCGCCGCGCGATCCCCCAGGCGGGGACCGACGAGCAGGTCGAACTTGGCCCGTAGCCGCTCATCGGACATCGGCCGGTCGACGCTGCCGGTGGCGTGTGCGATCGAGACCCGGTGCGTCGCGCCCCCGGTCGTGCGTACGGTGACCTCGCAGGCGTCCTTGGGCATCGTCGGGTCGGTGCTGGCCCGCACCTTGCGGCGTAGGGCGATCACCGACTCGTCCCGCGCCCGGGCGTCGCTGTACTGGGCCGGTCCGGCGCCGCCGTCGAGGAATCCCACCGCGAAGCAGTGGTAGACGGAGAACTTGCTGCGCAGTCCGTCTTCCGGTTCCTCGACCCCCATCACCTGCAACACCACCGGGCGGACCACCACGTCGACCGACTCGATGACCTCCGGTCCGGACAGGACGTCGCGTAGCTCGATGGCGGCGTCGATGACCGGGTGGCTGACGATCCCGCAGCTGTAGGGCTTGAACGCGTTCGCCTCGATCTCCCAGGCCCGGCCCAGCTCCCGGGTGGCCTCGGCCAGGTCGGGTTCGGGCGCCGACAGGGCCGCGAGGCCCCGCCGGCCCTCCAGCGGCGCGTCGGGCCCGGTGAACCCGGCGGCGGCCAGCAGCGCGGCCTCCACCCCGTCAGCGGCGGCCTTGCCGGGATGCATGGACTTGCTCATCGTGCCCAACTGCTCGGTGGTGCCGGCAGCCTGGGTCGCCGCCAGCGAGACCGCGTGCCGCATCCGGGTGGCGTCGAGTCCGAGCAGCCGGCCCGCCGCGACAGCGGCACCGAGATGCCCCATCGTGCCGGTCAGGTGCCAGCCCCGGTCGAAGTGTCCCGGACCGAGCGCGTTGCCGACCCGACAGGCCACCTCGACTCCGGCGGTGACGGCGGTGAGGAGGTCACGCCCTGAGGCGTTGGTGAGTTCGGCCGCGGCGAGAGCGGCCGGCACCACCGGTGAGCCGGGATGGATCACGGTACGCAGGTGGGTGTCGTCGAAGTCCTCGACGTGCATCGCCATGCCGTTCACGAACGCCGCCCCGGCGGCGGTGAGCGTCTCCGCGCGGCCGAGCACCGGGTGGCGCCCGCGCAGGCCCAGGTCGCCCAGGGTGGCGACGGCGATCTCGACGGCGTCGTGGCGGCAGGCGTCCACGGCCAGTCCGACGACGTTGACGAACGTACGCCGGGCGGCGTGCCGGGCCGATTCCGGGATCTGGTCCCAGGTCAGGCCGCTGGCGAACTCGGCAAGCTCGGCGGTGAGCCGGACCGGGCCCGGTTGCGCTCTTCCCGTCATGCTGGCTCTCCCACGATCGTCGTCAACAGGTCGCCGCAGGAGGTGGCCGTGGCCAGGCCGCGTACCGCCGCGATGACCTCGGGGCCGTGTCCGGGTCGGGTCCGGTCGACCAGGGCGGTGACCTTCAGGTCGAGTTCGGTGTCGGTCATCGGTCGCGCGACGCTGCCCCGGGCATGCGTGACGGATTCGGTGAGTACCGACCCGTCCGGGACCACGACCTCGACGGTCGCCGCGTCGCGGGCCATCGACTCGTCGACGATCAGGGTGGTGGCGGCACGGAGGGCGGTCACGTCCGGGGCGACCACCCGGGCGTCCTCGTACTGGGCCAGCCCCACCACACCGTCGGCCAACGCCGCGGCGACGCCGTGCATGGTGCTGAACCGGGCGGCGAGTCCGGTCTCCGGTGCCGGGTTCCCGGTCAGCTCGGCGACCAGGGGGTGGCAGCGGACCCGTACGGCCACCGGTGCGCGGCCGTCGAGCCGGGCGTGCAGCCGCTCGGCGGCCTCGATCGCGGGATGCGCGACGATCCCACACGGATACGGCTTGATGGCGTTGTCCAGGAACTCCCACCGGGTCCCCAGCTCGGTGGTCAGCCGGGCGAGATCGGTCCTGGGCGACAGCGCCCGGAAGTAGCCGCGTGGGCCTTCCAGCGCCGTCGGGGAGCCGGTGAAGTCCCGCCGGGCCAGGGCAGCCGCCAGTACGCCGTTGGCGGCGGCCTTGCCGGGGTGGAACGGCTTGACCATCGTGCCGAACCCCTCCCGATGCCCCAGCGTCATGCTGGATGCGATCGCGATCGCGTTGCCGAGCTGCCCCGGGGAGAGCCCCAGGAGCAGGCCGGCGGTGACCGCGGCGCCCAGGGGGCCCACGGTTCCGGTGATGTGCCAGCCGTCGTCGTAGTGCCACGGTGTCATCGTCCGGGCAAGCCGAAGCTGGGTCTCCAGCCCGAGGGCGACCGCGTCGAGGAGTCGGGGTCCGGTGGTCCCGTGGTCCGGCAGGACCGCCACCACGGCGCCGAGTACGGCCGCGCCCGGGTGTACGACGGTGTCGAGGTGGGTGTCGTCGAAGTCGTCGAGGTGGGCGGCGAGCCCGGTCGCCAGCGCGGCGCTCAGCGGATCGAGGCGCTCCGCGCGGCCGGGCACCGGAGAGCGACGCTCACCCCCGTTCTCCAGCGCGGTGGCGATGACGATCTCGACGGCCCGATCACGGCTGGCGCCGATCGCGGTGGCGACGACGTTCAGCAGGCTGCGGGCCGCGTGCGCGCGGAGTTCGCCGGTCAGGCCGGTGCGGGACAGCTCGACCAGACCTCGGGCCAGCTCGTGGGCGGCCGGATCTGTCGTGCTCACGCGGTCGGCTCCCGGACGTACTCCACCAGGATCCGGTCGGCTCGCCGGGGGTCGACGAAGCCGATCGTCGTCCCCCGCGAGCCGGGGCGGGGCACCGTGTCCATCAGGTGCATGCCGCGCGCCTCGGCATCGGTCAGCGCGATGGCGACGTCGTCGACCAGGTACGCGCAGTGATGGATACCCTCGCCCCGGTCTCGGAGGAACTGGGCCACATCGTCCTCATCGGACTTCGGCTCGAGCAGCTCGATCAGGGTGGCGCCGGCCCGGAAGAAGGCGACCGTCAGGGTCGGGAACTCCTCGGCGCCTTCGTACGGCAGGCCGAGTTGGGTCTCGAAGTGCTCCCGAGACGCCTCGATCGAATGTACGGCCCAGCCGAGGTGGTGTAGCTGCATCGTTCCTCCTGCTCGCGGCTGAGCTCCGGACGCTCAGCGGCGCTGGCATACTGTGTATCATATTTTTCATCTCCGAGATATTCTCGTGCCGACCGAGGTCAGCACCTGACTCAGAGACCTTTCGCATGCGGGGAGAACCAGCAACACACCAGGACAAGGAGGACCCGTGCTCCCTCTGGATGGCCTCGTCGTCGTCTCACTCGAACAGGCCGTTGCCGCTCCGTTCGCCACCCGGCAGCTCGCCGATCTCGGCGCGCGCGTGATCAAGATCGAACGAGCTGAGGGTGACTTCGCCCGGGGCTACGACCGAACTGTGCACGGCCAGGCGAGCTACTTCGTCTGGCTGAACCGCTCGAAGGAGTCGGTGGTCCTGGACCTCAAGTCACCGGGCGGCCGAACCGCGCTGCGTCGACTGCTCGCCCAGGCGGACGTGTTCGTGCAGAACCTCGCCCCAGGGGCGGTGGACCGGCTCGGCTTCGCGGTCGAGGAGTTGCGCGCCGACCGGCCAGAGCTGATCACCTGCTCGATCAGCGGCTACGGCAACGGCGGCCCCTGGCGTGACCGCAAGGCGTACGACGCGCTCATCCAGTGCGAGACCGGCCTGCTCTCCATCACCGGCACCCCGGAGACGCCGGTGAAGGTGGGGATCTCGGTGGCCGACATCGCCGGTGGGGTCTACGCCTACAGCGGCATCCTGACCGCGCTCTACCGTCGGGAACGCACCGGCGAGGGCTGCGCGCTGGAGGTCTCGCTCTTCGACGCCCTCGCCGAGTGGATGTCGCAGCCCGCGCTGATGGCCCAGCACACCGGAACGGACCCACGCCGGTTCGGCGCCCACCACACGATCATCGCGCCGTACGGCCCGTACCCGGTCGCCGACGGCACCGTCCAGCTCGCCGTCCAGAACGAGCGTGAGTGGCGTCGCTTCGCCTTCGAGGTCCTCGAAGCGCCGGCCCTGGCCGACGATCCACGGTTCGACAGCAACTCCGATCGGGTGGCCCACCGGGCGGACCTCGACCAGGAGCTGGCCAGGTCGATGAAGCGGTTCACCGTCGCCGAGCTCACGGCCCGACTCGACCGGGCCGGGATCGCCAACGCGACGGTCAACACCGTGACGGACTTCCTCGACCACGTGCAGCTCACCGCGCGGAACCGGTGGACGAACGTGGCGACCCCGGGCGGTGAGGTGCGGACCCTGCTGCCCCCGGTCATCTCGGCGCAGATCGACGTGCGGGTCGATCCGGTGCCCGCCCTCGGCCAGCACACCCGCACCGTGCTGGCCGAGTTGGGGTTCACCGATGAGGAGATCGCGCAGATGAGTACCGATGAGGCTCCCCGATGACCGTCAAACCCGGCTGGACCGGCCGGTTCCTCGAGGACTTCGAGGTCGAGGACATCTACGAGCACCCGTTGGGGCGCACCATCAGCTCGACGGACAACACCTGGTTCACCCTGCTCACCCAGAACACCGCTCCCCTGCACTTCGACCACCACTACGCCAGCCAGACCGCGTTCGGCCGCCCGCTGGTGAACTCGTGCCTGACCCTGTCGGTCGTCACCGGCCAATCCGTCACCGACGTGTCGCAGAACGTCTTCGCCAACCTCGAGTGGGCCGAGGTCCGGATGCCACATCCGGTCTTCGAGGGGGACACCCTCTATTCCCGCTCCGAGGTACTCGGCGTCCGACCGTCGAGTTCGCGCGCTGACGTGGGCGTTGTCGAGGTCCGCACGACTGGTTACAACCAGGACGGCACGGTCGTGGTGACCTTCCGCCGGACCCTGCTGGTCTACCGGCGGGGACACGGCCCGCGGCGTCCCGCACCGGCGGTCGCCGCGTGAACACCACCGGCACGCGGCGACCGGTGGAGACCGCCCGGACCCTGCTGTTCGTGCCCGGGTCCCGTCCCGACCGCTTCGGCAAGGCCGTCGCGGCTGGGGCTGACGAGGTCATTCTCGACCTGGAGGACGCGGTCAGCGGGCCGGAGAAGCCGGCCGCGCGGCAGTGGGTCCGGGACTGGCTGCGCGGCACCGGTGCCGCCGCGGTACGGATCAACGCCGGTCCGGAGCAGGCCGATGACCTGAGCGCCCTGGCAGGCGTACCCGGGCTCACCGCCGTGGTGGTCGCGAAGGCTGAGGATCCGGACGTACTCCAGCTGGTGGGCGACCGGCTCGGGGTCCCGGTGCTCGCGCTGATCGAGAGCGCCCGGGGGGTGGCCCGAGCCCGTGAGGTCGCGGCTGCCCCGGCGGTGGCCCGGCTGGCGATCGGCACGGTCGACCTGGCCCTGGACCTCGGGGCTGAGGAGGCGTGGGAGCCGTTGCTGTCGGCCCGCGCCGAGTTGGTCATCGCCTCCCGACTGGCTGGCCTGTCCGGTCCCGTGGACGGGGTCAGCGCCGGGCTCGACGACGAGCGGGAGGTGTTCACCGCCACCGAGCGCGCTCGGGCACTGGGGTTCACCGGCAAGCTCTGTGTCCATCCCCGGCAGATTCCCCCGGTGCATCGCGCGTTGCGGCCCTCGGCGGACCGGGTTGCCTGGGCGAGGCAGGTGCTGGCCGCGACCGACACGGGGTCGTCGGCCGCCCGGGTCGGCGCGGAGATGGTGGACCTGCCCGTCCGGCTCCGGGCCGAGCGGATCCTGGCCGCGCACCGTGCCGCCGTGGGCGAGGCACGGTGACTGAGATCGGCGAACTGGGCGATCCGTCGCTGACGGAGGCACTGGTCGCCGAGGTGCGCCGTCCGGTCGACGCGGATACGCGCGGGATCGCCGCGCTGCACGTACTCGACTGGATCGCGACCGCGACGGCTGGCCTCGGCACCGAGGAGGGCAGCATCCTCACCGCGTTCGCCGCCTCCGCCGACGACGGTCCGGCGTGGGCCATCGGGTACGGCGAACGGGCCGAGTCGACCGCCGCGTTCGTCAACGCGGGGCTGGCTCTGGTGCTGGAGATGGACGCCACCCATCGACGGGCCAGGCTGCATCCCGGGCCGGTGGTGATCGCGGCGGCCCTGGCGATGGCCCAACGACAGGCTGCGACCGGGGCGCAGTTCCTCGACGCCGTGGTGCGGGGGTACGAGGTGATGATCCGGGTCGGTGAGGCGACCGGGCCCACCCATTACCGGTACTTCCATCCGACGAGCACCTGTGGCGCGTTCGGGGCCGCGGCAGTCGGCGCGAGCCTGCTGGAGCTGACCGACCGTCAGTGGGTCGACGCCCTCGGCAACGCGGGCAGCCGTACCGGTGGTCTGTGGCGTTGCCGCCTCGAACGGACGATGTCCAAGCTGGTCCACGTCGGGGAGTCGGCCGGCGCCGGACTACGCGCGGCGCGGCTGGCCCACCTGGGGCTGACCGGTCCACGGCACATTCTTGAGGGAGAGCTGGGCCTCTTCGCGGCAAGCTGTCCGGACGCCGAGCCCGAGGCCGTCAATCGGCCCGGCGGCACCGAGTGGAAGATCAGCGAGACCTCCCTCAAACCGTGGCCGGGCTGCCGGCACGCGCACCCCGCCGTGGACGCCGCGCTTCGGCTGCGGGGGCGCCTGGTGGCGGACGGGGTGCCCACCGGGGAAGTCGAGGAGATCGAGGTCGTCACCTACCCGGAGGCGTTGGGCTTCACCGATCAGCCCCGGCCGGCGTCGACCCCGGAGGCGTTGTTCTCGGTCCAGCACCTGGTGGCTGTCGCGCTGGCGGGTGGGGAGCCATCCCTGGACGACGTGGCCCCGCCGGCCCTGCGTGATCCCGACCTGGCGGCGATCCGGGCCCGGGTGCGGGTGGCCAGCGGGGAACCGTACGCGTCGGCGTACCCGTCGAGTTGGGGGGCGCGGGTGTCGGCGGCATACCGGGGACGGTGGTACCGCGAGCAGGTCCGGGACACCAAGGGCGATCCGGAGTCACCCATGACCGCCGGTGAGATCGAGGCCAAGGCCGGCCGGTTGTTCGAGCGGGCGGGCCTGACCGGGGCCGAGATCGCCGCCGGGCTGGCGGCCGTGGCAAACCTGCCCACCGCGGGTGGGCTGGGGCAGCTCGCCGCCGTGCTGCCCGGTAGAAGCGGGCCGGGTCGCGCCGGAGCAGCCCGGCAATGATCGCCGCAGGTCCGGCCCGGTGGGCTCTTGCCCTGACCAGTCAGAAAATATATTATTTTATGGATACTCGAGCCGGGCGAAGGAGATCACGTTGTTCTTAGTTTCCGCCGAGGAACGGGCGATTGTGGACCTGGTGCGGGACTTCGTCGACAGCGAAGTCAAGCCGGTCGTCCGAGACCTCGAACACGACAACGTCTACCCCGAGGACCTCATCAAGCAGATGGCGACCATGGGGATGTTCGGCCTGACCATCCCCGAGCCGTACGGCGAGGTCCGCGTCTCCACCGTCTGTTACGCGATGGTCACCGAAGAGCTCGCCCGGGGCTGGATGTCGCTGGCCGGCGTGATCGGCGGGCACACCGTGGTGGCCAAGCTGATCCTTCTCTACGGCACCGAGGAGCAACGACAGCGCTACCTGCCCCGGATGGCCACCGGTGAACTGCGCGCGACGATGGCGCTCACCGAGCCCGGGGGCGGATCAGATCTCCAGGCCCTCCGCACGGTGGCTCGCCTGGACGGCGACGAGTACGTGGTCAACGGTTCCAAGACCTGGATCACCAACGCGCGCCGGTCCGACCTGGTCGCGCTGCTGTGCAAGACCGACCCGACGGCCACGCCGCCGCACACCGGGATCAGCGTTCTGCTGGCGGAGAAGGGGCCCGGCTTCGACGTCTCCCGCGATCTGCCCAAGCTCGGCTACAAGGGTGTGGAGAGCTGTGAACTCAGCTTCGACGACTACCGGGCGCCGGTCGACGCGGTGCTCGGTGGTGTGCCCGGACGCGGGTTCGTCCAGATGATGCGGGGCCTGGAGATCGGCCGGATCCAGGTCGCCGGGCGGGCCGTCGGGGTCGGCCGGGCCGCGTTCGAGGACGCGTTGCGCTACGCCCAGGAGCGGGAGAGCTTCGGTGTCCAGATCTGGAAACACCAGTCGATCTCGAACTACCTCGCGGACATGGCGACCAAGCTCACCGCGGCTCGGTTGATGCTGCACAATGCGGCGGAACGCCTGGACCGGGGCGAGCGCTGCGACCTGGAGGCGGGGATGGCGAAACTGTTCGCCTCGGAGACCGCCATGCAGATCGCCCTGGACGCGTTGCGAATCCACGGCGGCTACGGGTACTCGACGGAATTCGACATCGAACGGTACTTCCGGGACGCGCCGCTGATGATTGTGGGCGAGGGCACCAACGAGATCCAACGCAACGTCATCACCCGCCAGCTCATCAGCCGGCAGCGGAGCCAGAGCTGAAGCGTGCCCGGTCGGCGGCTCCGCCCGCCCCGGGGCACCCTTTCGGCAGCGTCCTTGAGGTCACGGCAGGCCAGCGCCACCGCGAGGACACGGACCAGGAGACGATCGCATGACCGACCCCAATCCGGCATCCACGCCCGACCCGACCCTCGGAGACCGGCGGCGGCCGACCGTACTGAGCACGCTGCCGGAGAAGATACGTCCCGACCGTGCCGCGCTGCTGATCATCGACATGAGTAACGACTTCCTGCACCCTGCGGGCAAGACGATCGTCCGGGGCGGCCGGGACGCCGGCGCGGCCTGGGCCGTGGTACCGGTGCAACGCCGGCTCATCGACGCAGCCCACTCCGCCGGGGTGCCGGTCATCTATGTGTCACACACCACCCTGCCCGACCACGCCAGTGACTCCGGGCCGTGGCTGGACGCGCGCAGCCGGGCGAGCTTCTCCGTCGTGGACATCTGCGTCGACGGATCCTGGGGGCAGCAGGTGATCGACGAACTCACCCCGGCCGAGGACGACATCCGGGTGAAGAAGTACCGCTACAGCGGGTTCGCCGGAACCAACCTCGATCTGGTGCTGCGCAGCCTCGGCCGGTCGACCGTCATCTGCGCCGGTGTGTCCACCAACGCCTGCGTCGAGGCGACCGCGCGGGAGGCGTTCAGCCACGACTACTACGTGGTCATCCCCGAAGACGCCTGCGCGTCGTGGGACATGGCACTGCACCAGGCCACCCTGGACACCGCCCGACACCGGTACGCCACAGTCGGCCCCGCCGCCGACATCATCGAGATCTGGTCGAGCGCACAGGAGCGGCGATGACCCCCACGACACCACGGATCGCCTACTCGTACGGCGAGAGCGGCGCCGGGCTGCAACCACCGGCCCCCGGCAAGCGGCTGATCGCGCACGTGGTGCTCAACGTCGAGCACTGGCCGCTGGACGCCCCGATGCCCCGTAAGCTCCTGGGCAGCCCGCATGGTGCGGACCACATCCCGGACGTGCCGAACTACAGCTGGGCCGAGTACGGCATGCGCCGAGGGCTACCCCGGGTGGTGTCGGCGCTCACCAGTCGCGGGCTGCCGGCCAGCGTCAGTTTCAACGCCGCCGTCATCGACGCCTATCCGGAGGCGGCCGGGCGGCTACGGGACACCGGCTGGGAGTTCATCGCCCATGGTCTGCACCAGCAGGCGCTGCCGTCGGCACCGGACGAGAGCGTGGTGATCGACGAATGCCTGCGCAAGATCGAGGAGTTCACCGGCCGGCGACCCCGGGGATGGCTCGGTCCCGGCCTCCAGGAGACCTTCAGAACTCCCGACCTGCTGGCCGCAGCCGGCGTCGACTACACCTGTGACTGGGTGATCGACGACGTTCCGGTCTGGCTGGCGGCCCAGCCGAGACCACTGGTCGCGCTGCCGTACTCGCTGGAGTTGAACGACAGCATCATCTACGCCACCGAGAAACACTCCTCCGACGAGATGTACCGGCGATTTACCGAGACCGTCGAGGTGCTCGCCGCCGAGGCGGCGCTCGAACCGAGGGTGCTCACCCTGCCGATCCATCCGCACATGGTCGGGGTGCCACACCGGATCCGGTACTTCGACCGCATCCTGGACGAGTTGTCGAATCGGGGGGACACCATCTTCCTCACCGGCAGCGAGATCTGCGACTGGTTCACCGCCCAGCGCCCGGCGGCGGAGCGCTGACGGCCGGGCCAGCCGTTACCGGACGTTGGGCGAGACGACACGGTCACGAAGCACGTTCGCGTCCACCTCGACCTCGGGATGCAGGCGGGCCAGCAGGTTCGCGGCCGCCCAGTGCGTGGCGGCGCGGCACCCGTCGAGCAGCCCCGCAGCGGCGAGGACGAAGGAGCCGAGGCAGATCGAAGGTGGGCGGCTCGCTGCTCCCAAGTCGTTCTCACCATCTACACCGCCCACGACCACCAGTGGCTGACCCGACCGGGGTACGTCGACGCGGCGCAGGCCGCCGTCAGCGGCCCGCCGGTCACCTCGCCCCAACCCAGCTACGAGGCGTTCACCTCCGGCGCCGGGGAGTTCCTCGCCTGGGTGTTCGTGCCGCAGTAACACCACCGCCGGTCGGCGGCCAGGACGAAACCGTCCACGGTCGGTGGGACCAGTGGGTGTCGGCATACGAACGGCCCTCGGCCGAATAGCCGAGGGCCGTTCGCGCGTGCGTTCGTCAGCCGACGGGGCCGAGCCTCTTCGCCAGGTCCACGAACCCTGCCCAGGCGGGCGGCGCGAAGGCCAGCGTGCCGCCATCACGGTCCTTCGTGTCACGGACGAGGACAACACCGGGCAGGTTGTCGGCAACCTCGACGCACGATCCGCCGTTGTTACCGCTCTTCGTGCTCTTCCGCCATTGCGCCTGGCTCATGTTCATGATGCCGCTGCCTCCCTGATGAGGTCCAGTGACTGTGCCCGGGAGAGGGCTTCGCCGCGAATGCGCTCCCACCGTCGGACCAGCGTAGCAACGTCGGAAGCCTGGTTGATGATCTGCGCGCGTGCCTGGCTGTCGACGTGTGCGACGTGTCCGCCATCGGGTAGTTCGGCGAGGATGATCGGGCCGCCGAGACCCGGGTACATGCCGACGGTGGCTGGCACGATGTAGACCTGCGCCGAGGGACGCTGTGCGTACTCGGCGAGGTGTTCGCACTGCTCGCGCATGAGGTTCCGGTCGCCGTACGCCGATCGCCGCAAGACTGCCTCGTCAATGATCGCGATGACCGGCGAGCCGCGCACCCGCCCGGAGCTGTGGCAGGGGAACGGTGGCCGGTGGTGAGGTCGACTCCCGGTCCGCTGGTGCTGGAGTTGCACTGCGCGGCGGGCCCCCGGTGGCTGTGCGAGGCCGACGGTGAGCCGTTCCCGTGCTCCGTGTGGCCGGCCCTGCCGATGGACGACCACCTTCGCGGCGCACTTCTGGCGGGCTTCACGCTGTTCCTCCGTCCGGCGATCCGCGACCTGCGGGGCCGCTGATGCCCGGCATCCCGCACCTCCCGATCCGGCCCCTCTGGTTGTGCAGACGCTGCGGGGCCCCATGGCCGTGCGGCCCGGCCCGGCTGTCGCTGCTGGCCGAGTACCAGGGCAACCGCATGGCCTTGCTGTTCTACCTGGCGATACTCCAAGAAGAGGCGACCGCGCACCTGACGGAGCTGAATCCGTCGAATCCGCCGGCCGACCTGACCAACCGCTTCCTGTCCTGGGTACGCGCGCCGCGATAGCCCGCCCCGGCCGGTCCCCTCCCCCGGGACCGGCCGGGGCGGGCCTCGTCCTGCCTGAAACCGCCTCGCTACACCGATGAACGCAGCGCCTGCGAGATGTCGCCGCATCGACCCTCGCCGACCTGCACCGGGCAGCCGGCAAGTAGTCCGTCACGACAGAATCCGCCGTCACGCCTCCTGGAACAAGCTGCCGATCGCACCGGTGCCGCGATCAGCCGGCGCAGCAGCCGCCGGCACCAGAGTCCACGGCGACCAGCGACAGCGGGGTGGCCAGCAACCCACCGGCCAACCCCGTGGCCACCCCCCGGCCGGCCGGCTCCGCAGTGGAATCGCAGCAGCCTCCGCCGTCGACCGAGTCGGCCGGGTCGCTGCTGCACACCCCCGTCTCGGGCAGCTCCAGCCGCACCTCCCGGGCCGCCGCCCAGTCCCCCGCCAGCGCCGCGACCACCGAGCGGACCTGCTCGTACCCGGTGGCCATCAGGAACGTCGGCGCGCGCCCGTAGCTCTTCATGCCGACCGCGAAGTAGCCCGGCTCGGGGTGGCTGAGCTCGTCCACGCCGTGCGGCGGGACGGTGCCGCAGGAGTGTTCGTTGGGGTCGATCAGCGGGGCGAGGGCCCGGGTGGCCCCGAGCACCGGGTCGAGGTCGAGGCGCAGCTCGGCGGCGATGCCGTGGTCGGGCCGGAAGCCGGTGGCGGCGACGACCCGGTCCACGGTCACCGACTCATCCGCGCCGTCGGGGCGGCGCACCGCGACGGCCACCCGTCCGTCGGTCGGGGTGAGGGCGCGCACCGAGACACCGGTGAGCAGCCGGATCTCACCCGCCTGCACGTGGGCGCGCAGCCGGGTGCCGAGGGCGCCCCGGGCGGGCAGGGCGTCGGCGTCGCCGCCGCCGTACGCGCGGGCCGGCGAGGTCGCGCGGAGCGCCCAGGTCACCTGCGTGCCGGGCGCGTCGGCGGCCAACTCGGCGAGGGAGAGCAGGGTGTTGGCGGCGGAGTGGCCGGCGCCGACGACGAGGGTGTGCCGGCCAGCGAAGCGGTCGCGGTCCGCGCCGAGCACGTCCGGCAGGGCATGTTCCAGGTACGCCCCGGCGCGCTCCTCGCCCCGGGCCGGCAGGCCGGAGGCGCCGAGCACGTTCGGGGTGCCCCAGGTGCCGGTGGCGTCGATCACGGCGCGGGCCAGCAGCTCCTCGCCGTCGGCGAGTCGGACGAGGAAGGGGGCCCGCTCGCGGCCGGCGGTGCGCAGCCGGTCCAGGCCAAGGCGGCTGATCGCCACCACCCGGGCGTGGTAGCGCACGTGCGGCGCGAGCTGCGGCAGCTCCGCAAGGGGCCGAAGGTACGCGTCGGCAAGCTCCGCCCCGGTGGGCAGCGTCTCCGGGTCGGGGGCGACCCAGCCGGCGTCGACGAGGAGCCGGCGGGCGGCGTCGTCGACGTCGTACCGCCAGGGTGAGAAGAGCGCGACGTGCCCCCACTGCCGGACGGCCGCACCGGCGCTCTCTCCAGCCTCCAGGACGGTGAACGCGAGGCCGCGTTCGTGCAGGTGCGCGGCGGCGGCGAGCCCCACCGGGCCGGCGCCGATCACCACGACGGGCAGTTCGTCCAGGACGGTCATGGGGTGCTCCTCCGGTTAGACAGTCAGCAAATCAGGAACAGCCGACGACGCGGCTGCGGCGCTCGATCAGCACCACGTCGCGCCACCGGCCGTGGTGCCGGCCGACCCGCTCGCGGACGCCGACGACCCGGAAGCCGGCCCGCTCGTGCAGGGCAAGGCTGGCCGCGTTCTCGGGGAAGACGCCGGCCTGGATGGTCCAGATTCCGACGGCCTCGGTGGAGGCGATCAGCGCGTCGAGCAGCCGCCGGGCGATCCCGCGCCCGCGCGCGGCCGGGTCGACGTAGACGGAGTGCTCGACCACGCCGGCGTAGACCGGGCGGGCCGAGGTCGGCGAGATCGCGACCCAGCCGAGCACGGCATCGTGGTCGTCGACAGCGGCTAGCCGGTGGGCGGGCAGCCGAGCCGCGTCGAAGGCCGCCCAGACGGGGGCGGCGGTTTCGAAGCTGGCGTCGCCGCCGTCGAGGCCGGCCTGGTAGATCGACAGGACCCGGTCCGCGTCGGCGGCGGCCATGGGGCGGATGGTGATCCCGGTCATCAGCGCACTCCGTCCGGGCCGGGGACGTCGCTGTCTCGACGTCCGTCGAAGCAGAGACTTGCACGTTGATTAGACAACTGTCAACCTAGACCCATGTCGAAGCAAGCAGCTCTCCGGCTCGATCTCGCGGTGACGACCTGCTGCGCTCCCCTGACGCAGCGCCCGGTGCCGCCCGAGACGGCGCAGGCGCTCGCCCCGGCGTTCAAGGCACTCGGCGACCCGGTGCGGCTGCAACTCCTGTCGATGATCGCCTCGGCCGAGGGCGGCGAGATCTGCGTCTGCGACCTCACCCCGGCCTTCGACCTGACCGGGCCGACGATCTCGCACCACCTGAAGGTGCTGCGTGACACGGGGCTGGTCGACGCCGAGCGGCGCGGCACCTGGGTCTGGTACCGGGCCCGCCCGGCGATGCTGCGCCAACTCGCCGTGTTGCTCGCCGCCCCTCCGGCCGACGCCCCGTGACCACCACCCACGCCGAGCGCCCCGAGACGACGGCGGTAGTCGGCCGGTTGTCCCGCCTCGACCGGTTCCTGCCCGTCTGGATCGGCCTGGCCATGGTCGCCGGCCTGCTGCTCGGCCGGCTCGTCCCCGGCCTGGACCGTGCGCTCGACGCGGTGCAGCTCGGCGGGATCTCCCTGCCGATCGCCCTCGGCCTGCTGGTCATGATGTACCCCGTACTGGCGAAGGTCCGCTACGACCGCCTCGACACGGTGACCTCCGATCGCCGGCTGCTGGTCTCGTCGCTGGTCCTCAACTGGGTCGTCGGCCCGGCGCTGATGTTCGCCCTCGCCTGGATCTTCCTGGCCGACCAGCCGGAGTACCGCACCGGCCTGATCATCGTCGGCCTGGCCCGCTGCATCGCCATGGTGATCATCTGGAACGACCTGGCCTGCGGCGACCGGGAGGCAGCCGCCGTCCTGGTCGCGCTGAACTCGGTGTTCCAGGTGCTCGCGTTCGGGCTGCTCGGCTGGTTCTACCTGGCCGTGCTCCCCGGCTGGCTGGGCCTGCCCGGTGCCGGGCTGGCCGTCTCCGGCTGGGACATCGCCCGCAACGTGCTCATCTTCCTCGGCGTCCCGCTGCTGGCCGGTTGGCTCACCCGCCGCCTCGGCGAGCGCGCCCGGGGCCGCGACTGGTACGAGAGCCGCTTCCTGCCGAAGATCGGCCCGGCCGCCCTCTACGGGCTGCTCTTCACCATCGTGCTCCTCTTCGCCCTCCAGGGCGACGCCATCACCGGCCGACCGCTGGATGTGGCCCGGATCGCCCTGCCACTGCTGGTCTACTTCGCCGTGATGTGGGCCGGCTCGTACCTACTCGGCCACGCCGTCGGCCTCGGCTACGCCCGCACCACCACCCTGGCCTTCACCGCCGCCGGCAACAACTTCGAACTCGCCATCGCCGTGGCCATCGGCACCTTCGGCGTCGCCTCCGGTCAGGCCCTCGCCGGGGTCGTCGGCCCGCTGATCGAGGTGCCCGTCCTGGTCGGCCTGGTCTACGTCTCGCTCTGGGCTCGCCGCCATTTCACCCACTGACCCGCCCGCATCGGCAGGGACCTCCGTGACCGACCGGGCTTTCCCGGCGAGCGGTACGAGGACTGCAAGCTCGACGCCCCGAACAGGCAGCGCGGTCTTCTGTTAACACGGGGGATCCCGGCCGGACCCGCCTGTCCTAACCTGCTGAGGAATTGGGAGGTGGCGACGTGCGTGTGTTGTTGATGGCGTACGGGTCGCGCGGGGACGTCCAGCCGCTGGTGGCCCTCGCGGTGCAGTTACAGGACATCGGCGTCGAGGTGCGGGTGTGCGCGCCGCCGGAGGAGGAATGCACGGAACTGCTGGCCGGTGTCGGCGTGCCGGTGGTGTCCTTCGGCCCGCCGGTGCGCTCGCTGGTGAACAAGGTGGCGCAGCCGACGACAGGCCCCCAAATCGCGGCCGAGTTGGTCGCCGCGCACTTCGACACGGTCGCCGCGGCGGCCGAGGGATGCGATGCGCTGGTGGCAGCCGGCTTGATGCCGGCCGGCGCGCGGTCGGTGACCGAGAAACTGGGCATCTGCTACGTGTACGCGTGCTACCTCCCGATCCGCCTCCCATCGCCGCACTACCCGCCGCCGTGGGTGGCGAACATGCCGGTTCCCCCGGACACGACCGACAACCGGGCGCTCTGGGAGCTGGATGCGCAGCGCATGAACGGGCTGTACGGCGAGGCGCTCAACACTCGACGGGTGGCGATCGGCCTGCCCCCGGTGGACAACGTCCGCGACCATGCCTTCACCGACCGGCCGTGGCTGGCCGCGGACCCGGTCCTGTGGCCGTGGCAGGGGTCGTCGGATCTCGACGTCGTGCAGACCGGCGCGTGGTTCCTGCCGGACGAACGCCCGCTGTCGGCCGAGGTGGAGTCGTTCCTGGACGCCGGCGCGCCACCGGTGTACGTGGGCTTCGGCAGCATGCCCATGCGCTCGAAAGACACCACCCTGCTGGCAGTCGAGGCGATCCGCGCGCAGGGGCGCCGCGTACTGGTTTCCCGAGGCTGGTCCGACCTGACTCTGATCGACGGCCAGGACGACTGCTTGGTCATCGGCGAGACCAACCTCCAGGCCTTGTTCGGCCGGGTGGCTACCGTCGTCCATCAAGGCGGCGCAGGCAGCACGTTCACGGCCGCCCTGGCCGGCGCACCCCAGGTGGTGATTCCCAACTCCCCGGACACGCAGTGCTACGCCGACCGGGTGGCCGAACTGGGCATCGGCACTGCCAAGGAGCCCGTTCCGACCTTCGAGTCCCTGTCGGCGGCACTCAAAACGGCCCTGACTGCCGAGGCCGGCGCACGAGCGCGCGCCGTGGCCGGCACGATCCGCACCGACGGAGCGGCGGTGGCCGCGCAACTGCTGCACGACATGATCAGCGAAAAGAAGTAGGGCCGGCCGAGGCGTCGGCGAGGACGTCGAGCAGCAGCGCAGCCGTCCAGGCGAACGCGGGTGAGCCGAGGCCGGCACCGGTGTCGGGGTGGAAGTACTCGTGACAGCCGGCCGTCGCAACCAGGTCCACCATGGACGCGCGAAGCCCGGCCGCCAGGTCGAGCCGGTGGTGGGTGCGCAGCCCTCGCCACAGCAGCCAGTCGAGGTTCAACCAGCTTGGCCCCCGCCAGTAGCGCAACGGCTCGAAGTCCGGCGCGGTCCGGTCGTGGCTGGGCAGCGGCCGGTCCATCCGCGCGGCCAGGCCGAACCGGGGTGAGCACGCCTGCGCGATCACCGACGCGACCTGCGGGAACGGCAGGTCGGGCAGCGCCAGCGGGATGAGGCCGAGCGCGGTGCGGGCCGGCACGAGGCGGTCGGTGCGCAGGTCCCGGGGGTGGAAGGTGCCGGTGGTCGGGTCGTACAGCCGGTCGACGATCGCGGCGGTGATCCGTGCCGCGCGCTCGCGGTGCGGGCCGGGGTCGCCGCCGAGCTCGCGGGCGATGCTCGCGAGGGCGTGCTCGGCGAGCCCCAGCGCGGTGTTGAACAGCGGGCACTCCACCAGGAACGGGTGCCGCCAGGTCAGCCCCTCATCGCGGTACCCACCGTCGCGGTAGGCGTCGACCAGCGCGACGTACCGGGCGTAGTCCAGGTCCGTGGGGCGGTGCGCGGCCTCGGCGTGGGCGGTGTCGTGCCGCCGGTACGCCCGCATCACCGCCACGTCGGCGGGCACCGCGGCCAGCGGCGCGTCCCAGGCGGGGCTGTTGTCCAGCCCCGACTCCCACGGGTGCACGAGGCAGGCCAGCCCGGCCCCGCCGACGTCCCGCCGGCCGGTCAGGTAGCGCTGCTGCGCGACCAGCGCGGGGTAGAGCCGGGCCAGCTCCGCCCGGCCGCACTCGGATGGTGCCCGCCGATATACCAGCCAGGCGGCCAGGGCGTGCACGGGCGGCTGGACGATGCCGGAGGTGGCCGTGGCGGGCGCGCCCGCGCCGAGGGACGAGTTCCAGAACTCCGGTCCCGGGAAGTAGGACCCGGCGCGCAGCGCGGGGTTGAACACGATGTGCGGCACCCGCCCGTCGGCCCACTGGGCGGCGAACAGGGTGTGCAGCTCCCGCCAGGCCCGGTCGGGACGCACCGTGGCCAGCCCGATCGCGATGAACGCCGAGTCCCAGCTCCACTGGTGCGGGTAGAGGGTGCGCGACGGGACGGTGTGGTCGTGCTCCCAGTTGCCGTCGAGGGTGGCCACCGCCAGCCTGCGCAGCGCGCCGAGGTCCCGGGCCATGGCTGGGCTGACCATGGGCGCGTCGTCGGCGGCGGTGCCGGCGCTCACGCCGCCACCTGCCTCGGCTCGGCGTGCCGGAGCACGGTGGTGGCCTGGTGCAGCGCCCGCACCGGCTCGCCGCGCAGCCGACACTCCAGGGCCAGCCAGCCCCGGTAGTCGATCTCCAGCAGGGTACGCACCAGAGCCGGCCAGTCCAGGTGACCGGCACCGGGCTGGCACCGGTTGGAGTCGCTGACCTGCACGTGCCCGAGGTAGGGCGCGGCGGCCCGCAGCGCGGTGTGTACGTCGTCCTCCTCGATGTTCATGTGGAAGGTGTCGGCGACCACCCGCACCGAGGGCAGGCCGACGGCCGCGCAGAGGGCCACCGCCTCGTCGAGCCGGTTGACCATGTGGTCCTCGTACCGGTTCAGCGGCTCCAGGAACAGGGTGACCCCCTCGGCGCGGGCGTGCTCGGCCAGCTCACCGAGGGTGTCGAGAAGGAGCCGCCGGTCGCCGGCCGGCGGGCGGGGCGGCTCGAACGGCGGCAGCCGGCGGGAGAACATCCCCCAGGAGGCGGGGGTCATCACCCCGATGCCGCCCAGCTCCGCGACGACCGAGAGCTGGGAGCGCAGGTTGGCCACGGCGTCACGGGAGCGCTCGGGGTCGAAGTCGCCGATGAAGTGGTCCATCTCGACGCAGACGGTTGGCATCGCCACCCCGGCGGCGCGGGCCCGGCGCAGCTCCGGCAGCCGGCGGGCGAAGGAGAGGTCGCCCCGGCCGCGCAGTTCGAGCCCGTCGAAGCCGAGCGCGGCGGCGAGGGCGTGTTTCTGGATCAGGTCGACGCCGGGGAGCAGTTGCTCCTGGCAGGCGAGTGGAATGGTCATCTAGAACCTCAGCACCACTTGGAGGACGTCGGAGTCACCGCGGTCGAGCAACGCCAGCGCGTCGGCCACCGCGCCCGCGTCGACGACGTGGCTCACGAACGGCAGCGGGTCGACGCTGCCCTCGGCCACCAGGTCCATGAAGGTGTGGGCGATCCGGGCACCGGTCCACCGGCCGGCCAGGCCGGGCACCGGGTCGACCCCGGACACCTGGGCCGCCACGAGCTGGATCCGGTTGTGGTGGAACTCCTCACCGAGCCCCAACCCGTCGGCGTGCCCCTGGTAGAAGCCGGCCGCCACGACGCGGCCGGCGTGGGTGGTGGCCCGGATCGCCTCGTGCAGCGCCGGGTACGCCCCGGACAGCTCCAGGCAGACGTCGGCGCCCCGGCCGGCGGTCGCCCGGCGCAGCGCGACGGCGGCGGACTCCGCATTCGCGTCGACGACCAGCCGGGCACCGCAGCGGGCGGCGTGGCCCAGCCGGCCGGGCAGCCGGTCGACGGCCACCACCCGGGCCCCGGAGAGGGTGGCCAGCCGGGTGGCGAGCAGCCCGATGACGCCCTGGCCGAAGACGCCGACCCAGTCGCCGAGGTGCAGGTCGCCGGCGATGACGGCGGTCAGCGCGATGGCCCCGGGCCGGGCGAAGACGGCAGCGAGCGGGTCGAGGCCGGTGGGCAGCGGATGGACCGCGTCGGCGCGGACGACCGCGTCGGCCCGGTGACCCCAGATGCCCCAGACGGTCTGGCCGGGATGCCGGTCGGCGACGTCCGGAGCCACCTCGACGACCTCGCCGACCTCCTCGTAGCCGAAGCCGACCAGTGGGTACGGCACCGGCGCTTGTCGGGGGACGAACATCCGGGTGGCGTCGTCCCAGTCCTTGCTCAGTCTGGGGTTGCTGCCACGGTAGAGGGTCAGCTCGGTGCCGGCGGAGATGCCGGAGTAGCAGGTGCGGACGCGAACCTGACCGGGGCCGAGCGGATCCGGGGCGCAGGGCTCGAGGCTGATCCTTCGGGGCCCGGCGAGTGAGACAACCCAGTTGACCATGAGTCACATCCCGGTAGCACTGGGCTCCATCATAGAACAAAATATCGGCATATGTCTTGTAATTGATCAATCGAAGGTATTGAATCCGTCATGTACCCTTCGAGAGGAGTGCCACCGATGCCATCAACCTCGATGCGGATTCTCGCCTCGGCCCTGATCATGGCAGTAACCGGCGTGTCCCTGCTGGCCTGCGACGCCGACGAGGCGGGCGACGACTCGACGCTGACCGTGTGGAGCCTGGAGGACGTGGCCGACCGGGTCACCGCCACCAAGGCGCTCATCGCCGACTTCACGGCACGCACCGGGACCAAGGTGGACCTGGTCACCATCAACGAGGACCAGTTCCCGGCCCTGATCGCCACCAGCGCCGCCTCCGGTGAGCTGCCCGACGTGGTCGGGTCCGTCTCGCTGGCCGGCGTGCGTACCCTCGCCGGCAACGAACTGCTGCACCCGTCCGCGAACGGCGAGGTCGTCGACGCGCTGGGGCGGCAGACCTTCTCCGCCCGCGCCCTGGAGCTCACCGCCGAAGGCAACAAACAGCTCGCCGTGCCCAGCGACGGCTGGGGGCAACTGCTGGTCTACCGCAAGGACCTCTTCGCCGCCGCCGGCCTGCCCGCCCCCGACACATACGAGAAGATCGCCGCCGCCGCGGCGAAGCTGCACACCGGCGGGATCGCCGGCATCACCGCGGCCACCGCTTCCGGTGACGTGTTCACCCAGCAGACCTTCGAGCACCTGGCCCTGGCCAACAACTGCCAGCTCACCGACGACTCCGGGGCGGTGAAGCTGGACTCCCCCGAGTGCGTCGAGGCGTTCCGGTTCTACGGCGACCTGATGCGCACCTCCTCCGTGAAGGGCGCGCAGGACGTCGACACCACCCGGGCCACCTACTTCGCCGGCAAGGCGGCGATGCTGATCTGGTCGCCGTTCATCCTCGACGAGCTGGCCGGGCTGCGCGACGACGCCAAGCCGACCTGCCCACAGTGCCGGACCGACCCGACGTTCCTCGCCCGCAACAGCGGCTTCGTCACCGGGATCAAGGGCCCGAACGCCGCCGAGCCCGCCCAGTACGGCGAGATCAGCTCCTGGGCGGTGCTCGACGGGGCGGCCGACCCGGCGAAGTCCCTCGTCCAGTTCATGCTCGGCGACGGGTACCCGCGCTGGTTCGGCATGTCCCCCGAGGGGCGGTTCCCGGTGCGCAAGGGCACCGCCGACGACCCGGAGAAGTTCCTCACCGCCTGGAACGCCAGCCAGGCCGGCGTGGACCGCAAACAGCCGCTGGCCCAGGTGTACGGCGACGACGTCCTCGCCAACCTGCGCCGCAGCCCGGACAGCTTCCAACGCTGGGGCATCACCCAGGGGCAGGGCGCGTTGGTCGGCGCGATCCTCGGCGAACTGCCGGTGCCCCGGGCCCTAGCCGACGTGGTCTCCGGGAAATCCGACGCCCCGGCGGCGGCCCGGCGGGCGAAGAAGGACGTCGAAGCGATCAAGGCGGGTGTCAATTGACCACCACCGCGCCCGGCCCGAGCCGCTCCCCCGAACGGGAGCGCCCCGCCCGGCGCGGGCGCCGCCCGCTCACCCTGCGCCGGCGTGAGTCCCGGGCCGGGATCGCCCTGGTCGCCCCCACCCTGCTCGTCGTGCTGGCGGTGGTCGGCATCCCGATCGTCTGGACCGTCCTGCTGGCCTTCCAGCGGGTCCGCCTGGCCACCCTGCGCAAGACCGGCCTGTTCGGCGAGTTCACCCTGGACAACCTCGACCGGGTGGTGCACACCCCCGGCTTCGCCGACTCGCTCTGGACCACCCTGCTCTACAGCCTCGGCGCCACCACCGGTTCGATCCTGATCGGCCTGGTCGCCGCGTTGGTCGTCCGCCGGCCGTTCCGGGGACGCACCCTGGTCCGGGCGTCGATGCTGCTGCCGTACGTGGCGCCGGTGGTCGCCGTCGCGTTCGTCTGGCAGGTGATGCTCGACCCGCAGCTCGGCATCGTCAACGACTGGGGCAGGCGGTTCCTCGGCTGGGACAACCCGATCCCGTTCCTGTCCCAGGACTCCACAGCCCTGTGGACGGTCATCGCCTTCGAGGCGTGGCGATACTTCCCGTTCGCCTTCCTGTTCCTGCTGGCCCGGCTCCAGGCCGTGCCCGGCGACCTGGAGGAGGCGGCCCGAGTCGACGGAGCCACCCCCACCCAGCGCTTCCGGCACATCCTGCTGCCCCAGCTCATGCCGGTGATCGCCCTGCTGGGGGTGCTGCGCTTCATCATGACGTTCAACAAGTTCGACGACGTCTACCTGCTCACCGGCGGGGCTGCCGGGACCGAGGTGGTCAGCATCCGGGTCTACCAGTTCCTCACCGCGCGCACCGACGTCGGCGCGGCGGCTGCCCAGGCCGTCGTGCTGGCCGTCGTCCTGCTCGCCTTCGTCGCGCTGTACCTGCGCTTCTTCGCCGGCCGGAGGGAGACATGATGGACCGGGACCGGATCGAGACGGTGACCCTGCGCTGGCTGCGCCGGGCGGTGATCGCCGGGTTCCTGGTGATCACCGTGCTGCCGTTCTGGTACATGCTGGTGCTCTCGGTGCGCCCCATCGAGCAGCTGCTGCTGCATCCCGGCACGCTGCTGGTGCCGCTGGGCGAGCTCACCGTCGCCACGTACGCCGAGGTGCTCAGGGCCGCCGACGACGGCGGCCAGGGCTTCCTCACCTTCATCCGCAACAGCGGCCTGGTCGCCCTCGCCGCCACCGCGCTGACCCTGGTCGTGGCGATCCCCGGCGCGTACGCGGTGTCCCGGCTGCGGTTCTTCGGCCGCCGGCAGGTCAACGCGCTGTTCCTGGCGGTCTACCTCTTCCCGTCGATCGTCATCGCGATCCCGCTCTTCGTGGTCTTCACCCGGGCCGGGCTGCGCGGCTCGCTGTTCGGGCTGGTCCTAGTCTACATCTCGCAGACCCTGCCGGTCTCGGTCTACATGCTGAAGAACTACTTCGACACCATCCCGATCAGCCTGGAGGAGTCCGCCGCGATCGACGGGGCGAGCCGGCTCGGCATCATCCGCCGGGTCAGCCTGCCCCTCGCGGCCCCGTCGATCATGGCGGTCGCCCTCTACGACTTCATGATCGCCTGGAACGAGTACCTCTTCGCCCTGCTCTTCCTCGTCGACAAGCCGGACCGCTGGACGGTGTCGCTCGGGCTGTCGCTGCTCGCCGACGGCGTCGAGGTGCCCAAGACGGTGCTGATGGCCGGCTCGGTCATCCTCACCCTGCCCATCGTGCTCCTCTTCTTCGCCAGCGAGCGGCTGCTCACCGAGGGGCTGACCAGCGGCGCGGAGAAAGGATGACCCGGATGCTCACACTGCCGGGCTCACCTCCGAGACGGCGAAGTCCGCCACCCGCAGCGCCGGCATCGCCATCCGGGTGAAGTAGTCGCCCCACTCCCGGGGCAGCGTGTGCTCGGTCGCCCCCACCTCAACCACCCGGTCGAGGAGGGCGACCGGGCTGACGTTGAACCGGAAGTTGGGCAGGGAGCCGACGATCTCGCCCCGCTCCACCAGATACACCCCGTCGCGGGTGAGGCCGGTCAGCAGCAGGGTGCGCGGATCGACGTCGCGCAGGTACCACAGGCAGGTCAGCAGCAGCCCCCGCTCGGTGCCGGCAACCATCTCGGCCAGCGACCGGCCGCCCGGCGGGCCCTCCAGCACGAGGTTGTCGACCTGCGGGGTCGGCGGCTGGCCGGCGCACCGCGCCGAGTGTCGGGTGTGCACCAGCGCCCGCAGCTCACCCTCAGCGATCCACCGGGTGCCGGCCAGCGGCAGGCCGTTGTCGAAGACGCTGCTGGCCGAGCCGGAGACCCGGGCCAACACGAACGGCGCGCAGGCCAGCCCCGGCTCGGCCGGGTCGCTGCGCAGGGTCAGCGGCGCGGCGGTGAGCCGGTCGCCGACGCGGGTGCCCCCGCCCGGGGCACCGAACACGGTCCGGCCGTCAGCGGCGTCGGCCGCACCGGCGTTGAGGTACAGGTGCAGCATCAGGTCCGCGACGCAGGACGGCGGCAGCAGCACCTCGTACCGGCCGGGGGCCAGGCTCAGCCGGCGGCGGGCGGTGCCGAGGCGGCCGGCCAGCCCCGCGGCGAGCACGGGCACGTCGGCGTCGGTCAGGTCGACGCCGCCGAGCCCGGCCCAAGCGGAGTTGGCACCGCCGGCGTCGCGCAGGCTCACATCCAGCACGGCGGTCGGCTGGGCGTGGCGCAGCCGCAGGCCGGTGGAGGAGGCCAGCCAGGTGGTGGTCGCCCGCTGCTCGGCGTACCCGTACAGCGCCCGCCCGGCGGCGCGGGCCTCGGCGAACGCGATGCCCAGCCCAGCGGCGATCCCGCCCAGCCGTCGCACCGGCACCTCCACCGGCGGGTCCGCCCAGGACGGCGGGGGCCCAGCCGGCGGGGCGAGCAGCGGCGCGGCGTCCGGGGCCGGCTCGCCGCCTCGGGCGGCCCTCTCGGCCCGGGCCACCAGCGCGGCCAGTTCGCCGTCGTCGGGCGCGCCGCCCTGGCTGACCACCGCCGCCGCCGTCCCGGCCGCGCCACCGGCCAGCGCCACCACGGTCAGCCGGCGGTGCCGGGTCTCCCCCGAGGTGGTCAGCGCGTTGCCCGCCCACCGCAGCTCCGCCGCCGCCGTCTCGTCGACGACCACCAGCGCGTCGTCGGCGTGCCGGGCGTGGGCCAGGGCCCGCTCGGCCAGCTCCGCGCCGCTCACCGTGCCCCCTCCGCGCCGGTGTCGACCACCCGGACACCCCGGAACACCGCCGTGGGACAGCCGTGGCTGGCCGCCGCCGCCTGCACCGGCTGGCCCTTTCCGCAGAGGTCCGCGCCGAAGCTGTGGTAGGTGCCGGGCCCACCCACGGCGACCAGCGAGCCCCAGAAGTCCGTGGTCCCGGCCTGGTAGGCCACACCGGCGAGCTGCCCGTCCAGCCGGCCACGCCGAATCCGGTGGGCCCGCTGGGCGGTGAACTGGAACCGACGCCGCTGGGTGTCGATCGACCAGCTGTCCGAGCCGACCAACAGGATGCCGTCCTCCACCCCGGAGACCAGCGAGGCGGTGTCCGGCCCGTCCGGGGCGGGGCGGAGCGAGACGTTCGGCAGCCGGGAGATCGGCACGTGAGTCGCCGACTCGGCGTACGCGCAGCCGGTGGAGCGGTCCGCGCCCAGCCGCACCGCCGTGTGCCGGTCGGTCTGCAAGCCGGTCAGCACGCCGTCCCGGACCAGGGTCCACGACCCGGCGGCCACCCCCTCGTCGTCGTACCCCACGGTGGCCAGCCCGTGCGGGTCGGTGCGGTCGGCGGTGACCGTCATCAGCTCGGAGCCGTAGTGCAGCGACCCGACGTCCGCCGGGGTGGCGAAGGTGCCGCCGGCGTAGGAGATCTCGTGGCCGAGCGCCCGGTCGGCCTCGGTGGCGTGCCCCACCGACTCGTGGATGGTCAGCCAGAGGTGCGACGGGGCCATGACCAGGTCGTACCGGCCGGGCCGCACCGGGCGGGCACGCAGCTTGCCGGCCAGGTGTTCGGGCAGCTCGGCCAGCTCCGCCGCCCAGTCCCAGCCGTCGGAGTCCGCCAGGTACTCCCAACCCCGGGCGGTGGGCGGCCCGAGCGTACGCAGGGTGGCACTGCCGCCGTCGGGCCCCGCGCCCACGACGAGGAGCTGAGGGTGGACGCGGACCCGCTGCTGCACGACGCTCGTGCCGGCGGTGTCGGCGTACCAGGTGGTCTCCCGCACGGCGCTCACCTTCGCCAGCACGTGGGCGACAACCGGCGCGGCGAGCAGTCGCCGGCTCCAGCTGGCGAGCAGCGCCACCGCCTCCGGCTCGGGCACGGCGAACGGGTCGATCCGGCACGGCGACGACCAGCGGCGGTCGGCGTGCACCGGCTCGGGCGCCAGCTCCACCGGCTCCGCGCCGGCGGCCCGGCAGACCCGGGCCACGGCCACCGCCCGCTCGGCGGCGGAGGCCGCAGCGGCGGGGGTCACCTCGGGCACCGCCGCGAAGCCCCGCGCGCCGCCGTGCAGCACGCCCACGCTCAGACCCAGCTCGGTGGTGTCCTGGCTGCCCCGCAGCCGGCCGTCGTGCAGCAGCAGGCGGCGGGCCCGGGTGCGGGCGACGCGCACGGCGGCGTGGCCCACGCCGAGCCGCCGGGCCCGGTCCAGGGCGGCGCCGGCCAGCTCGGCCAGCGGCAGCGCAAGGAACGACGGGTCGATCCGCGCCGAATCCGCCCCGGCGCCCGCCCGCCGGGTGGGCGCGCCCGGCCCGGCCGCCGCGCGGACGCCGCTCACCGCCGCCCCGCCGTCGGGGCGGGACCCGCCCCGACCAGGTCGGACATCGCGGCCAGGTGCGCGGGCGTGGTGCCGCAGCAGCCGCCCACCAGGGTCAGCCCGTACTCCTCGCACCAGCGCGCCGTCAGATCGCCGAACGCCGCCGGCTCCAGCAGTGGCGGGAACGCGTCGACCGGCCCGCCGCCGTCGCGGTCCTCCATGTTCGGGTACGCCCCGATCGGCCCGGACACCGCCGGTCGCAGCGCCCGCAGGCACTCCTCGGTGCGGGTCGGGTCGGTGCAGTTGACCAGCACCGCCGCCGCGCCGTCCGCCTCGACGGCGCGGGCGGCGTCGGCCAGCGGCTCGCCGGAGAGCAGCCGGGCGTCGTCGCCGCAGACGAAGCTCACCCAGGCCGTGGCCCCGGCGGTCAGCGCCTCGGCCAGGGCGATCCGCGCCTCCCGGGCGGTGTTCATCGTCTCCACCAGCACCGTGTCCACCCCGGCCCGGGACAGCTCGGTGGCCAGCCACCGGTGCTCGGCGCGCAGGGTCTCGTCGTCCGGCACCAGGTCCGGGCGGTACGCGTCGGCCACCGGCGCCACCGAGGCGACCACCCGGGTGCCGGCGGTGCCGGCGGCGTTGCGGGCGGCCAGCGCCACCCCCACGGCGGCGTGCACCATCCAGCCCAGCCCGGCGTCCTCCAACCCCGCGGCCTGCAGGGTGCTCAGGTTGCAGCGGAAGGTGTTGGCGGTGACCACGTCGGCGCCGGCGGTCAGGAACCGCTCGTGCACCCCCTTGAGCACCTGCCGCCGCTGGTCGGAGAGCAGCGCCCGGGTCGTCCACCACGGCGGTGTCACCGGGATGCCGGCGCGTTGCAGCTCGGTGGCCACTCCACCGTCGAGCAGGATCCTGGCCTGGTCGGTCGTCCGTTGCACCATCGGTGCCGCTCCTCCCTGACGACCGGTCACTCCGGTCGCTCCCGTAGCGCGCGGATCAGGTCCTCGACGAGGTCCGCCGGGTCCTCGATGCCCATCGACAGCCGGACGAGGTCGTCGCCGATGCCCAGCAGCAGGCGGGTCTCGCGCGGCACCGGCCGGTGCGTCATCAGCGCCGGGCACTCGATGAGCGACCGGACCCCGCCCAGGCTCACCGCCGCGGCGAAGAGCCGCACCCGGTCCAACAGCTTCATCGGGTCGCCCCGGTAGGCGAAGCTGACCAGCGATCCCGGCGCGCGCATCTGGCTGACCGCCACCTCGTGCTGGGGGTGCGCGGGCAGACCGGGGTAGTGGACCGCGCCGACGGTCGGCTCGGACGCCAGCGCGGCGACCACGGCCTGCGCGTTCTGCACCTGCCGGGCGACCCGCAGCGACAGCGTCTTGACGCCCCGCTGGACGAGAAAGCAGTCCAGCCCGCCCGGCGCGCTGCCGACCGTCGTGCGGTGGGCCAGCAGCCGCTCGTGCAGCTCCGGGTCGTCGTACACCAGCGCGCCACCGAGCACGTCAAGGTGCCCGGCGAGGAACTTGGTGGTGCTGTAGAGGCTGACATCGGCGCCCAGGGCCAGCGGCTGCTGCAACGCCGGGCTGGCGAAGGTGTTGTCCACCAGCACCAGCGCGCCCCGGCGGTGGGCGTGCCGGGCCACCGCCGCCACGTCGGTGATCTTCAGCAACGGGTTGCTCGGCGTCTCCAGCCAGACCATCGCCAGCGGCGCGGAGTCGTCGGCCAGGACCGCCTCGCGCCGGCCCGGATCGGCCAGGTCGACCTGCTCGACGCTGATCCCCCGGGCGCGCACCAGGTCGAACAGGGCATGCGTGCCGCCGTAGACGTCGTCGCTGGCGACCACCCGCTGCCCGGGGCGCAGCAGCCCGAGCGCCGCCTCGGCGGCGGCCTGCCCGGAGGTGTACACGGTGGCGAACCGGACGCCCTCCAGTGCGGCCAGGCAACGCTCCAGGCCCTCCCGGGTCGGGTTCTCGCTCCGGCCGTAGAAGTAGCGCGGCGGATCCTGCGCGGTCCGGTCGTAGCTGACGGCCAGGTGCACCGGCGGCACCAGGTCGCCGGTGCCCGGGGTCGGGGTCTGGCCGGCGTGGATCAGGCGGGTGTCGAAGCGCATGGCAGTCACAGGAACCGGGTCGTGGGGTGCTCGGCGGTCCAGAACCCGGGCTCGACGCCCGCGACCGCTTCCCGGACCCGGTCGACGTCGGCCACCGTGTTGTAGACGCCGAAGGAGAGCCGGACCGTGCCGAGCAGACCGAGCCCGTCGAGGAAGACGCTGGCACAGTGCACCCCGCAGCGCGCGGCGATCCGGTGCCGGTCCAGGTGCCCGCCGACGTCGTAGGGGTGGATGCCCTCGACCACGAAGGAGACGATGCCGCTGGGGTCGCGCGCCGGATCGCCGACGATCCGGACCCGGTCCAGCTGGCCCAGCGCGGTCACGGCGTGCCGGACCAGCGCCGCGTCGTGCGCGCGCACCGCGTCCCGGCCGAGGCCGTCGAGGTAGTCGAGCGCCGCCGCGAGCCCGACCGCACCGGCGACGTCCGGGGTACCGGCCTCGAAGCGGGGCGGGCCGGCGAGGTAGCGGACCGGCTCGGCGAGCGACACCCCCTTCACCGTGCCGCCGCCCACCTGGTAGGGCGGCAGGTCGGCGAGGAGGTCACGGCGGCCGTAGAGCACCCCGACGCCCATCGGCCCGTATACCTTGTGTGCGGAGAAGCAGTAGAAGTCGGCGTCGAGGGCGCGGACGTCGACGGGCCGGTGCGGCACCGCCTGCGCACCGTCGATGACCACCGGGACACCGTGCCGGTGCGCCTCGGCGATCATCTCCCGCACCGGGTTGACGGTGCCGAGCACGTTGGACACGTGCGCCATCGCGGCCAGCCGCACCCGCGGGCCGAGGGCGTCGGCGAACGCGTCGGCGCGGACCGCGCCGTCGGCGTCGACCGGCACGGCGACCAGCTCGGCACCGGCCTCCTCGCACAGCCGCCGCCAGGGCAGCAGGTTGGAGTTGTGTTCCATGCCGGTCACCAGCACCCGGTCACCGGGGCCGACGAGGCGGCGGCCCAGCGTCGCGGCGAGCAGGTTGACCGCGTGGGTGGTGCCGGAGGTGAAGAGGACCTCGTCGGGGTGCGCGGCGCCGATGGCCCGCGCCACGGTGCCGCGCGCCGCCTCGAACCGGTCGGTGGAGGCCATGCTGAGCCGGTAGTAGCCGCGTCCGACGTTGCTGTTCGCGGTGGCGTAGTAGTCGGTGATCGCGGCGAGGACAGCGGCCGGCTTCTGGGTGGTGGCGGCGTTGTCCAGGTAGGCCAGGCCGACGCCCTCCGCGCCCCGGAAGAAGGGGAAGTCGTCGCGGACCGTCCCCGGGAGCGCCCGCTGGTCGACGTCGCCCTGCCAGGTCGTGCCGGTCATGGTGTCTCCCGTCCGTCGAACAAGCTGGTGAACTCCTCGAGCAGCCGCCGGTCCAGCACGGTGACCTTCTGTTCCGGGTACGGCCGGCGGCTCGGCGGCACGTACCCGGGGTCGCTGGGGCTGCGGGGCCGGCCGGCCGCATCGAGCAGGTGTGGGCCGTAGAAGAACCAGCAGATCTGGCCAACCTGTTCGGCGAAGAGGACCGGGTGCGTCTGGCGGGAGTACATCCGCAGGTGGCCCCAGGCGGCCCGGAACTCCCCGCGCGGGCCGAAGCTGTTGCCGAGCATGACGTGCCCGAAGAGGTCGTGCACCGCCCGGAAGACATCGTTGTGGGTGAACACCACGCCGTCGGCGGTGACCGGGCTGGGCTCCCGCAGCGGGTGCGGGGCCGTCACGGGCCCCGGACCGTGCCCCTCCCGGGTGAGGTAGACCGCGAGGGTGCCGCTGCGCCGCACCCGGTCGCGCAGCTCGGCCGAGTCCCGGTACGGCTGGCCGGGGCCGCGCCATGGCCGCACCCGGATTCCGGCCGCGCTCGCCTCGCGCAGCTGCGCGAGGTTCTCGGCCTTGAAACGGTCGTACCCGGCGAGGGTGGCCCGGTCGGGCGGCCCGGTCGCCCGGTGGTACGCGGCGGCGATCCGCAGGGCCAGGTTCTCGTCGAGCGGGCCCGGAGGGTCGGCGGGCCGGTCGACCGGGGTGCCGTGCCCTGGCAGCCACGGACGGCGGTCCACATATGCCTGAGCGGCGGCGGTCAGCGCGGGAACCGCGTCCGACTCGCACTCTGCCATCGCCGCCCCCGGTGGGTGTTCGCGTCGGCGCCATGGGCTCCGTGGCGAGCCAGGCCTCGGGCGCACCCGGACGGCCCTCGCGCCGACTGGCCGGCACCATCGATGGACACACTACCGGTTCCTAAAGCTAATTTCGAGAGCGCGACCGATGCACGTCACCGCCCATCGCACCGGCGGCGGGCGGCGGACGGCGGGCGGCGGACGGCGGGCGGCGGGCGGCGGGCGGCGGGCGGCACGACGCAAAAGGGCGATGCCGACCCGGCCGACCACGAGGCCGGCAGCACGGGCCACGGCGCCGGGAAGGGCAGGCCACGGCGACGGGCTGGGCGAGGCAGGCCACGGCGACGGGCTGGGCGAGACGGGAAGAGAGGGAGGGCGCTCTCGCGCGTCAGCCCTTGGGAAGAGCCCTGGCCGGGGTGGCCACCATCGGGCCGGTCTCCAGGCCGAGCAGCTCGCAGCAGCGGAGCACGGCCTCGGTGTCGCCCTCCAGCTTGAGCCGCCCCTGGATCATGGCGAGCAGCGGCGTGAGCCGCCCCGAGCCGATCTGCACGAAGGTGGCCGCGTCGGTGATGGCGATCATCGCCGGCCGCTCCGCCGCGGACCGGACCGGACGCGCGCCGCCGTTTCGGACCTGGAGGTGGAACACCTCGTCGTCGACCCGGAACTCGTAGTCCTCGTCGAGGTCGGGGACGTTCTCCGGCTGGATCATCGCCTCCACCGCGAGGAAGCCCCAGTGCGGCCGGACGGCGTCCTCCGCCGACAGGTCGCCGACGAACTCCATGCCCCAGTGCGCCAACCCGAGCACCATGGGCCGCAACTGCTGGCCGACCTCGGTCAGCTCGTAGGCCAGCCGGGAGCCGGTGCCGCGCAGGTCGGTCTGCCGGACCACGCCCCTCTCGGTGAGGAAGCGCAGCCGCTCGGCGAGCAGGTTCGTGCCCACCCCGGGCAGGTCGGCGAGCAGCTCGCCGTAACGACGCGGACCCATCAGGAGCTCACGGACGATCAGCAGCGTCCACCGCTCGCCCAGCACGTCGAGGGCGCTGGCGAGGCCGCAGTACTGGTGGTAGGCACGCTTGCCACCGGCCGAGGGAGTCTCCACCCGAACTACTGTATCGGATAGCTTCACTGTCCGCATCGACGTGTGATGACGGACCGTCACGCCGCCTGTCTGCGGCCGAACAGGCCGCGCATCAGCACCGGCTTGGCGACCTCCTGGAAGTCCATGCCGGGATCCAGTTCGCGCACGGTGCCCTCGATGACGAGCAGGGACAGCAGCGGGAAGATCAGCTCCGGGGCGGCGTGCACCCCGTGCCGGCGTTGCAGGTCGAACATCTCCCCGGCGAAGGCAATCAGGCTGAACTCCCGGGCGGGCAGCCCGTGGCTGCGCTCGACCAGGTCGGCCATCCGCACCAGGAACCCCTCCACGTCGGCGTCCGCGCGCAGCCCGGTGCCGCTGCGCACCACGATCTCGGCGCAGTGCCGCCCTCGCCCGATCGACATGTTCAGGAAGAACTCGGCGAACAGCCGGCGCAGCTGCTCGCTGAGCTGCACGCTGAACCCTGCGTCGAGCACCACGATCTGCCCGCCCCGGGTGAAGTAGAGATTGCCGGGGTGCATGTCGCAGTGGACGAAACCATCCACGAAGAGCATGTGGTAAATCGCGGTGAGCCCCGAGGACGCGAAACGCTTGCGCAGCGCCGGCGGGCAGCGCCGGGCGGTGTCCACGTCGAGGTCGGGAATGTACTCCATCACGATGCACCGGGGCCGTGACGCCGCCTCGTGGACCAGCGGGACCCAGACCCGGGGCACGGTGGACAGGTTCGCCCGCAGCCGGCGCAGGCTGGCCGCCTCCCGGGCGAAGTCGAGCTGCCCCAGCACCGCCTCGGACATGTGCCGCATCACCTCGTTGACCGGCACGTCCCGAAAGATCGGCAACCGGGCCATCAACGCCGCCCCGCCCCGCATCAGGGCCAGGTCGAGGGTCATCAGGCGCTCCACGCCGGGGCGGCGCAGCTTCAGCGCCACCTCCTGGCCGCCGGGCAGCCGCCCGCGGTAGACGCAGGCCACGCTCCCGCTGGCCACCGGACGCGGGTCCAGCTCCGTGAAGAGGTCCGGCTCCGCCACGCCGTACGCCTCGACGAACGCGCGCCGGGTGCCGGCCTCGTCGAGCGGTGCGACCGCGTCCTGGAGCACCGACAGCTCGTCGCAGAACTCCGGCGGCAGCAGATCGCGCCGCGTGCCGAGCACCTGCCCGGCCTTGACGAACGTGGAGCCCAGCCGCATCAGCAGGATCGTCGAGCGCCGGTAGAGGTGGCGCCGCCCGGCCTCCCGCCCCCGGGTCACGGCGAGTGCCGCCCCGCCGAGCAGGGCGGGACCCAGCACCGCCACGGTGAGCAGCACCGTCCAGACCGCCCGAGCGGCCAGTGCGGGCCTTCCGACCACGGCCCTCACCTCCTCACGATGCCGGGAACCTCGATGGCCCGCAGCTGCAGCGTGCCGTGGTCGCAGTACCAGATCCGACTGCCGTCCCAGGTCACCCCGGTTGGTTTGCCCGCCACCGAGTACGTCGCGACGTCGCGCCGCTCGTCGAGGTCGTAGACGTTGATGGTGGCGTGGAGGTAGTCGGCGTAGACCAGGAAACTGTCGGAGACGGTCAGCCCGGCCGGGCCGTGACGGACCGGGAAGGTGTCGATCAGACCCATCCCGCGCGGGTCGCGCAGCTCCACCAGCCGCAGGTCCTCGTAGCCGAGCCAGAGCCCGTGCCGGGTGGCCTCCAGCCCGCGCAACACGTTTCCGGGCCGTGGATTGGGCAGCTCGGTGACCTCCTCGCCGGTGGCCGGGTTGAGCCCGCGCAGGCACCGCTGCGTGCCGCACACCTGAAGCAGGTACCCGTCCAGGGTGGTGAGGTCGGTGCACACCTCGGGGCAGGGGATGCGGTGCTCGACCTGCCCGGTGTGCGGGTCCAGCGCCATGATCTGGTTGGACACCGCCTCGGAGAACCAGAGGAACTCCCCGAACCAGGTGAGCCCGCAGAGCTTGAAGGCCCGGACCGGGATGTCTCGGACCGTGCCGGCGGCGAACGGCATCAGGACCTGCCCGCCCGGACGACGCCGCAATCCAGGCGCCAGTCGGTGGCCAGCCGCACCCCGGTGCCGCCGCGCGGCCGACGCAGGTCCAGCCGCAGCTCGTCGCCCTCGGCGACCCGGGTATGCCGCAGCGGCCAGACCCACACCGCCCAGTTGCACCCGGGATAGCTGGGAAAGTTCGACAGGGACACCCCGTCGGCCATGTCGGCGGTGAAGAAGCCGACCACGGCGTGCAGGGTGCCGGCGCGCACGATCCGCAGCCGTTGGCCGGACCGGGGCCGGGCGGAGCCGGCCCGGCCCAGTGGCGAGTCGGCCACCGGCGCCGGATCGCTGAGCAGTCGCGGGTTGCGCTGGAAGAAGTGCAGATGGGCCTGCGGCTCGACGAGTTGCTGCACCACGTCGAGCCGGTGACCGAGGAAGTCGGGGCCCCACAGACCCCAGCCCTCGCCGTCGAACTCGACCGCCGCGAGTTGGGTCACCAGCCGGCGGGGCACCACCCGGCCGCCCGGGCGCAGCACCCGGCGGGCGACCACGCCGAGGACCTCGGCCATCTCCTCCTCCGGGCCGAGGTTGCCCATCATCTCGCAGACCAGCACGTCGGCCGGCTGCGGCAGCCGCAGGGCGCGGGCGTCGCCCACCACCAGGGTGATGCGCTCCTTGAGGTCGTTGGCCTCGATGATCCGGGCGGCGACCTCGGCCATCGCCGGGTCGGCCTCGACGGCCCAGACGTGGCCCGCCCCGTGGCGCAGGGCCAGCAGGGACAGCACCAGGGTGCCGGCGCCGACGTCGACGACCACGTCCCCCGGGCCGACCGCCTGTTCCAGGGCCCGGTCGTACGCCCGCAGCCGGGGTGCATCGGCGAGCATCGTCTGGTGCATCAGGAGCAGGCGCTGGTCCACCGGGTCCTCCCCATCTCGGGTGGCATCCCTCCCGGGCCCTGGGGGGCGGGCCGGAAGGGATGCCACCGGACACTGGCGCTACCGGATTTTCTAGTTAATCCGTGAGCGGTGATGCCGTCAAGAGGTTCAGGCGTTGACGTTCGCGCGCTCGCCGACGACCGCGTCCCGCATCACCAGGTTGACCCCGGTGAGGCGAGCCTTGGGCTGCTCGTCGGTGGTGACCAGGGCGGTGTCGCCGCCGTCGAGGCGCAGCTCGGTGCCCGTGGCCTCCATGTCGCGCAGCTTGCCGTTGATGTGCACGGCGTTGGCCGCGTACAGGGTCTGGCTCGGGGTGACCAGCTCGAACTCGGCGTCGATGTGCAGCTCGCTCGGGAACTTGACCCGGCTGAGGCTGTCCTCGTTGCCCTCGCCGAGGGTGCCGCCGGAGACCCGCGGCCAGCTGGCCCGCAGCATGACCCGGCCGCCGAGCTCGGGGCTGTGCCCGACCACGGCCACCCGGGCGAGCTGGGCGAGGACGCCCGCGCCCTCGTCGTGCTTGTCCGGGCCGAACAGCAGCACCTCCGCCCCGGCGGCCTGCCGGTAGTCACCGGCCAGGTCGATCCGGAGAGTCTTGCCGTTGATCTCGACCTCGATCTGCCCCTCCATCGAGGTCTGCATGATCATGGAGGGATCGACCAGCATGGACATGCACGGGCCGGCGCTCGGCGCGAAGAACAGGTTGGGCGTGATGCCCACCGGCTGGTTCTCGTCGTTCGCCGGGTACCACGCCTCCGGCAGCGTGGTGCCCCGCACCACGTTCGGCGCCTGCATGACCTCGAACGGGCCGTCGCCGCGCGGCTTGCCCAGGTACGGGCCGGTGAGCGGCTTCTTGAACGGCGGCACGCTGTCCACCACGCCGTAGATGTCGATGACGTTGCGGTGGGCCAGCCGCAGCGTACTCGACTCCAGGATGCCGAACCGGCGGATGTAGAACTCAGCCGGGAAGTTCTTGCCCGGCACGATCTGCCGCACGTGCCCGCTGTTGGGCAGGAAGGGGTTCGACAGCACCTGGATGCGGTCGTCCAGCTCGTAGCTGAAGCCCTTGATGCCCACTTCCGGAGCACTGATGAGCTCCGTCGCGAACTCCGCGTAGCCCTTCTCGTCCACCCGGTGCTCGAAGCCGGGCATCGGCCACTTGTTCAGCTGCACGAAGCCCGACAGGTTGATCGTCTCGCGTCGACCCGAGTAGTAGTCCTCGCCGAAGACCACCGTCGCGGCCGCGAGAATGTGCGGCCGGATCGGCTTCGGCTCCAGGTTCAACGACTCGTAGGTCTCCCGTACTCCACTCACCCCGACACCTCCGTAGGGCACTGACCGGTTACCGGGAGCAACCTGTCCCGGCCCGGGGTCCGGGGGCCCGGACTCATGCCAGGAAGCTATATGTTTTTATAGTTAGGTGTCAATCGTCGTTCCCCTATCTCTCACCTTCGGTCACATCCGCCAGACTCTCCGGCCCCGGGCACGCCGGAAACCCGGGGCGCGTGGGGGCGAGCCGGGGCGCGCGGGCCGCCGAGGCGCCTGGGACGGGCCGGGGCAGCGGGCAGCGGGCAGCGGCCGAACTCAGTGCGGTTCGACGCCGTACGCCTCGGCCGCGTGCAGCTCCGCCGACAGCCGGCGCAGCACGGTGAGGCACCGGCGACGGCCCTCCGGGCCGCCTGGCTCCGGCAGCAGCAGCGACTTGTCCTCCAGCCTGGCCAGCACCCGGGCGACGTCGGCCGCGTCCCAGTCGTACGGGCCGCAGAGCCGCGTCGCCTCCGCCGGCCCGAAGACCGGGGGCAGGCTGTCGAGCCGGGCGAAGACCCAGCGCTCGGCCGGCGTCAGCGTGCGTACGCTGCGGTCCAGGACCGCGCGCAGGGAGGGAGACGCAGCCCCGTCGGCCGGGGGCCGAAACTCGGCCAACGGCGCGTCGAGCCGGCACAGCACCCCCTCCAGCGGGCCCTCGGCCAGGCCCGCAGCCGCGTACTCGATGGCCAGCGGAAGCCCGTCCAGCCGCCGGCAGATCCGCTCGACGAGCGCGATGTTGCCCGCGGTGATCCGGAATCCCGGCCGGGCCCGCGCCGCCCGCCGGGCGAACAGGTCGACCGCCGGCGCGAGAGCGGGCCGGCACTGCGGCACGTCGCCGGGGACGGCGAGCGGCCGCAACCGTCGGACCACTTCGTTCGGCAGGCTGAGCGGCTCCCGGGAGGAGACCAGCACACGCAGCCCCCCGGCACCGCGCAGCAGCGCGTCGGCCATCAGCGCGCAAGCGTCCACCAGGTGCTCGGCGTTGTCGAGCAGGACCAGGATCCGCCGGGCCTCGAACGCGGCCCGGCCCGTCGGCGGCCCGCCGAGCAGGTCGATAATCCGGGCGCGCAACTGCGCTCGGTCGGCGAGGTCGGCGACGTTCACGGTCACCACCCCCTGGGTGAACCGGTCCCCCAACCGACGGGCCACCGCCCGGGCAAGGGCCGACTTCCCGCACCCCGGCGGCCCGGCCACGGTGACCAGCCGATACTCGCCCAGCAGCTCCGTCACGGCCCGCGCGTCCGCCTCGCGGTGCACCAGTTCGTCGGTGACCTCGCCCGCCGCCACCGTCGCGGCGGCCCCGCCGCCTGCCTGCCGTGGCGGGCTCCAGGGTGGCTCCACCAGCCGTCGGTGGACAGCCCGAAGGGCGGGGCCCGGCTCGATGCCCAACTCCTCGCGCAGCAGCTCACAGACCCTGCCGAACCGGCTCAGGGCCAGCGCGCGCTGACCGGTGCGCTCCAGGATCGTCAGGTAGTGGGCCTGGACCTGCTCGTCAAGGGGTTCCAGCGCCGCGAGCCGGGCTGCCATCTGCCGCACCGCCGCCGGGTGACCGGTGCGCAGCCCGAGGACGACGTACTCGCGGGCGGCGTCGGTCCAGCTCAGGCGCAGCGCCTCCACCTCGACGGACTGCCGCAGCAGGACGGTGAGCTCGTCGAGCGCGGGGTCGCACCACAGGTGCAGGGCGTGGCCGAACAGCCGCAGGGCGCGGTCCTGCTCGCCGCCGGCAAGCCCGGCCCTGGCCTGGCCGACCAGGTCGCGGAAGACGCCCAGATCGACGTCACCCTGGTCGATCCTCAGGGCGTAGCCGGTGGGGGTGGAGGCGATCACGTTGGTCCGCTGCCGGCGGGGGGCGTCGGGTTCGAGGATATGCCGCAGCCGGGCGATGTAGGTGTGCATCAGCTGGCGCGCGCGCAGCGGGACGCGCTCGCCCCAGACCGCCTCCTGCAGGTCGCAGAGCGGCACGCTACGCCCTGGCTGGAGCGCGAGCGCGGCGAAGACGGCCTTCTGTTTCGTCGGGCCCAGATCAACGGGGACGGCACCGCGGTTCACCCGGAGCGGACCCAGGACCTGAAGACGCAATGTCCCATCCGCCACCGGAACCCGCCAATCATCATCGACAGCAGCAAGCACCAAGCGTAACAATGCCACAACTTATTGTGCAGATGTTGCGCACGCGACCGGTCCCGCCGCCCTCACCCCTCGCCCCGCCGGGCGCCCACGAACCAGCCATGACGGCCTGACGATCAGTCACTATCGGAATCCATAGTCGACGGCATGCGGCTGGTGGCCTGTCAGGTTCGCACCGAGACGTGACCCAAGGCGGTGTCGGTGGCCTTGCAGGCGTCGGTGGCCTTGCAGGCGTCGGTGAGCTGCGGTGCGTCGGTGGGCTCGGAGTCCAGCCCGGAGGGCGCGAACTCAGGGCGGCCCGGCCCGTGGCCCGCCGACCGGGCCGAAGGCGGCGCGGCCGATCGCCGCCAGCCGGTCGCGGGTCACCGGATCACAGAGCGCCCCGGCGACCCCGGCGGCGAACGCGTCCGCCCCGCCCACCCCCAGCCGGGCCGCCAACTCGTATTCCTGGGACAGGTCCGTGCCGAACATCGCCGGATCGTCGGTGCCAATGCTGCACCGCACGCCCGCCGCGCGGAGCCACGGCAGCGGATGCGTGTCGAGCCCGGCCACCACCCGGGTCCGCAGGTTCGATGTCGGGCAGACGTCCAGCACGATGCCCCGGCCGGCGATCTCGGCCAGCAGCTCCGGGTCGTCCACCGCCCGGATACCGTGCCGCAGGCGAACCGGGTCGTACCACAGCGCCTCACGCACCGATGCGGCTCCGGCCGCCTCCCCGGCGTGCGGCACCAGCCCCAGCCCACCGTCACGGGCGACGGCGAACGCGCGTCCGTAGGCGTCGGCCCCGCCCGCCGACTCCGGGCCGCCGAGCCCGAAGCCGACCACCCCCCGGTCGCGGTACCGAACCGCCTGCCGGGCGCACTCCTCGGCCCAGTCCGGCGGGAGCCCCCGGTCGATGTCGGGGGTGAGTCGGACCACGACGCCGTGCCGCTCGTACGCCTCCACCGCCCCGTCGGCGTAGCCGCCAAAGGCATCGTCCCAGCGCACCCCGCGCCGCACCCGCTCCGCCGGGGAGAAGATGCCCTCCAGGTACACCGCGCCGTGCCGGGCGGCCTCGGCCGCGTAGTCCACCACCACCTGCCGGAAGTCGCGCCGGGTACGCAGGCAGTTGGTGGTGGCGATCCACACCTCGACGAAGTGCGCGAAGTCGACGAACCGGTAGTGCGCCACCAGTTCCTCCTCGGTCCGGCCGGGCAGCGGAACCCCGTTGCGGCGGGCGATCTCCAGCAGCGTGGTTGGCCGGATCGTGCCCTCGAGGTGCACGTGCAGCTCAATCTTCGGCACCGGCCGCCCGTACGCCGCGCCGGCCCCCGTCGTCGGGACCGGGGCCGACGCGGGCGTTGACGTGGGCAACCGGGCCGGGGCGGACGTTGACGTGGGCAACCGGGCCGGGGCGGACGTCGAGGTGGGCAACGGCCGTCGCTGAGGGCCGGCGGTCACGCCGACCGAGGGGTGTGCACGAGGGCGTCCGGTGAGGCGGCGGAGAGCATGCCGACCAGCAGTCGAACCGGCTCCGCGGAGAGCACCGGCGGGTCGGTGGGCTGCGGTGAGCGCAGCCGCACCGGCAGCCGGGACGCCCGGTGCGACACCGCCAGCTCGGCCCTGCCGATCAGGTAGCTGTCGGGCAGCCCGTCGATCAAGGCCGCCGCGCCGGTCCACCCGCTGCGCAGCAGCAGGCCCTGTACCCGGTAGCGGCCCGACGGCAGGCCCGGGGAGATCCGCACCGGCCCCGGTCCGACCGCCGCCGCCCAGGTCGCCGGCTCCGCCTTGGCGTCCACCGGTGCCACGCCGATCAGGACCCTGCCGCCCGGGTCGGAGAGTCCCGCGCGGACCACCGGCGTGAGCACGGTCCCGTCCCCGGGGCACACCGTGAGAGGCCGCTTCGCCGGCTCGATCACCCGACCCGACAACGCCCGGACCAACCGGCGGAACCGCTCCGGCGGTACGCCGACCAGGCGGGTGAACTGGGTGGTGAAGGTGCCGACGCTGGTGTATCCGACCCGACCGCTGATCGCGCCCACCGTCAGCCGGGAGTGCAGCAGCAGCCGCCGGGCCTGGGCCATTCTCAGCGCCGCCAGGAAACGCGCCGGAGTCTCGCCCGTGACCGCCCGGAAGACCCGGTGGAAATGAAAGGGACTGAACAGGGCGACCCGCGCCAGATCCGCCAGCGGGAGGGCGACGCTCAGATCAGCAAGCATCCGCTCGATCGATCGAATCACCGCCGTGCGATGGCGATAAGCAAGCGGTTGTTCCACGGCAGAAGACATTTGTGATCCCCCAGGACATTGCGTCTCGCCGACCGAAACCGTCCACAGTATCCGTTCGCCGTCTTGAAAAACTCTTGATTTTCATATAGCGCATTGTTGATCGATGGCGGTGCCGCACCCGGTCGCCGATGCCCGGAGCAGAGCGGCTGCTCAGCAGCGTGTCTTCCAGATCCCGGTGCCGACTGGCGGCCCACGGCGGAACCGGCGGGCCGGAACCACCGCAGCCAACAGAGCAAGCTGCGAGAAGACAGCGCCTGCACCTTCCGCAATCATGGTCGAGTGCGCGGCCCGGGATACCGGACAACGGATCACCCCGGCACCGGCCAACTGCCGGCCACCATTTCCGCGGCCCTCTCCTCTCATTCTTGGAGAATTCATGCCCGCTCTGTGGTTGACGCTTCGACGACGCCTGCTCACCCCATCCCCAGAACAGACGGACCTACGGAAACGCGGTTTCCGGGTCAAGAACACCGACGCCCGCCGGGCGCTCGAAACGGCCGGACGCAGCTTCCTCACCGGCTTCGGACACGCGGCCGGCTCGGCCACCCCGGCGGACGCCGAGAAGCTGCTGGAGGCCGTGGACGCCCCGCTGCGCGGCTTCGCGTACGAGGGTGCCGCCATGGCCTACAGCCTGATGGCCGGGCTCGGGCTCGGCGACTGCGTCGAGGAGTTCCTGACCGGGCCCGGGCAGCGGCACGTCTACATGGGCCACGTCGGCGCCGGCTGGGCGCTGGCCCGACTCCCCCGTCGACGGTGGCGGTGGGTCCTCCCCGCCGACCCGCTGCTGCGCTGGCTCGCCCTGGACGGCTACGGCTTCCACCAGGCGTACTTCCGCACCGACCGGTACGTGCGCCGCCAGCAGCGGGAGCCCGACTCGGTGTGGCCCCTGCCGCCCGAGCTGCGCCCGTACGCCGCGCACGCCGTCGACCAGGGCATCGGTCGGGCGCTGTGGTTCGTGGCGGGTGCCGACGTCGCCCACGCCGTGGCGACGGTGCGGCGGTTCGCCCCCGAGCGCCACGGCGACCTGTTCAGCGGGATCGGACTCGCGGCCACGTATGCCGGCGGCGTCGACGACGACGAACTGGAAACGCTGTGGCGGCTCGCCGGCCCGCACCGGCCGGCCGTGGCGCAGGGAGCCGCCTTCGCCGCCAAGGCACGGCTGCGGGCCGGGCTGGCCACCGCGCACACCGCACGGGCGACCGCGGCACTCTGCGCCGCCACCCCCGAGCAGGCCGCCACGATGACCGACGACGCCCTGCGGAACCTGCCCGCCGACAGCGACGGGCTCCCCACCTACTCGGTCTGGCGACAGCGCGTCGCCGACGAGTTCACACTTCTCGGGAGGTGCTGACCGGTGACCCGGACCAGAGACTGGGCCAGACGGCAGATGGCCGGACTGGTCGCCCTCGTGCTCATCGTGGGCATGTTCCTGGTGGCCCACACACCCGGGGCGTCGGGTGCGCAGCGCCGGGCGATGGCCGAGGCGTACCGGTTCACGCCGCTCTCCATCGGGCTGCCCGGCGGATATCCGCAGCAGAGCGTCCGCCGGGTCAACAAGGACTACCGCCACATCGCGGCGTGGATCTCCTCCGTCGGCGCGGGGGTGGCGATGAACGACCTGGACGGCGACGGGCTCCCCAACGACCTGTGCGTGACCGACCCCCGCTTCGACCGGGTGATGATCACCCCCACGCCGGGGGCACGGGCCGACCGCTACGCCCCGTTCGCGCTGGACCCGGCGCCCCTGCCGATGAACCCGCACATCGCCCCGATGGGTTGCGCCCCCGGCGACTTCGACGAGGACGGGCGGCTCGACCTGCTGGTGTACTGGTGGGGACGCTCCCCGGTGCTGTTCCTGGCCCGCCCGGACCAGCCCCGGCTGTCCGCGACGGCCTACCGACCGGTGGAACTCGTCGCGGCACCGGTGGACGCGGCCGGCCGGTACGCCGGTGTGCGGTGGAACACCAATACCGTGACCCTGGCCGACTTCGACGGCGACGGCCACGATGACCTCTTCGTCGGCAACTACTTCCCCGACGGGCCGGTGCTCGACGACACCGTCAGCGGCGGCGTGGCGATGAACCGCTCGATGTCGGACGCGCACAACGGCGGGCTGGACCACGTGCTGCGCCGCTCCGGCACCGGGCCGGGCGGCACCCCGACGTACGCCGACGTGCCGGGGGTGTTCGACCGGGACGTCTCAGCCGGCTGGGCCCTGGCGGCCAGTGCCCAGGACGTCGACGGCGACCAACTCCCCGAGCTCTACGTGGCCAACGACTTCGGGCCGGACCGGCTGCTGCACAATCGGTCCACCCCCGGCGACATCCGGCTGGCCCTGGTCACCGGCGAAGAGAGCCGGGCGTTCGTGCCGAAGTCGAAGCGCCTCGGGCACGACTCGTTCAAGGGCATGGGGGTCGACTTCGGCGACCTGGACGCCGACGGCCTGTACGACCTGTACGTCGGCAACATCACCACCTCCTTCGGTATCCAGGAGAGCAACTTCGCCTTCGTCAACACCGCCCGCGACGTCGATGACCTGCACCGCCGGCTCGAACAGGGCAGGGCCCCGTGGCACGACCGCAGCTCGCAGCTGAACCTGGCCTGGAGCGGCTGGAGCTGGGACGTCAAGCTCGCCGACTTCACCAACCGCGGCGTCCTGGACATCGTGCAGACCAGCGGCTTCGTCAAGGGGACGGTCAACCGGTGGGCGCAGCTGCAGGAGGCGGCCACCGCCAACGACACCCTGCTGGAGCACCCGCTGTGGTGGCCGCACGTGAAGGTCGGCGACGACATCGCCGGCGGCCAGCACCTGCGCTTGCACGCCCGGGGTCCCGACGGGCGATACGTCGACCTCAGCGCGGAGTTGGGGCTGGCCGTACCGGTGCCCACCCGAGGGGTCGCCGTCGGCGACTCGGACGGCGACGGGCGCCTGGACATGGCCGTCGCCCGCCAGTGGGACGCCCCGGTCTTCTACCACAACGACAGCCCGGTCAGCGGCTCATCGCTGGAGCTGCGGCTGACCCACGAGGGGTCCGGCGGCGCGCCGGGGCAGCTCGGCTCACCGGTGATCGGGGCGTCGGTCACCGTCACCACCCCCGACGGCCGGATCCTGCTGGGCCGGGTCGACGGCGGCGGCGGGCACTCCGGCCGGCGCAGCTTCGACGCTGTCGTCGGACTGGGCCGGGTCGACGGGCCGCTGCGGGTCCGCATCGACTGGCGGGACCGCACCGGCGCACCCCACCAGCAGGAACTCCGACTCGCGCCGGGTCGGCACGCGCTGACCCTCGGTGCCCAGGCCCGGGAGGTGACGTCATGACCGACACCGCACCACGCGATGCGCGGATCATCGCGCTGCGCAACTTCGCGATCTCGATCACCGCGCTCAACGTCCTCGGCTACGCCGTGCTCGGCTTCGAGCAGGCTCCCCTGTGGCCGGTGGCCGCCGTGCTCACCGCGTACCTCACCGAGACGGTCCTGGAGGTGGTCGGGGCGCGGGCCGAGAACCGGGCGCCCCGGTTCACCGGGCGCGGCGTACGGGGCATGATCGAGTTCCTCTACCCCGCCCACATAACCGCCCTCGCCGTGAACATGCTGCTCTACGTCAACGACCGCATCCTCGTGACGCTGTTCGGGGTAATCGTGGCGATCAGCGGCAAGTGGTTGCTGCGCGCCCCGGTCAACGGGCGGCTGCGGCACTACATGAACCCGTCGAACTTCGGCATCAGCGTGGTGCTGCTGCTGTTCCCGTGGGTGTCCATCGCCCCGCCGTACCAGTTCACCGAGAACCTCAGCGGTTGGGCGGACTGGGTGCTGGTGGTGGTGATCGTCAGCTTCGGGACCCTACTCAACGCCAAGCTCACCGGACGGATGTGGTTGATCGGGAGCTGGCTGCTGGTCTTCGCCGCCCAGGCGGTATTCCGGGGGCTGGTGCTCGACACCGCCATCCCCGGCGCGCTGGCCACCATGACCGGGGTCGCGTTCGTGCTGTTCACCAACTACATGATCAGCGACCCGGGGACCACCCCGTCCCGGCCCGCGTCGCAGGTGGCCTTCGGCAGCGGGGTGGCCGTCGTCTATGGAGTGCTGGCCGGCGCGTCGGTGGTGTACGGCCTCTTCTTCGCCACCGCCATCGTCTGCCTGGTCCGGGGCGCGTTCCTGTGGTCGCTGCACCTGATGCGCCGGGATCGGCAGGGCCGGCCGGAGGCCGCGGCGGCCCACCCCGCCGCCCCGGCGGCCGTGGCCCCGGCCCCCGTGCCGGCCGCCGACCGGGTGCCGGAAGGGGCGGTGGCCCGCGCCTGACCGGGTGCGGGCCCACCGACCCACATGCTGAGGAGAACACATGGACAACCTCGCGATCGTCGGGATGAGCTGCCTGTTCCCCGACGCCCAGTCCCCGGCGCAGCTGTGGGAGAACGCGGTCGCCGGCCGGCGGGCGTTCCGCCGGCTGCCGGCCGGGCGGCTGCGCGCGGAGGACTATTGGGACCCGGACCCGACCGTCCCGGACCGGGCGTACGCCCGGACCGCCGCCGTGATCGAGGGCTACGAGTTCGACCGCCTGGCGTTCCGGGTCGCGGGCAGCACCTTCCGCACCACGGACCTGACCCACTGGTTGGCCCTGGACGTCGCGGCGCGGGCGCTCGCCGATGCGGGCTTCCCCGACGGGGCGGGGCTGCCCCGGGAGCGCACGTCGGTGATCGTGGGCAACACCCTCACCGGCGAGTTCTCCCGGGCCAATGTGCTGCGGCTGCGCTGGCCGTACGTCCGACGGGTGGTCGGGGCGGCGCTACGCGCGCAGGGTTGGTCGACGGGGCAGCTCGCCGGGTTCCTGGAGGGGTTGGAGGAGACGTACAAGGCGCCGTTCCCCCCGGTGGACGAGGACACCCTCACCGGGTCGCTCTCCAACACCATCGCCGGTCGGATCTGCAACCACTTCGACCTCGGCGGCGGGGGGTACACCGTGGATGGTGCCTGCGCGTCGTCGCTGCTGTCGGTGGTGACCGCGTGCCGCGCCCTGGCCGACGGTGAGGTCGATGTCGCGGTGGCCGGGGGCGTCGACCTGTCAATCGACCCGTTCGAGGTCATCGGCTTCGCCAAGGCCGGCGCGCTCGCCACTGGCGAGATGCGCGTCTACGACCGGGAGTCCGGCGGCTTCTGGCCGGGCGAGGGCTGCGGCATGGTGGTGCTGATGCGCCAGCGCGACGCGCTGACCGCCGGTAGGCGGATCTACGCCACCGTCGCCGGCTGGGGAATCTCCTCCGACGGGCGCGGCGGCATGACCCGGCCGGAGGTGTCCGGCTACCGCCTCGCGCTGGACCGCGCCTACCAGCGGGCCGGGTTCGGCATCGACACCGTGCCCGTCTTCGAGGGGCACGGCACCGGCACGGCGGTGGGCGACGGCACCGAACTGCGGGCGCTGGGGGCGGCCCGCCGGGACGCCGACCCGAGGGCCCGCCCGGCCGCGATCAGCTCGGTCAAGGCGCTGATCGGGCACACCAAGGCCGCCGCCGGCGTAGCCGGCCTGATCAAGGCGACCCTCGCCGTGCACCATCGGGTGGTGCCGCCGACCACCGGCTGTGTCGACCCGCACCCCGAGTTCGCGGCGGAGCGGCCGGCCCTGCGGGCGGTGCCCGTTGCCGAGCCCTGGCCCACCGATGCCCCGGCCCGGGCCGGGGTGACCGCGATGGGCTTCGGTGGGATCAACACCCACCTGGTGGTGGAGGGCGTGCCCGCCCGGCCGCCCCGCGCCGAGTCCGAGCGGATCACGGTGCTCGGCCGCTCCGCCCAGGACGCGGAGCTGCTGCTGGTGGACGCCGACAGCCCCGAGGATTTGCGGGCCCGCATCGGCGAGCTGCGCACGGTGGCCGACCGGCTGTCGTACGGGGAGCTGACCGACCTGGCCGCCGTGCTGCGGGGGCGGCTGGCGCAACGGCCGTACCGGGCGGCGGTGGTGGGGTCCTCCCCGGAGGAGGCCGAGCGGCGGCTCGGCACGGCGGCTCGGAGCCTGGACGCCGGGCACACCGCGCTGCTCTCCGTACCGGACGGGGTGTTCCTGGGCCGGGTCACCCGGCCGCCCCGGATCGGCTATCTCTTCCCCGGCCAGGGCTCCGGACGCGGCACCCGCGGCGGCGCGCTGCGGCAGCGCTTCGCCGCCGCCGACGAGATCTACCGAGCCGCCGGACTGCCCGAGGACGCCGACGGCGTGAATACCGAGGTGGCCCAGCCGCGCATCGTCACCGCCTCGCTGGCCGCCCTGCGGGTGCTCGACGCCCTCGGCGTGGAGGCCGCGGTGGCGGTGGGGCACAGCCTGGGCGAGCTGACCGCCCTGCACTGGGCCGGGTCGACCGACGCCGACACCCTGCTGCGCGTCGCCGCCGCCCGGGGCGCGGCCATGGCCCGCTGCCCGGAGCCCGGCACGATGGCGGGCGTCGCCGCCGGGCCGGAGGCCGTCCGCGACCTGGTCGCCGCCGAGCCGGTCGTCGTCGCCGGGTACAACGGGCCCCGGCAGACCGTCGTGTCCGGCCCCCGCGACGCGGTGCGGCGGGTGTGCGCGGCGGCGGCGGGGCGCGGCCTTCAGTGGGCGGAGTTGGCCGTGTCGCACGCCTTCCACTCCCCGCTGATGGGGCCGGCGGAGCGGGAGTTCGGCAGCTGGCTGGGCGACGTCACGTTCGCGGCGCCCCGCCGGGCGGTGGCGTCCACGGTGACCGGTGAGCTGCTGCCGGAGCCGGTCGACGTGCGGGAACTGCTGCGCCGGCAGGTGACCGCGCCGGTCCGGTTCGCCGATGCGGTGGCGGTCGCGGTCGGCACGGGTGTGGATCTCTTCCTCGAGGTGGGGCCCGGCCGGGTGCTCAGCCGGATGGCCGGCGACCTGACCGGGATCCCGGCGATCCCGGTGGACACCGACGGTGCCACGCTGGCCGGCCTGCTCGCCGCGGTGGGTGCCGCCTGGGTGGCGGGGGCACCGGTGCGGCACGAGGCGCTCTTCGCCGGCCGGCTCGTCCGGCCCTTCGATCCGGCGGCCGAGCCGAGTTTCTTCACCAACCCGTGCGAGGCGGCACCGGAGCTGACCGTGCCGGCACCGGCCGCGCGACGCGACGCCGAACCGGCGCGTCCCACCGGGGAGGGCACCGCCGGGGCGGAACAGGCGGTGGCGGTGCTGCGCCGGCTCGCCGCGGAGCGGGCCGAGCTGCCGCTGGACAGCGTCGGGGCGGACACCCGGCTGCTGGACGGCCTGCACCTGAGCTCCATCGCCATCGGACAGCTGGTCAACCAGGCCGCCCGGGAGCTGGGGCTCGAGGCGGTGCGGGCGCCGACGACCTTCGCCACCGCCACGATCCGGCAGCTGGCCGAGACGTTGCAGACCCTGGCCGTCGCCGGTGTCGACCGGTCCGCGCCGGCCGAGGCGACCGGGATCGCCGCGTGGGTCCGGCCCTTCGCGGTGGAGCTGGTCGCCCGCCCGCGCCCGCACCGGGTCGCTGCCCGGCACGCCGGCTGCTGGCAGCTGTACGCCCCGCAGGGGCACCCGTTCGCCGGGGCGCTGCGCGACGCCCTGCACCGGGCCGAGCTGGGCGACGGTGTCCTGCTCTGCCTGCCCGAGGAGTGCGGCGAGGCGGACCTGGCGCTCGCGCTGCCGGCGGTGCAGGCCGCCGTGGCGCAACCGGGCGAGGCCCGTCTGGTCGTCGTGCAGCACGGCCGGGGGATCGCCGCGCTGGCCCGGACCTCCCGGCTGGAGAGCCCTCGGCTGCGCACCACCGTGGTGGACCTGCCGCCGACCGGTGCCGGTGAGGTTGAGGTTGCGGGTCACGGTGAGGTTGACGGCGACGCCGTGGCGCGGGTGGTCGCCGAGGTGGCCGGCACCGAGGGCTTCGTGGAGGCGCGCTACGGCGACGACGGGCTGCGCCGCGTACCGCTGCTGCGGCGGCTGGTCACCGACGGCGATGTCGCGCCGTCCGGCCCACCGCTGGACGGACGGGACGTGCTGCTGGTCAGCGGCGGCGGCAAGGGCATCACCGCCGAGTGCGCTGCGGCCCTGGCCGCCGACACCGGGGCCCGGCTGGCCGTCCTCGGCCGCGCGGACCCCGCCGGGGACGCCGAGCTGGCCACGAACCTCACCCGGCTGCGGGAGGCAGGCACGACCGTGCACTACGTACGCGCGGACGTGACCGACCCGGCGGCCGTGCGCACGGCGGTGGCCGAGGTGACCCGGGTGCTCGGCCCGGTCACCGCCGTGCTGCACGGCGCGGGGCGCAACGAGCCGGCCGCCCTGACCAACCTGGACCTGCCGACGGTACTGCGGACGCTGGCCCCGAAGGTGGACGGCCTGCGCGCGGTGCTCGACGCCGTCGACCCGGCCCGGTTGCGGCTGCTGGTCACCTTCGGCAGCGTGATCGGACGCGCCGGCCTGCCCGGCGAGGGGCACTACGCGCTGGCAAACGACTGGCTGGCGGAACTGACCTCCGACGTGGCCCGGCGTCACCCCACCTGCCGCACGGTCTGTCTGGAGTGGTCCGTTTGGTCCGGGGTAGGCATGGGCGAGCGGCTGGCGGTGGTCGAGTCGCTGGCCCGGGCCGGCGTAACCCCCGTCACCCCCGACCAGGGGATCCGGCTGCTCCGCGAGGTGCTGGCCCACCCGGCCCCGCCGGCCGTGGTGGTGCTGACCGGCCGCACCGGGACCCTCGACACCGTCGCCTACGACCGGCGGGAGCTGCCGCTGCTGCGGTTCCTGGAGCGACCGCTCGTGCAGTACGACGGCATCGAACTGGTCACGGAGGCGGAGCTCTCCGTCGCCACCGACCCGTACCTGGAGGACCACCGGCTCGACGGGAGCCTCCTCTTTCCGGCGGTGCTGGGGCTGGAGGCGATGGCGCAGGTGGCCACCGCCCTCACCGGCACCACCGGGGTGCCGGTGGTGCGGGACGCGGTGTTCTCCCGGCCGATCGTCGTGCCGGCCGACGGCTCGACCACGATCCGCCTCGCCGCCCTGGTCGCCGACGACGGGCGCATCGACGTGGCCGTCCGCACCGCCGAGACGGGTTTCGCCGCGGACCACTTCCGGGCCACCCTGTCGTTCGACCCGATCGGCGGCGAGGCCGACGATCCCGGGCCGGTGGTCGGCGACCCTCCCCCGCTGGCCCTGGACCCGGGCCGGGAACTCTATTCCGACGTGCTCTTTCAACGGGGCCGGTTCCGGCGGCTGCTGCGCTATCGGCGGGTGGTGGCCCGGTCCACCGAGGCCGACGTGGCGACCGCCGACGATGGCTGGTTCGGAGCGTTCCTGCCCGCCCAGTTGGTGCTGGGCGACCCCGGCGCACGGGACGCGTTCATGCACGGCATCCAGGTGTGCGTGCCGGACGCGACGTTGCTGCCCGTCGGTGTGGACCTGATCGAGCCGGCGGGACCCAAGCTCGCCGCCACGGGGGAGGTCCGGTTCACCGCGGAGGAACGCGGGCACTCCGGCGACACGTACCGCTACGACGTGACGGTGCGGACCGCCTCGGGGACGGTCGTCGAGCGGTGGCGGGGCCTGCGGCTGCGGGCGGTGCGGCGGCGCGACCCGCGCGGGCCGTGGACGCCGGCGCTGCTCGGACCGTACCTGCAACGCCGGCTGCCGGAGGTGGTCGGCGCCGACGTCACCGTGGTGGTGGAGCCGCACGGCGTGGACCCGGCCGGCGCGGAGCGGCGCGCGGTGACGGCCACGGCCTTGTGGCGGGCGGTGGGCAGCCCGGTGCGGGTGGCGTACCGGCCGGACGGGCGGCCGGAGGTCCTCGGGGGGCCAACGGTCTCGGCCGCGCACGGCCCGGGTCTGACCCTCGCCGTGGCCGGCACCGGCCCGCTCGCCTGCGACGTGGAGGCGGTGACGCCCCGGCCCACCGGGGTCTGGCGGGACCTGCTCGGCCCACACGTCCGGCTCGGCGAGCTGCTCGGCGCGCGGGACGGCGACGCCGCGACCGGGCACACCCGGGTCTGGTGTGCGATGGAGTGCCTGCAGAAGGCGGGGCAGTCGCCGGTGGCGCCGCTGAGCCTGGCGTCGGACGGCCCCGACCCCGGGTGGGTGGTGCTCACCTGCGGGGACCTGCGGGTCGCCACGTTCGTCGCCACCCCGCACGGCCGGCCTGGGCCGGTGGTGGTGGCGGTCCTGACCGGAAGGGAGGCATGAGATGGCGGACTTCTGGACCTACCAACACGTGGTCGGATTCGAGGAGACCAACCTGGTCGGCAACGTCTACTACGTCAATTACCTGCGGTGGCAGGGGCGGTGCCGGGAGATGTTCCTGCACGACCGGGCCCCGGAGGTGCTCACCGAGCTGCGCGCCGGCCTGAAGCTGTTCACCCTGCGGGTGGATTGCGAGTACTTCGCCGAGCTGGCTGCCTTCGACGAGCTGACCATCCGGATGGGGCTGGTGGAACTCACCCAGACCCAACTGGAGCTGAGCTTCGACTACCTGTGTACCCGCGGCGCCGACCAAGCGCTGGTGGCCCGGGGCCGGCAGCGCATCGCGTGCATGCGGGGCACGGACGGGCAGACCGTGCCGGCCCGGGTGCCGGCGGCACTGGTCCGGGCGCTGGTCCCGTATCGGGACGCCTCGTCGGCGGCGACCGTCCGTGGCTGAGCGGCGGGGCGCACCGATCTTCGTCGGGCGGCTGCGCTCCGTGCACCGGGTCGGGGCGCCCCGGGCGCTGGTCTTCTTCGGCGGCCGGTTCGGCCAACTGACCGCCCCGACCGCCCCGCCGCCCGCCGCCAGTGACCCGCCCCCGCCCGGCTGAACAGGACCCGAGCCGCGGCCAATCCAGCTTTGTTCCACCCGTCCCCGAACCGTACGGAGGAATCATGGCGACCTCACAGCAGTACCGGGCCGGCGAGACCGGTCGTCTCAACGGCGTCTGGCACCGCGCCGCGCTGAACGTCTTCATGCTCGTCGTCGTGGCCCACTGGGCCGAGCACATCGTCCAGGCGGCGCAGATCTGGGTGCTCGGCTGGCCCCGGCCCGAGGCGCGTGGGGTGCTCGGCATGCCCTTCCCCTGGCTGGTGGAGCAGGAGTGGCTGCACTACGGCTACGCGCTGGTGATGCTCGTCGGCCTGTGGATGCTGCGCGACGGCTTCGTCGGCCGTTCCCGGCGCTGGTGGCTCGCGGCCCTGGCCATCCAGGTCTGGCACCACCTCGAGCACCTGCTGCTGCTGGTGCAGGCGCTGACCGGAACCTACCTGCTCGGCCGCGCGGTGCCCACCAGCCTGCTCCAGTTGGCCCTCCCCCGGGTGGAGCTGCATCTGTTCTACAACGCGGTGGTGTTCCTGCCGATGGTGGTCGCGGTCTATCTGCACCTGCGCCCGAACGAGTTCGAGCTGGATCGGATGAACTGCAGCTGCCGCCATGTCGCTCGAACCGCCTGATCCGGCCGAGTCGCGGGCCGGGAACCGGGCCGTCATCCGGCGACGGGTGGCCGCCGTGGCGGTGGCGCTGCTCGCCCTGTCGGTGGTCGGCCTGGGGCTCGCCGTGTCCCGGTCGCCGGCCCGGCTGGAATCCGTCGCCCCGGCCGACGAGGCGCGGCCGGCCACCGCTGCGGGCGCGCTGTCGCTGACCTTCAGCGGCCGGGTCGACCCCCGGGAGGCGCACGTGACCGTCGTGGACGACACCGGGCGGTCGTCGACCGGGCCGGTCCGGGTGCACGGCCGGACAGTGACCGTGTCGCTGCCGACCTCCGGCCCGGGCGACTACCTGTTGGGCTACCACGTGCTCCTCGGGGACGGTAGCGCCGTATCCGGGCAAACCACCTACCGGGTCGGGCCGGACCCCGTCGCGTCCCGGCGCAGCGGGGCCCCCCGGGCAGTCGGAGCACCCGGTGCGGCCGGGCACGACCACGTCGGCTCGGGGCCGCTGACCGTCGCGGTTCTGATCGTCGCCACCGTCCTGACCGGACTCACGCCCGCAATCCTGTTCCGGCGGCCCCGGCGGCCCCGGCGCGACGGCTGACCTCGAGCGGGCGTCCCAGCTGCCCGTCGCGCGGTGCGCGGTGCGCGGGCGGGCGGCGGTGCGGCGCCCGCAGCCGTCAGCAGGCTCGCGTCCGGCCCTGGTCAGCGAGCCGGCGCAACGCCGCCAGCAGACCGTCGCCGAGGATCGCGGCGACCGCGTGGTGGCAGGCCGACCCCGCGTGCCGGTTGGCGATCGGAGCGAGTCGCCGGTCGGCCTCGACGCTGCCTTCGGCTGCCCGAGCGTACGCGTCGAGCGCGTCGACGTCGGCGTCCAGGCCGACCTGCCGCAGCGCGACGACCAGGTCGGTGGCCGCCCGCCACGCCGGGTTTTCCGGGTCGACGTCCCAGCCCCTACGCCCGATTAGTTCGCCGACGGTCGTCGCAGCGGCGGCACGGATGCGGGGATCGGCCGGTGGCGGGGCGCTCGGGCCTGGCCGTACCGTCTCCGACAACGCGGCCGGCACGTCCGGATCCGGCCGGTCCAGTTCGGCGAGCAGCCGGCCGATCTCGGCGATGCTCAGCCCACCGGCGTCGAGCAGCACCCGGACCAGCCGCAGCCGGAACACGTGCGAGTCGGCGTAGCGGGCCTGGTTGGGGCTGGTGACCTCCCCCGACGGGAGCAGCCCCTCGCGCAGGTAGTACTTGATAGTCGGCACCGGCACCCCGCTGCGACTGCTGAGCTCCGCGATCCGCATCCCCACCTCGTTCCGCCGGTCGGCCGTCCGGCCCGGGCCGGACGTGGCACCTGACCCATCCTGGCTGGCGGATCGCGGGACGGCTTCTCGCACCTTGCGGCGTTGCCCGTCGCCGTCGGCCCGTCCGATGGTGACGTGGCGGGCGGTGGTGACAATCCGGCCGAGTGCCGTCACCACGCCCTGGCCTGGCCGCTCGGCGCCGGGCAGAGCCGGCGCGCGCCGGGGCACCGACCCGGCCACGGCCGAAGCCGGCTCACGGGCTCAGCTCGGGCAGGGTGACCGCGCGCAGGTGGGAGGTGGTGTAGTCGCAGTACCAGATGCGGGAACCGTCCCAGGTCAGGCCGGTGGGGTTGCCGGTGACCGCGTACGAGACGACTTCCAGGCCGCTGGCCAGGTCGACGACCGTGACGCTGCCGGCGGGGTGGTCGGCGTAGACGAGGTGGCGGTCGGAGACGGTCAGGCCGGCGACGGCGCCGGTGACGGCGATGGTCTTGAGTAATCGGCCGTCCCCGTCGCGCAGGTCGATCAGCCCCAGGTCCTCGTAGCCGAACCAGGTGCCGTGCCGGCTGACCTCCAGCCCGCAGAGCTTGTGCCCGGGGCGCGGGGCGGGCGTCTCGGCGACGATCGCGCCGCTGTCCGGGTCGATGGCCCGCAGCGCGCGCTCCCCGCCGACGACCTGGAGCAGGTGGCCGTCTCGGGTGGCCAGGTCGGTGCGGACGTCGGGGCAGTCGATCCGCCGCTCGACGGTGCCGGCGATCGGGTCGACCGCCATGATCCGGCCCTGGTCGGCCTCGGAGAACCAGAGGAACTGGCCGGACCAGGCGAGGCCGCACAGCCGTCGCGCCGGCACCGGGATGTCGCGTACCGATTCAGCCCTGAGGGACATCACCACTCCTCGCACCCACGGACCGGGCTCCGGAGACCGGCCGAGCCACCCGTCGCTATCTCATAGTCCAGTTAACGGGCGGAGGGGAGGGCCGTCAAGGAGCGCCGGCGAGCCGGTGGACGTCAGCGGTCGGATCGCGCTCGATCACCAGCCGATGGGCGCGAACCGGACGGGCTCCGGGAGGGGAGCCCGTCCGGGGGGACGTCACGGGGCTGGTCAGGACCGCTGGGTGGCCAATCGGCGGGTGAAGAACTCGTCGGCCAGGTACTGGTCGGCGGAGAAGTGCCGGCCGCTGGCGAGCTTGCCGTCCACGAACGACCAGAGCACCGTCCAGCCCATGGTGACCTCCTGCCCATCCGAGTCGCCGCGCACCCACTGGGTCTCGACCACGTAGGAGTCGTTGGTGCCGGTGATGAGCTTCTCCGGACGGAAGCCCATGCCGCCCATCCGGTCGAAGAACGCCATGACCTCCTCGCGGCCCCGCTTCGCCCCGGACATCGGATTGCGGCCCGGAAAGTGCCAGGTCAGGTCCTCGGTCGTCACCTCGGCCAACGCGGCCATGTCGCGCTTGCTGTATGCCTCGAAGAATCGGCTGATGGTGTCCAGGTGGGGATGCGTCACGGAGCTGCCTCCAGTTGGCACGGATCAGGATGAACACGTGGGGGCCGGAAGGAGCGGCACCAGGAATCGGACGTGCCGCACGCCGACGCACTATACCTATCACAATTGGGGCGAGCCGGCCGGCTTACCGCGACACCGCGTGCCGAGCCGGCCTCAGCCGGTCACCGCCGCCTTGTCGCCGCTCTCGAGGAACTCGCGCAGGTTCGCCAGGATCGGCGTCCAGCCCTCGCGCCACCCGTCGACCTCGTCGGGGCCGGACAGCTGGTCGTGCACCAGCCGCAGCCGCACCCGCTCGTTCGCCAGGGGCGTCAGCCCGAAGGTGACCCGGGTGTACGGGCGTTGCGCCGCGCCCTCCTGGAGTTCGTGGCGGAACGAGTAGGAGAGCCTGCGCGCCGGCTCGTACGCGAGGACCGTCCCGGTGTCGGTGACCGTGGCGCCGTCGCCGTCGTGGAACCGGACCGGGGACCCGGGAGCCCAGGTCGACTCGATTCGTCGGTCGAACCAGTAGCGCCGGGTGACGCCGCCGTCGGTCAGCGCCCGCCACAGCCGCTCGGGCGTGGTGGCCAGGTCCATCTCGTGCACGAAAGCGGGTGCGGTCATCGGGTGTCGTCCTCCTCGGCCGGCCCGGCGGTTCCCCGCGCGTCGGCGCAGGTGCGACGGGTGGGGTGCGGATACCTACAAAGAGTTAGCGCAGGCCCTGGGCCGGGTCAAGCAGACGCGCCCGATGCTGGCGGACTCACCGCCGGATGGCTCCGGAAACTTCTTTCTCATATAGTCATTCGCTGAGGCGTCTGTCCCCCGCGCCCGCCCGCCCGTCCCCCGTCCCGCCGCGCACCGGACGCCCGCCGGCGGACCCCAGGAGGAGCACGATGGACCGTACGACCGACCCCGACCCCGACCCCGCCCCCACCGCGTCCCGCCGCGCCCGCGTGGCCGGCGTCTACGACTACTACCTCGGTGGCGACCTGAACGACGACGTCGACCGGGAGTTCGCCCTCCGGATGATGGCCAGCGTGCCCGAGGCGCCCGAGGTGGCCCGGCTCAACCGGGCCTTCCTGGCCCGCGCGGTGCGGCACTGCGCCCGGGCCGGCATCCGGCGGTACCTCGACATCGGCTCGGCCATCCCCCGCGTCGGCACGGTGCACGAGATCGCCCGGGCCGTGGTCCCCGACGCCCGGGTGGTCTATGTCGACATCGAGCAGGAGGCGGTGGCGCACGGCCGGGCCCTGCTGGACGGCACGCCGGGAGTGGCGATGATCGAGGGCGACCTGCGCCGACCCGATGACCTGCTCGCCCGCCCCGAGGTGCGCCGCCTGCTCGACCCGGGCGAGCCGGTGGCCCTGCTCCTGCTCGGCGTGCTGCATTACGTCTCCGACGCCGACGGGCCGGGCGCGCTGGTGACCCGGTACCGCGAGGCGGTGGCCCCCGGCAGCATCCTGGTGGTCTCGCACGGCACCGACGACGGGGCGCCGCAGCCGGTCCGCTCGATGGTGGACATCACCGAGGAGGGGCAGACCACGGCGTACATGCGCACCCGGGCCGAGGTGACGGCGTTCTTCGCCGGATTCAACCTGCTCGACCCCGGCGTGGTCTTCCTGCCCCGGTGGCGGCCGGAGCCCGGCGACGAGCCGGGCTCGCCGCGCGCGGCCGTGATGGCGTACGGCGGCGTCGGCCACCGGGCGACCTGACCGTCCCGGCGGCCGCGGGCCGGGCGGGCGGTCAGGCGGGCGCCGGGGCGTCGGCGGCGAGGTCGACGGGGAGCACCGGCTCGACGAGCAGCCTGCGGTACCGGCCGGCGACCGCCGCGCCCGGGGCCCCAGCGCCCAGCCAGCGCCGCACCAGGCGGGACCCCTCGATGTACGTCGTGGTGTACGCCCGCCACAGCGGGTCGGTCAGGAACACCAGCATCTGCCGGGCCCGCTCGTCGCTGACCAGCATCGCACGGGCCAGGAAGCCGGCGACCTCGTCGGGCGACCCACCCCGGTCGTGCAGCATGATCGCCGCGTCCTGTCGGGCGGCCAGCAGCCGACCGAAGGCGGTCTCGATGCGCTCGGCGCGTTCACCGTCGAACCGCAGCCCGACCTCGGCCAGCACGTCGGCGGTCCAGGCGCCCCACCCGGGGCCCAGCGCGGCGTGGATCGCCTGCTCCGCCATCCCCTCGGCGACCAGGCACTGGGGAGTGTTGACCAGCGCGATCGAGTGCTCCGCCCAGCCCCGGGCGCGCACCAGCTCCGCCTCCTTGAGGCAGTGCTCGGCGTGGTGCCCCGGGTACGCCTCGTGGGTGGCCACGAACGGCAGCGCGGTGATCCGGTGACCGACGTCGGCGTTCAGGGCGACCCGGGAGCGCAGGCCGCCGAGGTAGGTGTTGAACGCGTTCCACGGCTGGCCGGTGACCACCTCGAAGTCGACGCGCTCGCCCGGCGGGAGGGGGAACCGGTCGGCCAGCTCGGCCCGCAGGGCCTCGGCGACCGCCCGCACCGCCGGGCCGAGCCGGTCCGGGGGCACCCGGTCCCGGCGGTGCGCCTCGACGAGCCGGTCCCGCAGCGGCGCGGAGCCGGGTAGTTCGGCGGCCAGCTCGGCGTGCGCCGAGGCGTACCAGTCCGGGTCCCGCAGCTCGATGCGAACCTGGAAGTACGCCTCGATCTCCCGCAGGAAGGGCAGCTCCTCCCCCGCCAGCCGCCGGCCGCCGCACTCCAGGGCGGTCAGCTGCGCGGTGAGGAATCGTTGCCGCGCCGGCTCCAGTCCGCTGTCCGGGACCGCGACGGCCACCTCCCGGGCCTGCCGGACCAGCTCCGCCGCGGTCGGCAGGGGTTCGTCGCGCACCTCGCGCTCCAGGGCCGGGTCGCCGATCCAGCAGTCGACGAACCCGTCGACGAGCCGGCCGAAGCGCAGCCCGAGCAGCAGGTAGTCGCGGACGACGGCCGGCGGCAAGCCCGTCGATTCAGTCGCGGCCTCCATGCCCACCCCTCAGTTCACTATCCGAAGTGTAAGTTTCCGGACCCAGCCTCACTCATCGGGGCAGCACACGTCAATCATCGACACTTGACCGACCGCACAGTGGTATAAGAACCTATAGCGGATTGCGACGATCGTGATCGCTGCAACAGAGAGCCGTCCCATGCCTGTCCCGGCCGCCCCGGCCGCGGTGTCGCCCTGGCCGCTCAGGGCGACCGGCGCTGGCACCGCCCGTCGCCGGGCACCCGACCGATGACGCCACCTCGCCCCCCACGTGGGAGGATCCGTGTCACCATCTCCTCATCCGTCCCGGCGCCGCACCATCGCCGGCGTCCTCAGCATCCTGTGCGTCCTGACCACCGACGCCCTCTTCGGGGCCGGCGGAGGACTCGGCGCGTCCGCCTCGACACCGGTCGCCGTCACGACGTCGAGCGTGCGGGGCACCGACGGCCAGACGTACACGGTCACCAATCACCTCACCCCCGACGCCCGCCGCGGTTCGACCCGCCGGGAGTGGCTGCTGGTCTGGGCCGGCGACGCCGGGCCGGACGGCGCCACGGGTGCCCCGGCCGCGGCCACCGACTCCGGCGCGGCGGCCGGCACGGCGGGGCACGGCCACTCGGGCAGGGCGGGCTTCGGCGTGCAGGGGCCGGACTTCCTCGCGGTCCTCGACGCCACCAAGGGGTCACCGAGCTACGGCCGGGTGGTCAACACGGCCACGCTCGACCCGCTGCGGGCCAACGAGCCGCACCACCTCCAGTACTCCTGGCACAAGGGCGACAAGGTGTACGCGGGCGGCATCCTCTCCGACACCACGTTCGTCTTCGACGTGGCACGGCTGCCCGAGGTGCGGCTCTCCGGCGTGAACACCCCCGGGGACACCCCGTGCGGCTCCGTGCCGGACGCGTACGCGGTGCTGGGCGACGGCACCGCGTACAGCACCTACATGGGCGGGCCGAACCTGACCGGCCCATGCCGGTACACCAACGGTGAGGTGCGCGTCGGCAACGGGTACGCCGGCTCCCCCGGCGAGATCGTCCGCATCGGCCCGGACGGACGGACGTTGAGCGAGGCGCCGGCGATGCCGGCTGCCGGGGAGAGCTCCGCCTGGTGTCCCAACCGGCCCGCGCTGGCCAAGCCGACCTGCGCCAACCCGCACGGGCTCGCGGTCCGGGAGGACCTGAACCGGATGGTGGTCTCCGACTTCGCCGAGATCCGCAACTACCTCGACAAGCCCGACGGCGAGTTCGACCCGTACCTGATCCGGGACACGGTGCGGGTCTTCGACATCTCCGACCGGAACAACCCCCGGCTGGTCAACGTCAGCCACCTGCCCAGCGGGCCGCGCACCGAGGCGTTTCCCGTCTTCGAGGAGGAGAAGCTCTTCATGGAGACGGCGGTGACGCACCAGGGCCGCAATCGGGGGGCCTTCGCCTCGACCATGTGGGGCGGCGCGGTCTTCTACACGCCGGACATCACCGCGGCGACGCCCGCCTGGCGGGAGGTCTTCGACGACACCACCGCCTACCGCCGGTTCGACACCTCCGGCCGGCTCAGTGGGGCCGGGGACGGCGGCAGCTGGCTGCAACTGAGCCCCGACGACCGGTTCCTCTTCCACACCGTGATGGGGGTCCAGCTCGGCGGGGAAAGCGAGCTGACCAGCGGCATGGTGTACGTGCTGGACGTGCGGAAGCTGCTGTCCGCCGGCCGGAAGGCCCGGTGCCGGATCGACACGCTGCCGGAGGTCACGGCAGGCGGCGCCGAGGCCGACTGCCCGGCACTGGTGGACGTGCTGCCCGTCCGCGACGTCACCGACGGCGGGCCGCACTGGGGGGCGATGGACACCTTCGCGCAGCGCGGCGGCCTCCACAGCACGTACCGGGAGGACTCCCGGGTGGAACGGATCGCCACCGCGAACTACTTCCTGGCCCGGCTGGGCAGCGACGGCGACCACCGGGTGTGCATGATCGATGTTGCCCCCTCCGGTGGGCTCTCGGTCGACTCCTCGTTCCGCGACGAGCAGACCGGGACAGCGTGCGTCAACTTCGATCGGGAGTTGTGGCCGCACGGCGCATTCGGCGACGCCCGACCGCACGGGGTGCTGTTCGCGGTGGCCGACCAGGACCTCAGGACCGGCCGTCCCTGACCCTCTTCCGCACGACGATCCGCCCCGGCCGCGCGCTGGCGACCGGGGCGGACGGGAAATCGGCGGCTACCCGGCGTTCAGGGCCGCGGTCACCGGGGTGACGGTGCCGCCGGGGAGCCAGGCGGTGCCGTGGTGGCCGCCGTGCCCGGCGAAGTCGCCCGGCACGGTGAGCCGGGCCGCCGCATAGAGCCGTACCGGGCCGGTGAGGTGCCCGCCGTTGGCCTCCAGGTACGCCTGGTAGCCGGCGGCGCTGGGTGGCACGTCGGGAGCCACGGCCGCCAGCGCGCCGAGGTACCGCTGGGTGCCCGGGTCGAGCGGCCCGAACGCCAGCGGCACGACCTGGCCGACGGGCTCGCCGAGCAGCGGCGCGTGCAGCAGCCAGGGAGCGAGGTAGGCCCCGGCGGGCGCGGCACGCCGGCCGTCGGCCACCTCGCGCAGCGTACGGTGGGCGAGGTCCCAGCCGGAGAGGATGAACACCGGGCCCCGGGCCGCCGGATCCACCGCGACGCCCCGCCTGCCGGCCTCGGCCGCGACCGCCCGGGCCGCCTCCCGGGACCGGGGGGAGTCGTCGCCCACCACGCTGATCTCGTCGCCTCCCCTGGAGGCGACGAACCGCACCGCGGCGAAGAGGGCAGCCCGGTCGGGAACCGTCAGGCGCTGCGCCGGGCAGGACGCCAACGGGCCGTGCTCTCCCGCGGCGAGGCGCCCCAGCGCCGCCGTCGCGCACTCCGGCCCGTCGGGGCCGGTCAGCTCGTCGAGCGCCCGGGGACCGGTGCCGACGGGCACAGGAAGCGCCGCGGTACGGCCGGCCCGACCGATCCAGACCGTGCGCTGCCCGGGGGCCAGTTCCACCGTGGCCCACGCCCCGCCGCCGCCGACCCGGACAGTGGCGGGGGTGAGCGCGGTGGGCGCGGCGCCGACGGCGTACTCCGCCGACGGCACCCGCACCAGGTTGCGCCCGGGGCGGCCGGGCACGACCAGCACGGAGGCGGTGTCGCCGAGGTCGACCCGGCCCAGCACCGGCACCCCCACGGGCTCCGCGGTCATCGGGGCGGACGCCCCGGCCACCGTGGTCAGCACCGCGGCGAGGACCAGCAGCCCGTAGGCCGGACGGCTCCGGCGGCGGCCGCCCGACGATCCGGGCCGGGCCCGGTCCGTCAAGGCCCGGCCGGCCGGGTCAGTGAAGGTCGGCATCGGCGACGGCGAACAGCACGCCGTGGGGTCGGGCGTTGCCCGTGGCGCCGTGCGGCCACCAGGCCCGGTTGAAGCTGACGCACGGCTCGTCGGCGTACTCGTCGCGGAAGGTGTTGTCCAGCGCCGGCCGGCCGTCGTCGGCGATGTCGATGAGGCAGACCCGGTGGTCACCGTCGATGCCGGACTGGGCCAGGAAGTAGTTGGACGTCGCCACCCGGTCGATTCGGTCCTGGTCGCGCAGCTTGCCGCCGAGACCCGGGGCCCGCCCGAAGTGGTCGATGGCGCCCCAGTGCGGGCCGACGCCCAGCAGCGGTGACACCGCGTCGCGCAGCGGGACGACGCCCAGCAGCGCGGGGCAGTCCGGCTCGACCCCACCGGCGCTGACCTCGGCGACCGTGTCGATCCGGCACCGGGCGTCCTTGCCCGCGGCCAGCAGCTTCTGGATGTCGAGGACGTAGAGCATGCCGCTGTTGACGTCCCGGGGCTGGCGCGGGTCCGAGCCCATCACCGCGTGGAACAGGTAGCGGTCGTCGAGGCTGGTCTGGAGCCAGCTGCCACCGGAGTTCGAGCCGGTCAGCAGCCCGGTGGTGTCAAAGGCCCGGTACGCGGTGGTGTCGTCGAAGATCTCCTGCCACCGCGGGTTCGGCGCGGTGATGTCCGGGGTGTAGAAGATCGCACCACCGGCCATCGTGGAGACGAAGGCGCCCTTGTGCCTGCGTTGGTTGGTCACGGTCGTCTCCATCACCATGCGCGGCTCGGAGAAGGCCGGAAGCTGGTCGACCCGGGGGCCCTCCGGCAGGTGTGCGACGGAACGCAGCCTCGGCCGATTGCGATTGGAGATGTCGAAGATCCGTACGGTGTCGCGCAGCAGGTACGGGTCGACCACCTCGCTGCTCGGATCCAGGTAGTTTCGGGCCTCGGCGAAGTCGCTGACCACCATGAGGTTCAAGTCCTCGCGCACCTGGACACCGTGCGGATTGGCGCAGGTCGCCGGCTGCACCTGCGGGATGCTCTTGCAGGTCTCGGGGCTACCGCCGGTCGGGAAGTCGGCGGGGGCCTCGGCGAGCGTTCGCCCGTCCGGGCCGATCCGGACCACCTCGCCGGGGGTGCCGCCGAAGCCGTTGCCGTTGCGCACCTCGCCGTTGCTGTATCGGCACGGACCGGCGACGTCCGGACCACCCATGTACGTGACGTACGCCGTGCCGTCCCTGAGCACCCAGGACGCATCGGGCAGCGACCCGCACGGGGTGTCCGCCGGTAGGTTGATCCCGACGAGCCGGATCTGCGGCAGCCGGCTGGCGTCCAGCACGTACGTGATGTCGCTGAACAGGCCGGCGGCGTAGAGCTTCTGCCCCTTGTGCCAGATGTACTGCAGGTGATGCGGCTCGTTGCCCACCACCGGGGACATGGTCACCGTGTTGACCACGCGGCCGTACTCCGGTGATCCCTTGGTGGCGTCGATGACGGCCAGGAAGTCGGGGTCGCCGGCCGCGCCGGCGGTCGCGTGGTGCCCACCGGCGGCACGGCCGGCCGTGCCGCCGGTGACGGGGTTCTCGTCGCCGGCCCAGGCGAGCAGCCACTCGCGGGGGGCGCGGGGCCGGCCGGACGCCTCGTCCCGGACGAGGTGGTTGGTCGCCGTGTACGTGGCCCCGTCGGAGCCGACGACGCTGGAGGTGACCCGGTCGACCGGCGCCGCCTCCACCCGTGGTTGGTCCGAGAGGGCGAACACCAGGGTCGTGGCGACCGCGATGGCGCCCGCCCTCATCCATCGACCACGTCGGATTGCTATGAACACGGCTTCTCCCGATCGTCAGAGGGACCTTCCGGCACGGTGTCCGGCGACGGCCGCCGGGACCATGGAGACCGGGCCGGCACGGGGACACGGGCCACCGGAAGTTGCATGCAGGGACCCGGTTAACTATCTGATTCTAAACTGATGAGCAGATCAGCGGAAGGCTGCCGCTGTCCCGGAGGCACCGCCTCAGTCGGGACGCCGGCCGCAGACCACGAGCACCTCGCCGGTGGGCCGGACCGGCCCGTCAGGGAAGGCCGCGCCGAAGGTCCGGACCGCGTCGTCGTGGATCGCCTGCCGGGTCCGCTCCGGCAGCGACGTGAGCAGCGGGATGAACGGCCCCGCCGTCCGGGCGAAGAACTCCCACGCCGCCGCCGGGTCGGCCGCCTCGAAGATAGGCGCCTCGAACACCTCGGTCCGCAGGTCGACGAAGCCCGCCTCGGTGAACAGGTGCGCCAACTCCTTCAACGAGGAGAGCCCCACCGGCCCGGAGTCGTCCTCCGGGCCCTTCTCGGGCAGGGGCACGTGCCGGCTGACGATCGCGTTGGTAAGCCGGAACGGCATGCACCGCTCGGCCGCGCCCAGCGTCATGGCCACGAAGCGCCCGCCGGGGCGCAGGGCGTCGAGGACCGCCGCCATCGCCCCGGCCCGGTCCGGCATGTACTGCAGGCCGGCCCGGCAGGTGGCGGCGTCGAAGCTGCCCGGGGGCACGCCGAGAGTTGTCTCGTCGGGCACCGTGCGGAACTCCACGTTGCCCAGCCCCAGCTCGACGGCCACGGCGCGAGCGCCGTCCACCATCGCCTCGACGAGGTCGAGCCCGAGGACGTGACCGTCACCGCCGACCCGGCGGGCGATGTCGAACGCCGGGTTGCCGACCCCGCAGGCCAGGTCGAGCACCCGGTCCCCGGGCCGCGGGTCGGCCAGCCGCAGCATCGCCTCCGTGATCGGCCGGCTCGGCTCGACGAAGTTGGCGCGGTACTCCCGCCACGCTCCGGCGCACAGCGTCCACTCGGTGCGTTGCTGGTCACGGACGGCCTGCGAGTTCATCTGGACCTCCTCGGGCGCGGCGGCCACCGTGGCCGCCGGTCGGTGCGCGGAACGCGACAGCACGACTGGGAAAGGGGCGAGTGGCTCAGCGCGAGGCGCCGGCCACCCCGGTGAGCAGCAGCACGGTCGAGGGAAGCTGGACGGTGCCGTCGGGCGCCTGGTAGTTCCCGGCCAGCCGGGCCACGTCTGCCCACAGCTCCGGGTCGTCCTCGGAGCCGAGCCGTTCGCGCAGCATGGCCCGGACCGGGCCGGGAAGCACGCCCCGGGCATACTCCGCGAACCGCTGGGGGGACTCGATCCAGAACGGTGCCTCCAGCCGCTCCACCCGCACGTCGGCGAAGCCGGCGGCGGTCAGCTCGGCGTGGCAGCGCTCGGGGTCGGCCATCGAGTACGGGCCGGGCGCGTCCGGGGGGACCGGCGGCGGCGGGGTGGGGCCCTGCAACCGGGGGATGATGGCGCGGAACGGCAGGCCGACCACCATGGCCTCCTGGGGCGGCCCCCAGACGGCGGCGGCGAACCGCCCACCCGGTGAAAGGATGTCGTGCAGGGCGCGCAGCGCGGTGGCCCGGTCGGGCAGGAACATCAGTGCCCACCGGCTGAGCACCACGTCGAAGGAGTGCGCCGGCAGCGCCAGGTCGGCGAGGTCGCCCACCTCGAACCCGGCCTGTGGCAGGTCGGCGGCGCGGCGGCGGGCGATGTCGACCATGGCCGGCGAGACGTCCACCCCGAGCAGGCGCCCGGAGGGCCCGACGACGCGCGCGGCGGTCAGTGCGGGCTCGCCGCAGCCGCTGCCCACGTCGAGCACCCGTTCGCCGGGGCGCAGGCCGGTGAGCTCCAGCAAGCGGTGGGTCACGGCCGCACCGCCGCGTTCGAAGGTGTCCCCCCATGCCTGCCAACAATCGCTGACCGAGTCCCAGGTCCGTCGCTGCTCGGCCAGGACGCTCTCCCTGGTGGGAACCGACATGCTCATGGGTCTCCCCTGCTCGTCGGGGCGGACGCGGCCACTGGCACGACGTTCCTCGGGCACCCGCCGACAGCGGCGTCGCACCCGCGGCCAGGCCGCGAAGGACAGCACCACTCTAGTCAGGGAGAGACGCAATGTGCTAGATGTTCTTCAAGTGTCCGTTGAGGATGGTCGGCCTTCCGCCCCGGCCCGGTGAAGGAGGGTGAGCCCATGCCCATTGCCGCGCATTCGGTGCACGCGCCGATCGGCGTGCTGCTGGCCGGCGGCCGGGGTACCCGGCTGGCACCGCTGACCGACCGGACGAGCAAGCAGTTGCTGCCGGTCGGCGGCCGTCCCCTGGCGGCCCGGGTGATCGACCAGCTGACCGCCGCTGGCGTCCGCGACGTGCTGGCGGTGATCGACGACCGGCACGCCGACGCGTTCCTGGCCGAACTGCGCGACGGCCGGGGCCTCGGGCTGCGCAGCCTCGCGTACGTCTGGCAACCGGCCGTCGGCGCGGGCATGCCCTCGGCGATCGCCCAGGTGGAGCCGCACGTCGGCGACCAGCCGATCGTGGTGGTCTGCGGCGACCTGCTGCTCGAGGCGAGCCTGAGCGGGGTCGTCGCCGACTTCCTGGCGCAGCCGGAGGGCGCCCGGGTGCTCGCGACCGGGGTGCCGGACACCGCCGGGCACACGCCGCTGCGCGCAGTCGACGGCCGGGTGCTGGAGCTGGCGGACAAGGACCGGGCCCGCCACGCCCCGGGCCTGATGGAGCTGGGCGTCTACCTGTACCGCCGGGACGTCTTCGACGAGATCCGCGCGCTGCGCCCGTCGGCCCGCGGCGAGACGGAGATCTGGGAGCTCAACCGCCGGTACGCCCGCCGTGGCCTGCTGCGCTGCACGGAGGTCACCGGCTGGTGGTACGACGTGGGCGGAAGTCTCACGGACTACCGGGCAGCGGACCGGCGCTACACCGACCTCGCCGGCACCCCGGCAGCCGCACCGGTCGCACCCGCCGCCCCGACCGCGTCGCACACCCATCGTTGACACTTTATTTTACTATAGTTAAGCTCCTCGAACGGTTCTCGACAGGCAGGAGCTGCGCCGTGAGCATCCGTCACGAAGTCACCACCGGGGACGCAGCCGCCGAACAGGTGTTCCTGAGCTTCCTCGGCAACCCACCCGACGTCGAACCCCTCGCGCAGTACCACTGGCTGCACGAGCACGCCCCCGTGTTCACCACCACGTCGGGCATGGTCGTGCTCACCCGGTACGACGACGTGGACACCGCGCTGCGGCACCGCAGCCTCGGTCGCGGCGACGAGTCGGTCCAGCACCTCACCGACCTGCCGCCGGAGTTGGTCGACCCCGTGATGGCGCTGTGGAAGCGCACCATGGTCTTCGCCAACCCCCCGCTGCACACCCGGATGCGTCGCCCGGTGGCCGCCACGTTCACTCCCCGGCACGTCGACGAGCTTCGCGAACGCGTCGTGGCCCGGATCGAGGGACTGCTGTCCACGCTGGCCGAGGAGCCCGGGGCCGACTTCGTCAGCCGGTTCGCCTCCCCGCTCGGTGCGGACGTGGTCGGCGACATGCTCGGCGTCCCGCAGCCGGACCGGGCCGAGCTGGCCCGACTGTCACCGGAGTCGATGAAGGTGTTCGACCCGATGACCGCCAGCACCGACCTGCCGGCCGCCGCGCACGCCGCGATCGAGCTGGCAAACTACTTTGGCGACCTGGTCGACACGCGGCGGCGCGAGCCCGGCGCGGACGTGGTGACCCGGCTGGCCGGCGCGCTGGACCAGGGCGAACTGGAGCGGATCGAGGTGGTGGCCGCCTCCGCGAACCTGCTCAACGCCGGCAGCGACACCCTGGTCAACCTGCTCAGCAACGCCATGTACGCGCTGCTGACCAATCCGGATCAGCTCGCCGCGCTCCGGACCGACCCGGGGCACCTGTCCCGGGCCGTGGAGGAGCTGGCGCGCTGGGACCCGCCGCTGAACCTCAACCCGCGCACCGCGCTGGAGCCGTGCACGGTCGCCGGCGTCGACCTCGTCCCGGGTCAGATCGTCATCGGGGTGCAGGGCGCGGCGAACCGCGACCCCTCCCACTACACCGACCCGGACCGGCTCGACCTGGTCCGGGACGAGGGACCCTCCCTCTCCTTCGGCGGCGGGGTGCACTACTGCCTGGGCGCGCACCTCGGCCGGCTGGTGCTCGGGGAGGTGCTCCGCGTCCTGGCCACCTCCGGCACGTCCGTGGAGCTGGCCGGCACGCCGCGCCGCCGCCCCGGGCACAACCTGCGCGGATACCAGTACCTGCCCGTCGTCGTGACCCGGTAGAGGAGAGCGCCGTGCGCCTGCTGTTCCTGTCCACCCCGCTGGCCAGTCACGTCTACCCGATGGTCCCGCTGGCCTGGGCGCTGCGGGCCGCCGGCCACGACGTGCTGATCGGCACCACCGGCCCGGCGCTGGCCGTGGCCGACTGCGGGCTGGACGTCGTCGACTTCGATCCGGAGGGCCGCTGCCCGTCGCTGGCCCAGATCAACGCCACCCGCCCGGACATCGTCGCCACGCGCGCCAGCCACATCGACGACGGCATGGTGCTGCTCATCGAGGCGACCCGGCAGTACGTGGACCGGATGATCGAGCTGGCCCGGCTGTGGCGGCCCGACCTCGTGGTGCACTCCCAGTTGCAGGGCGGGGGGCCGCTCGCCGCCGCGGCCTGTGGCGTGCCGGCGGTGGAGCACGGGACGAGCCTGCTGCGCACCGGCGACTTCTACGACCGGCTCGACCGGCTCATCCCGGAGACCTTCGCGGCGCACGGCCTCACCGGCCTGCCACCGCGCCGGGCGCTGCTGGACGTCGCCCCACCGAGCCTGGTAACCGCCCAACCGGGGGCCTGGCCGATGCGGTACGTCCCGTTCAACGGCGGCGGGGTGCTTCCCGCCGAGCTGACCGTCCCGCCGGGCCGCCCACGGATCGCGGTCACCATCGGCACGAACATCATGGCTCCCAACATGGCCGAGCTGCTGTCCCGGCTGTACGCCGCCGCCGAGGGCGTGGACGCCGAGTTCGTCGTGCTGCTCAGCGGGATCGACGAGGGGGTGGAGGTCGGCGGTGGGGCGCCGGAGAACGTGCGGCTGGTCCGCGAGTGGCTGCCGCTGCGGGCGCTGCTGGGCACCTGCGGGCTGATCGTGCACCACGGCGGGGCCGGTTCCATCCTGGCCGCGCTGGACGCCGGCGTGGTCCAACTCGTCGTACCCTCCGGGGCGCCGAACTACATCCAGTCCGACGCGGTGCGCGAGCGCGGGGTGGGAATCACCGTGACGGCCGACGAGGTGGACGCCAGCCTGGTGGAGCGGACCCTCGCCGACGAGAAGCTGCGGGCGGCGGCGGTCCAGGTGCGCGACGAGATGACGGACCTGCCACCGCCGGCCGCCGTGGTGCCCCGGTTGGTGGAGCTGGCGTCCTGAGCCGGCCGTGACCGACTCACCGATGGTGCACGTCACGCCCGGCCTCGTGCCCCCACCCGCCGCCACCGGGCCGGAGCCGACCCTCGTCGGCCTCACCCTGTTCCAGGCGGGGGTGCGGGTCCGCGACCGGATCACCGTGGACGTGCACGGTGAGCCGTACCCGGTGTCGCCGGTGTCGGCGGGCTTCGTGGCGTTGCGGGCCGAGCGGCTCGCCGCCGACCAGCCGCTCGCCGCCGGTGCGCTGCGGCTGGGCCGGCCGGTCGTGCTGGTCGGCGCGGCGGCCGGGGCGGCCGCCGCGCTGGCCCGGGCGACCGGCAGCCACTGGTCGTGGACGGCGCAGCCGGAGGAGGTGCACTTCCTGACCCCGCCCGCCTTCGTCGCCGACCGGGCCGCCGCGATCCGCCGCCGGCAGGCCCCCCGACCGGAGGGTGACCTGCCCCCGCAGCGGGTCACCGCGGTGGGGGTCGGCCCCCGGCTGTACGGCACGGCCGGGGCGGTCCGGGCCGCGCTGGCGCGCGCCGGGGCGGTGGTGGGCACCGACTGGACCTTCGACACCACCCTGCCGGCGGCCGGCCTCCGGCTGCCCGCCGGGGCCGGACGACACGTCGTGCCGTACGACACCACCGACTACGACCGGACCATCCGGGGCGTCGACACGACGCTGACCGAGCTGCAACGCGACGGCGTCGGCGAGATCGCGCTGCTGGTCGAGGGCAACCCGGACACACTGGACGTGCTCGACGGCGTCCGTCTCGCCGGGCGCACGCTGGACCTGGTGCCGGGCATCCCGGTCGCGGTCGCGGCGGCCTGGGAGGTCGGCGCACGGCTGCGACCGCATCCCTTCGGCTCGGGGCTTGCCTACCTGTCGGGGCTGCCCGGACGACACGGGCAGAGCCAGACCCAGCTGCGCGACGAGCTCTCCCACCACCTCGACGGCGGGCTCTCCTGCGTGCTGGTGGAGATGACGTTCAGCGAGCTCGGCACGGCCGTCGAGGCGGTCCGCCGCGCGCCGGTGCCCAAAACGGTGGTGGTTTTGGCGGACTACTCGTCCCCGCGGGCACGGATGCGGGTGGCGCACGCCCTGTCGCCGGCCGAACTGCGCGAGGTCATCGTCCAGGGGCGTGGCGTGCTGAGCACCGTGCTGGTCTTCGACGACCCGGGCGGGGACCTGGCGAGAGCGCTGCGGTGACGGCCCCGGCCACGGTGGGCGAGGTCACCGGCCTACTCGAGCAGCGCCACCCCGCCGACCTGGCCGACCCGGCCGACCGGGTGGGCCTGCTGGCCGGCCGGTCCGACGCGCCGGTCCGCCAGGTTCTGCTCGCCGTCGACGCCGTCGACGCCACGGTCGCCGAGGCGCTCGCCTGCGGCGCGGACCTGTTGGTGACCCACCGCCCACCGGACCCGGCGACCCTCGCCCGGGCCGAGGCCGCCGGCCTCGCCCTGCACGTCGGGCACAGCAACGCGGCGGTCGCCCGGCCCGGGGCGTCCGACGCGCTGGCCGCGCGGCTCGGGGTGGGACCGACCGATCCCCTGGTGCCGGTCGCCCGCCGGCGCGACGTGCTGGTGGCGTTCGTTCCGCCGGCCGACACCGACCGGCTGATCGACGCGGTGGCCGCCGCCGGGGCCGGCGTCATCGGCGACTACCGCCGGTGCGCCTGGTGGGCCACGGGCACCGGCTCCTTCGTCCCGCACGCGGGGGCCCGGCCCGTCGCCGGCACCGTCGGCGTGGTCCACCTCGCCACCGAGGTACGCGTCGAGATGGTGCTGCCGAGGAGCCGCCGCGCGGACGTGCTGGCGGCGGCGCGGGCGGCGCACCCGTACGAGGAGCCGGCCTGTTACCTGTTCGAGTTGGCGGAGGTCCCGGACGGACACGGGCACGGGCGGGTGGGCGAGTTGCCCCGGGTGGCCACGGTCGCCGAGCTGGCCGCTCGGCTCGGGGGTTCCGGCCCGGCCGTGCGGGTGGCCGGCGACGTCGACCGTCCGGTTCGGACGCTGGCGGTGTGCGCGGGGGCGGGCGCGGCGTACGTCGAGGCGGCGGCGCGGCGCGGCGTCGACGCGTACCTCTCCGGTGACCTCGCCGCGACGGGCGGCGCACCGGTGCTGGTCGACGCGGGCCGGTGGGCCACGGTGCGGCCCTGGTTGGACGCGCTTGCCCGGGCGGTGTCCACCCGGTACCGCGGGCGGCTGCCGGTGCGCGTGTCGAGGCTCAACACCGACCCCTGGTTCACTTTAGAAACAGTTAGTAATATGGCCGCGGGGTTCCCGCCCGCGCCCTGTCCGGAACCGGGGGCTGACGCTTGGCGGCGCCCCGCCGTCGAAAAGGAGGCGCCATGCTGACCATCGGCATCGTCCAACAGGGGGCCTGGGACACCCCGCTGGAGTCCATGCCCCTCGCCGCCGGCTACCTGCGGGCCACCCTCCTCGCCGACCCCGACCTCGCTGGCGCGGTGGACGTGCGCATCCACAACTTCCGCGGCGGCGTGCCGCTGATCCGGATGGCCGCCACCCTCTTCGCCAGGCCGGCCCCCGACGTGCTGGCCTTCTCGGTGCTCGGCTGGAACTACCGCGCCTTCGGCAGCCTGGCCGAGACCTACAAGCAGCTGCGCCCGGACGGCTGCGTGGTGTTCGGCGGCAACCATGTCGCCTATCAGGCCGACCGGGTGCTGCGCGAGCACCCGGCGGTGGACGTGGTGGTCAACGGCGAGGGCGAAGCCACCTTCCGGGAGCTGACACGCGCCCTGCTCAACGGGGGGCATGCGGAGGGGCTCGCCGAGGTCGCCGGGTTGTCCTTCCGCTCGCCCGACGGGGGCGTGCGCACCACCGCCGACCGAGACCGCCTGACGGACCTGGACGCCATCGCCTCCCCCTTCCTCACCGGAGCCCTGCCGCTGGCCGACGCCACCGGGCGCTTCCGCTACGACGTGGCGCTGATGGAGACCAACCGAGGCTGCCCGTACAAGTGCTCGTTCTGCTACTGGGGCGGCGCGGTCGGGCAGCGGGTCCGGGCGTTCTCCCGGGAGCGGCTCGCCGCCGAGCTGGACTGTTTCGGCTTCCACCAGGTGCAGACCGTCGTGCTCTGCGACGCGAACTTCGGGCTGCTCGCGGGCGACGAGGAGTTCGTGGAGGACCTGATCCACACCCGGGAACGGCGCGGATATCCCCGGGCGCTGGAGACCTCCTGGGCGAAGAACAAGTCCGACCGGTTCCACCGGATCGTGCGGGACCTGCGCCGGCACGGCTTCCAGAGCTCCTTCACGCTGGCTCTGCAGAGCCTCTCCGACTCCGCCCTGACCGGCATGCGTCGGCGCAACATGCGGCTCAACGACTGGGAGGCCCTGGCCGCGTGGCTGGCCCGGGAGGGGCTGGACTGCTATGCCGAGCTGATCTGGGGCGCGCCGGGCGAGACCGTGGAGAGCTTCCTGGCCGGCTACGACCGGCTCGCCGAGAACGTCAGCCGGATCGTCGTCTATCCCATGCTGCTGCTGCCCAACACCGGCTACGCCACCGAGCGCGACCGCCACGGCCTGGTCACCGTGCGGGGCGAGCACGACGACTTCGAGTACGTCCTGTCCAGCGACGGGGCCGGCCTGGCCGAGCACCTGGCCATGCAGCGATTCATGTACTTCGCCCGGGTGCTGGGCGAGCACCAGTTCCTGCGGCACGTCTGGACGCCGGCCCGGGTGATCGCCGGGGTGCGCCAGTCGGAGCTGATCCGGTCCCTGGATGCCTGGCTGGAGGCGGCCGACGACCCGGAGGTCAACGCCTTCGCCCGGGACGTGCCGCCGGTCGCCGAGTCCGCGGCGGTCACCGCGGGGCTGCGCCGGCTGTACACCATTCCGGCGCTCGACCGGGCCCTCGCCGACTGGTGGTCGACCACCCTCGTGCCGCGCTTCCCGCCCGGGTGGCGTGCCTTCGCCGCCGAGCTGTACGAGTTCGAGCGGTGCAGCCGTCCGCGCTACCTGGCCCCCGGCGACCCGGTCCCGGCCGGCTGGACGCTGCGTCGCGGGGAGCACCCCCCGGCGTACGTGAGCACGCCGGTCGGCTTCGTCCACGACGTGCCCGCCGTCCTGGCCGACCTCCGCCGGGGCGTGGTCCGGGCGCCCGTGCCATGCCCCACTGCCATGGAGTTCGAGGCGCCGGTCGGCTTCTACGACCAGTGCGACAACCATGAGACGGCGGTGCACTTCGTCGCCCGACCCCGGGTCGTGCCGCCGCCCGCCGACGACCACCGCCCGAGGGCCGCCGGTCCCACCGTGGCCAGCGGTGCCGCCGTCGCACCGGGCTGAGCAGCGGCATCGGCACAAGGCGCCGGGCCGAGGTCTCCGACGGTTGGCCCGCGGTCCCACCGTCCACCGCTTGGGGGCGCGGGTGGGGTCAGCCGTCAGCCCGGGCCAGCCAGACACTGATCGCGTTGCGTCCGCAATAACTTACATAAGATATAGCAGTCGACACCGCGACACCATCGCCGCCATAGCGGGATCTTGACGCCACGTGGCGATGGCATCACAACGCGATGATCCCTGTTACTATCCCTTCGTGAACAGCCGCGTCGCGGTGGCGTCCATTGGTTGTCCCCCTCTTGCCGACGACCCGCCCGGCGCGGCCGGCGTGCGGCATGACAGAGAGGACGACCGTGGGCCCGAGCGCTGATCTGGCCATCGAGACGAGCCAACTCACCAAATCGTTCGGAGCAACCCGGGCGGTCGACGGCGTCGACCTAGCCGTCGAGACGGGCACCGTCCACGGGTTCCTCGGGCCCAACGGAGCCGGCAAGACCACCACCATCCGCATCCTGTCCACCCTGACCCGGCCCGACTCGGGAACGGCCCGGGTGTTCGGGCTGGACGTGGTGCGCCAGGCCGAGGCGGTCCGCGGCCGGATCAGCCTCACCGGTCAGTACGCCTCGATCGACGAGGACCTCACCGGCCAGGAGAATCTGGTCCTGTTGGCGCGCCTGCTGGGGCACGGCTGGTCCCGGGCGCGCTCACGCGCCGACGAGCTACTCACCGCCTTCGACCTGCTCGACGCGGCCGGCAAACCGGTCAAGTCCTACTCCGGCGGAATGCGCCGCCGGCTGGACATCGCCGCCAGCCTGGTAGTGACCCCCGATCTACTCTTCCTCGACGAGCCCACCACGGGGCTGGACCCGGCCAGCCGCAACCAGGTCTGGCAGGTCGTCCGGGCCCTGGTCCACGCCGGCACGACCGTGCTTCTCACCACCCAATACCTGTTGGAGGCGGACGTGCTGGCCAACCGGATGGCCGTCATCGATCACGGCCGGGTGATCGCCCAGGGCACGCCGGAGGAGCTCAAGTCCTCGGTGGGGTCGGCGACGTTCCAGGTCCGGCTGCGCGATCCGGAACAGCGGGCGGAGGCGGACCGGCTGATCGGCGGGGTATTCGCCGCGTCGACGCACCCGAGCAACGACCCGGCGACGCTCACCGTGTCGGTGACCGACCCGGACCTGGCCTCCCGGGCGTTGGCCGAGCTCTCCGCCGCCGGCATCCCGGTGGCCGACTTCTCCCTCGGCCAGCCGAGCCTGGACGAGGTGTTCCTGGCCCTCACCGGGCACCGACCGGAGACCGACCGGTCCGCCAAGGAGGAGACGGCATGAACCCGACCCACACGGCGACGACGGCACCGTCAGCGGTCGACAAGCCCCTGGGCGCGAGCCTGCTCTCGCGGGACCGGCCCGCCCGCCCCGGTCCCCTCGCGGCGTCACTCGCCTTCGGCTGGCGTGCGCTGTTGAAGGTCAAGCACAATCCCCAGCAGCTCTTCGACGCGGTCGGCTTCCCGGTGATGACCACGCTGGTCTTCACCTACCTTTTCGGCGGTGCGCTGGCCGGCTCCACCCGGGAATACCTCCAGTTCCTGCTACCGGGGATCGTGGTGCTGACCGTCGTGATGATCAGCATGAACACCGGCGTGGCGCTCAACGTGGACATCGCCAAGGGAGTCTCCGACCGGTTCCGTTCCATGCCGCTGTGGCAGCCGGCGGTGCTGGTGGGCGCCCTGCTCGGTGACATCCTGCGGTACGCGGTCGCGGCCACCGTGACCGTCCTGGTCGGGCTGGCGCTGGGCTTCCGCCCCGGCAACGGCGTCGGCGGGGTGCTGCTCGGGCTCGTGCTCGTCGTGGTGTTCGCGTTCAGCCTGGCGTGGGTGTGGACGGTGCTCGGCCTCGCCGCCAACAAGCCCGAGATCGTCATGAACGTCAGCGGGCTGGCCGTCTTCCCGCTGCTGTTCCTCAGCAACATCTTCGTCGGCCCGAACACCATGCCCGGATGGCTCGAGACCGCGGTCGAGGTCAACCCCGTCACCCGCGCGGTGACCGCAAGCCGGCACGCCATGGACGGCACCCTGACCGCGGGGGACCTCACCGCGTACGCCGTCACCTGCACGGTGCTCATCCTGGTCTTCGGCTCCATCACGGGGGTGCTCTACAACGGGCGACGCCACAGCTGACGTCGCCCACCCGGTCCGGCCGGGTCCCCGGCCGGCGGTCCCGAGGAGGTTGACGTTGTCCTCATCCATCACCGAGCCCGACCGGCCGCTCGCCACTCCCGCCGATCCCGATCCGACGGGCGAGCGCGCCCTGCTCCTGGCGTTCCTCGGAGACCTGCGGGGCCGGGCGGTGCTCGACATCGGCTGCGGCGATCCCGCCCTGACCGGCCACGCACTGCGCAGCGGGGTGCTCAGCTACACCGGCGTCGCGCCGGACGAGGGGACCGCCGACGGGGTGCGCCCCCTCCTCGACCCCGGCATCGGCCACCTCCGGGTCCGCGACCTCAACGCCTGGTCCGGCCGGGACGACTCCACCCGGGTCGACGTGGTGGTGTCCCGACGGGCGCTGCACCGGGTGCGCAACCTGCCGCGGTTGCTGGCGGCGGTGCAGCACGACCTGGTGCCCGGTGGGCGGCTGGTCTTCTCGGTGCCGCACCCGCTGGTGACGGCGGCCGTCGGCGGCGGGCACGGGCGCGGCTGGCTGCGCACCGCCGACTACTTCCGGGAGGGCGAGCGGCCGGTGAGCGACGCCCTGCCCGGGGGGGCACCCTGGCACCGGACGTTGGAGACGTACCTGCGCGAGCTGCGGCTGTGTGGCCTGCGGCTTGACGAGTTCGCCGAGGGCCTGACGGGGATGGACCACACCGCCGGCCCCACCGGCCCGGGCGACGGCCCGCGCTGGGCGTTGTTCCGCGCCGGGGGGGGGTGTGGTTGGGTGCCGCCGGCCCGGCGGGGGCGGGCCGGCCGACGTCTGTTCAGGACATCGCCTCGGTCAATTTGATCATCGAGTCGACGGCGTGGTCGATCTCCTCCCGGTTGTTGTAGAGATGCGGGGCGAGCCGGATCGCGAACCGCTCCGTGTCGGAGCCGCGCACCGGGAAGAACGTGAACCTCAGGTTCACCCCGTACTCGTCCTCCATCCGCTGCTCGAACTCGACGAACCGGTTCATGTCGAGGGCGTGCTCGGGGTTACGGAATGGCTGAAAGGCCACCATGCCGCAGTGCAGCCGCTCGTCGTGCAGCGGGCTGAACAGCGCCGACTCGCCCCAGTGCTCGGCGACGCGGTGCTTGAGGTGACGGCTGAGACCGTGCACGTACCGCTGGATGTTCTCCTGGCCGATGGTCTGGAAGATCTCGCAGGAGGCCTGGAGTGCCGGCCCACGCGACAGGTCGGCCGAGCCGGTCTTCTGGACGAACGTGCCAATGTCGTACGTCGGTTCGCGGGTGGTGGTCCGCGGCGGCAGCTCGCCCTCGATCGGATACCACAGCGAGATGATGGGCCAGAACGTGGGCAGCGGCAGCGGGTTGTGCTCGGGCAGCACCTTGTTGCGGGCGTAGAGGATGCCGGTGCCCATCGGCCCGCACTGGTACTTCGAGCCGGAGCCGCTGAGGAAGTCGACGCCCAGCCCGTGCAGGTTCAACGCGAACTGGCCGGGCAGGTGGGCACCGTCCACCACGCTGATCAGCCCGTGCCGCTGGGCCAGCTCCGCGAGGGCCCGGGTGGGCATCGTCGTGCCGACGGTGAAGGTCACGGCTGCCCACTGGAGCACCCGGGTCCGGGGGGTGATCGCCGCCTCGAACATCTCGACGATCTCCTCGACGCTCTGGTCCGGGCCGAGCTTCGGGGTCAGCTTGCGGACCACCACGCCCCGCCGGTTGTGCAGCAGGTTCAGCGGCGCCTGCATCGTGTAGCACTCGTGGGTGGTGGTGACGACCTCGTCGCCCTCGTCGAGGTCGAGGCCGTTGAGGATGCGGGAGTTGCCGTCCGTGGCGCCCTGGACGATCGCGATCTCGTCGGGGTCGCAGCCGTAGGCGGCGGCCAGCACGGCCCTCGGCTCGGTCATCGTGGTCGGTGGGTACGGGTCGCGCGGGTGGCGGGCGAAGTCGCCGTCGGCCGTCCTGAGCATGTCCAGCACCCGCTTCGGGACGGAGCCGATGGTGCCCACGTTGAGGTGGGTCAGCCGCGGGTCGATGGGGAACAGCTCGCGCACTCGCCGCCAGTTGGCCTCCTCGTCGAGGGGTCCACGGGGGACCTCGGGAAAGCCACGGCCGGGCGCGCCCACCGCGGCTGCCGCCCGGCGCGCCTCCGCCTCGGTGCGCTGGCGGGCCAGCACCGCGGCGATCGACTCGTTCTTCGCGCTGGTGTCCTGGGTCACGGGACTTCCCTCCGTCGTCGGGCTGGCGACCATGGGGCACTACGCCTTCCGATAGTCGCCAGGGGAACACTGCCGGGGGCCGGGCCGACCGGGCTGGACCGGTCCGCCGATATCGAGGCGCCCGCAGGGGCCGGGCAGGGGCATCCCGCCGCACCCTTGGTTCACTATCGTATAGCTATTACATCGATGGCCGCCTAGACTCGGTGACGGTCCGCTCGTCCCAAGCCGTCGTCCAGGCAGATGGAGGTCGACAGTCATGGCCCGCACAGTCCAGCCTCTCGCCCCCACGAAATCCGCGCCCTCCCCTGGCGGGGACGACCCCCGGTACGGGGGCACCCTGCGGCTCGTGGGCCCGGGCGGGGTCGACCACATCGACACGGCCAGCGCCTACTACGCCACCTCCGCCCAGATCCTGCGGGCGCTCTCCCGTCAGCTCTTCGCCTATCCGGCCACCGACGACCTCTCCGCCCCGGAGTTGTCCTTCACCCCGTCGCCCGACCTGGCCGTCGAGATCCCCACCCTGGACAACGGTGGCCTCAGCGCCGACCGGCGCACCGTCACGGTGCGGCTGCGCGAGGGCGTGCTCTGGGACTCCACCCCGCCGCGCGAGGTAACCGCGCACGACGTGGTCCGGGGGCTCAAGCGGCTGCCGAACCCGGTGGCCGGTGCGGGGGCCCTGCCCTACTTCACCAGCACGATCGTCGGCTTCCGGGAATACTGCGAGCAGTACCGGGCGGCGTTCGCCGACGCGGAGATCACGCCGGCGGCGCTGGCCGACTTCCAGAACGGTCACGACATCGCCGGCCTGCGGGCGGTCGACGAGCACACCCTCGCCTTCGAGCTCCTCCGCCCGGCCAACGACTTCCTGAACATCCTCGCCACCGGCTTCACCACGCCCGCCCCGGCGGAGTACGACGCGTACCTGCCCGACAGCATGGAGTTCCGCCGCAACACCCGGTCCTGCGCCCCGTACCGGCTGACCCGCTACGCCGAGCAGGGCCTGGAGATCCGGATGGAGCGCAACCCGGTCTGGCGCAAGGAGACCGACCCGATCCGCAACCAGTACGTCGAGGACATCCACATCACCGTCGCCTCGGACGTGCCGGTGACCGAGATGGAGCGCCGGATGGACGCCGGCGAGGTGGACCTGGCCTGGTCCTACACGGCCGTGTCATGGGACCGGCCGAAGCCCGGCCAGGATGCCGCCCCCCGCACCTACCCCGGGTTCGCGCTCAACCCGTACCTGGTGTTCAACCTGCGCAGCCCCAACCAGGGCCGCGCCACGTCCGACCTCAGGGTGCGCCAGGCCATCGCGTACGCCGTCGACAAGGTGGCCATCGGCGAGATCCTCGACGCGCTGGACGCCCCGAACGAGCCGCTCGGGTCGGTCATCCCCCGGGGCAGCGTCGGGCACCGCGACGACTTCGACCCGTATGCCACCCCGGGTCACCGGGGCGACCGGGAGCGCGCCCGCCGACTGCTGGCGGAGGCCGGGCACGGCGACGGGCTCACCCTGATCGCGGCGGTCCGCGAGATCGGCATTCACCGCAAGGTGATGGACTCCATCGCCGCAAACCTCGCGGAGATCGGCGTCGCCCTGGAGTGGCGGACCTTCAGCCAGGCGGAGTACTACGGCTCGGCGCTGTCGGACCCGGAGGCGGGCCGGCGCGGCGACTGGGACATCGCCGAGCCCGGGTTCACCCCCGATTGGTTCGGCAACAACGGCCGGGTGATCGTCCAGCCGCTGTTCGAGACCAACGACATGCCGGGCACCACGAACTACGGCGGGTACACCAACGCGGAGGTCGACGCCCTCATCGAGCGCGCCTTGGAGGAGCCCGACGAGCGGCGGGCCGAGAAGTTGTGGCACGAGATCGACGTACGGGTCATGCAGGACCTGCCGGTCGTGCCGATCCTGTCGTTCGCCGCGATGACCTCCCGGTACTACGGCAAACGGGTCCGCAACGCCGTGCACGTGCCGCAGATCGAGTTCTTCGACATCACCAACATCTGGCTCGAACCCGCGAACTGAACCACCCCGGCGGCCGGCACCCCGGTGTCGGCGTCGGCCCGTCGCGCCCGAACACCCTCTCGCCGGGCGCGACGGGCGGGCCAGGTCCGAACCCCCGGTCTGGCCCGGTCGCCCGGCCGTTACGGTGGGGTGATGGTTAACCCGACCCGCTGGGCCACCGACACCGGCCCCGAGCACTCGCAGTGGTACATCGACCGTTTCCGTCGGCTGGCGGCCGAGGGCGCCGACCTGGCCGGGGAGGCCCGACTGCTGGACGCGCTGGTGCCGCCGGGCTCCCGCGTCCTCGACGCCGGCTGCGGCACCGGGCGGGTCGGCGCGGCGCTGCACGCCCGCGGTCACACGGTGGTGGGCGTGGACGCTGACCCGGCGCTGGTCGAGGCCGCCCGCGCCGACCACCCCGGCCCGCACTGGCTGGTCGGCGACCTCGCCGAGCTGGACCTGGCGGCGGCCGGCGAGGCCGAGCCTTTCGACGCCGCCGTGGTCGCCGGCAACGTGATGGCGTTCGTCGCGCCCGGCACCGAGCGGGAGGTGCTCCGCCGCATCGCCGCCCACCTGCGCCCCGACGGCGTGCTGGCGGTCGGCTTCGGCACCGACCGGGGCTATCCGCTGGCCGACTTCGACGGCGACGCGGTCTCCGCCGGGCTGCGCCGGGAGCACCGATTCGCCACCTGGGACCTGCGCCCCTGGACCGACGACACCGACTTCGCGGTCACGGTCCTGCGCCGCCCCGCCGACCCGACCGTCGGCTGACCCGCCCCGACCGCGGATGGGCCGGCCACCTCAGCTGGCGGCTTCCGCAGGAGGGCGACGAGTAGCAGGGCTACGGGGCAATCGGGGCGGGCCGGCAGCGGCCCCTGGCCGGATCGAAGCGGGCGAACCGCAGTGCGCGCAGCCCTCCCGGTCGGGGTGCGGGCTGGGTATACCCCCGCCTCAGCCGGACGCGGCGACGGCGCGGGCGGCGGCCGGGTCGAGCGGGCTACCGGCGGGCACCAGGCTCACCAGGCCGGCCGGCAACCGGACGGGCCGCACGCCCTGGTACCCGAGCATGCCGAGCACCTCGGGGTCGGTCAGCGCGTACCGCCGGCCGAGGTCGGTGACCACGCAGAGCACGCCGCCGGTGGCGCCCGGCGCGGCGACCGACTCCACCACGGCACCGCGCCCCGGCTCGACCACCACGTGATCGGCGACCGGTGCCGCACCCACGATCCGCGGGCTGCCGGTCAGGTCGGGCACGGCCGCGCCGAGCCGCACGTCGCGCGCCTCACCGTCACCGCTGACACCGACGCAGAGCGCCCCACCGTCCGGGGCGGCCAACCGGGGCGGGCTGGTCGGCGGGGCCGCCGGCCCGGTCGGCACCAGATCCGGCTGCTTGGGCAACGCGGCGAACCGGCCGAGGGTCAGCGCCTCCGGCCCGCCCTGGCCGGTGCGGGCGAGCAGCAGATTGGCCTGCAACTCGGTGATGCCGGCGAGGCCGTCGGACAGGGCCACGGCGTACTGCCGGCCACCGCCGGAGTTGCGGATCAGAAAGACGTCGCCGACCACCGCGCCGGTCACCTGGGCCGAGGGCCGCCCGAGGCCGGGCAGCTCCGGCGGGGCGAGGTCGGCCCCGGCCGGAATGCTGTCGATCAGGGCGGGTGCGGCGGGCACCGCGCGTTGCGGGGTGGCGGCGAGGGCGGCGAGCGACCGGCCGGTGTCCCGCAGCGGATACCGGCGGGCGTGCCAGAGCAGGTGCAGGCCGCCGTCCGGGTGCCGGAGCAGGACCGCCTCGTCGCCCGACGCCCGGCCGCCACCGGCCGCCACCCCGATCAGCACCACCGAGCGGGGGTCGGCCCGCTCGGCCTCGGTGGTGGCGACCGAGCAGACGGACCACGCGGCGGTGGAGAGCCGGGCCCGGTCAGGCAACGAGTCGGGGGCGTCGGAGATGCCCAGTGGCAGCCCGCGCGGCACCCCGTCGATCGCGCGGCGGGACACCAGCACTGTCTGCGGGCGCTCACCGCCGATGATCAGCAGCGCGGAGGCATAGTTGAGCACCGGGTGCAGCTTGCCCTCCCGGTAGACGAAGCGGGCGCCGGACTCCTTCTCCACGATCACCGCGCCGGCGTCACGCCACGTGCTGCCACCGCCGGTGAAGAGCCCGTAGAGGGCGAAGCCGCCGAGGGCGATCGCCGCGACCAGCACGCTGGCCACGCCGGCCCCGGCGAGCCGCCGAAACGGCGAACGCACGGGGTCGGTCTCCCGCATGACCAGGGCGGCGACCGCCCGCTGGACGGTGAACTGGTACGAGTGCAGCTGGTCCTGCCGCGACGGCATACGGTCCCCTCCGACGAGTCGGTCGGGGCACAGGATAAGCGGCGCGTCGATGTTCCGGAGACCCTCCGTGGCGCGACGGCGGCCGAGCGGCCACTACGGTGCTCCGGTGGCGTACGCTGAGCCGAGTGCCGCTGCGGCGCCGGCCGGCGGGTCGGGTACCTGCTCAAGGACCGGGTGGTCGACGTCGAGGAGTTCGCCGGGGCGCTGCGCCGGGTGGTCGACGGCGGCGGCGGCTTCGCGTACCTGAATGGTGTTGCTTTCGTCTTCTGGGCGCTGCCAGTATCGCCGTCATGTCTGCCGCCGGTCTGTCCGCCGAGGACGCTCTCATCGCGTTGCACGAGTCGCTGGCCCAACGGCGCCGGCCGGAGGAAGCGGCGCACCTGGTTCTCCGGGCGGTCGGCAACCAACTCGGGATCTGGGAACGGATGCAGCTGGGTCGCGGCGCCCGTGCCACATCCCGCTGGAACGGGTGGAGTTCGATGTCGACGGACTTCGCCCATCCGGTCGGGGGCGGGCGGCAGGTCGACGCGGCGCGGCGGCTGTTCGACCTGCCGCCCGACGGTGTCGACCCGGACGATCCCACGTCGTTGCTGGACTTCACCCTCCGGCTCGGCGAGTCCCTCGGGGCGGTCGACCCGCACCGGTTGGACTTCCTCCGGGACCGCCTCAACCGGGAAGCCCGCTCGGCCGCCGGGATCGAGCTGTCGAAGCGCCAGTACAACCGGCGTTTCCGGGTCACACAGCGGGTGGCGGCGAAGGCTGGCCGGTTGACGACGGAGCAGACCAAGCGGCAGCTGACCATCGTCGCCCGGGCCGGCTTCGCCGCCGGCATCGACCGGGCGGCGTTCCTGGCCGATCCGTGGGCGGCGAGCTTCGTCGCCTACTTCACCGCCAAGCGCAAGCTGCGCCGGGAGTTCACCCTGTCCGGGCGGGACAACCCGTATGACGAGATCGCCGACCTGCTGTTCCGCCGCTGTCTCAGCAACCCGGCCACGGACTGGTGGATGATCGCGCAGGTCCACCCGACCCCGCAGGTCCTGGCCCGGCTGTCCGAGGGGCAGCGCGGCGAACTGCTGGGCCGGTGGTGGGCAACGATGCGGCAGGTCGCCGCCCTGCTGAAGCAGGTCTGGTCGGCCAGCAGGTTCGACCGGGCCACGATGGTCGTGCGGCGTGGCAACGACTCCTCGACGTGGAACCTGCTGTGCGGGGCATACAACACCGCCCGGGGGGCGTGGATCGCCACCCTGGAGGCGTCGGGCAGCATCGGCCTGCTGGAGGCGTCCTGCCCGGGGAAGGCGATGATGCTGATCGCCGCGGACCTCGCCGCGTGGCACCGGTCCACCGGCGGCGGGTTGCACCCCGACATGGGCGTCTGGGCGCGACTGCCGCTCCCCTGGGACGTCCTCGACGGCGCGGCCACCTGCACCCGGCCGGAGGTCGAGGCGGCGTGCGCGGATGCGGGTGTCGACCCGGTCGGCTCCGGCTGGGTGGCACCGCGACCGGCCGGGGCCGTCGGAGCGTTCCGGCCGACCCCGGAGCTGGTGCACGGGGTGTCGGTCGCCGACCCCGTGTGGGCCTCGGTCCTGCGCTCCGCGGGAGCCTTCTCCGGCAAGGCCATGAAGGGCGGGCTCGATCGTGCTCACATCCCCGCCGACGTCGTGGTCAGCGACCTCCCGGAACCCACTGGACAAGCCGAAGGGTGATCGGGCAGCATCCTCGGCGACCCGTCGTAGCTCAGTGGTAGAGCGCCCGGCTCTTTACCGGGTGGACGCTGGTTCGAGCCCAGCTGCCGGGACGCGCGGAGATCCGTTGTAGCTCAGTGGTAGAGCAGCCGGCTATGGACCGGCAGGACGCCGGTTCGAGCCCGGTCGACGGATCTCCGCTCTCCGGGTGCCGGCGACGCACGGGCCACCGGACCTCAGAGACGACGCGCCGCTGCCGCTCGCCCTGGTCGCGTTGTGGCACGGCGATCGGCTGCTGCTCTGGTGAACCGTCCTGCGGTCACACCAGGCGTCGGTGGGCGAGCACCCGTAGGGCCACGACTCCGGGGATGGTGGGCAGCCAGAACGTCGCGAGTCGGTAGATCAGGACCGCGGCGACGGCCGTCTCCACGGTCAGCCCGTAGAGCAGCAGCCCGGACACGAGAGCCGCCTCGGTGGCCCCGAGCCCACCGGGCGTGGGGGCTGCGGAGGAGACACCCTCGCCGACGACGCACACCAGAATCACCGGGGGCACCAGCCTGAGGTCGACCGGCGCGCCGACGGCGAGCACCGCAAGGTAAAGACTGGCGCCGTAGCAGAGGGTGAGAGCCAGCGAGGACACGACCAGCCGGACCAGCCGGTGCTGGTGGGTCAGGGTACGCAGGGCCGACAGCACCTGACCGGCTGCGGCGCGTCCCTGCCGGCGCAGCCGGGGAATGGTGAGGGCCACCGCGGCGACCAGCAGCACCGCCACGACGGTCAGCAGGATGGGCAGCGCCTTGGCGCTGGCCTCGTGGGTCAGGGTGCTGACGGGCTGACGGGCGAAGGGCAGCAGCACGGGCAGCAGCAGCGCGACGGAGACGACGCCCGCGACGCGGGACACGGCCACGGCGGTGGCCGCCTCTGCCGTGGGGATCGCCTTCTGGTGCAGGTAGCGAAGGCTCAGGGCGGCACCGCCGACGCTGCCCGGGGCCAGCCGGTTGGCGAAGGACGCGGCGACCTGCACGACGGTCGCCTCCCATAGCGGAATCCGATCGGCGGCGGCGATACGCAGCACGACGGCGCTGAGCACATAGGTGGCCACGGAGGCGAGCAGGGCGCCGGCGACGGCCGCCGGGTTCGCATGAGCCATCAGGTGCAGGGCGGTGCGTACCTGTCCGACCTGGGGAAGGAGAAGGTGTACGAGCAGGCCGAGGATGAGCAGCAGCCCGATGCTGCGTGGAGTTACCCGCACGACACGGGCCAGCCGGTCGTCGCGGTCCGGGCAGTGCCGGAGGATCTCGCCGCGTACCTGTTCCAGCAGGTCGGGGTAGCCGCGTAGCGTGCTCCGTCCCGCCCGGGAGAGCACCGGCTTCTGTAGGTACGGCAGGCTGTCGGCGACGTGCCCGCCGCCGAACTGCGCGACGGCCGCGTCGACTGCGGCCCGAGGGGTGATCCGACCGGCGAGGGTTACCAGCAGTTCGACGATGTCCCGGGACTGCTGGTCGGGCGTGGCGTCGTCGGCGCCGAAGCCGAAGTCGACGAGGTACGCGGTCCGGCCACGGATGAGGATGTTGGCCGCGCGCAGGTCGCGGTGCGCGATCCCGGCGCGGTGCAGCAGCGCCACCTGTCGACAGACGTCGGCCGCCGCGGCGAGCGGCAGCGGTCCGAGCGTCGCATCCAGCGAGGCGGCGTCGGCGAACTCCTGCACCAGCAGGGCGTCACCGCGCTCGGTGATGGCGGTGGCGACGACTGCGGGCACCCGCGCCCCGGCGCGCTGCGCCAGCAGGACCAGATATGTTTCGTGCTCGTTCTTCTGCTTCGCGGTGGCATATGGTGGTTCGTCGGCCACATGCCGGTAGCGCAGTCGCCGGTAGAACTTGTACGCCCAGTCCGCGTCGCGCTGTTCACCGCCGGTCACCTTCACGAACATCCGGCGGCCGTCGGCGGTGTCCGCCCGCCAGGGCCGTGAACCACGGGCGTCCCCGGTGATCGGCTCCAGCCGTACGGCGTCGATCCCGCGCCGCGCGAGCACCCGGCGCAGCCGCGAGATGGACTGCTCCGGGCCGACCTCGCCGACGACCAGACGGGTCAGGCACACCGCCAGCCAACCGGCCAGGAATCCGCCGACCGCGTCGGCGGGCAGGTGCGCCCCGACGTGCACGCGGGCCAGTGCAACCAGGACGATCACCGCCCACAGCGGTCGGCGCCAGCGCGGATCGACAGCGCGGGCGGTGACGAGGCACAGGGCGGAGGCGACCGCGACGTGCCCGGACGGGTAGCCGAACGCTCCGGTGATCGTGTCGTGCGTCCGTACGTCGGCCAGCAGCGCCGCGGGTCGCTGCCGGGCCACTGCGGCCTTGCCCAGCACCGCGAGCCAGTACGCCAGGTTGCCAGCCAGGAGCAGATCGCGGGCGACCGCGAAGCGCCGCATGAGCGCGGCCACGGCGGCGACGACGAAGACGGCCACGTACGACCCGAGCTGCATGACCACGACCAGCCCGGGAGTCAGCCCGGCCGGCAGGCGGTTGAGCAGGGTGAACAGGTCCCGCTCCCAGCGGGCGACCGGGTGGTGGCCCACCGCCAGGCTCACCGCGACCAGCAGGCCGGTCGAGGTGAGCAGGCTGACCAGCAGCGCCGGTGACGGGCGGTGCGTCCGGGCCATCACCAGTCCTCGACTCCGACGGTCGCTCCCCGGAACCGGCTCCGGGCCTGTGGATCGACCCTACGGCCCGGGTGGGCTCCGGCACGCCGTTTCCCCCGCTGCCGGTGTCGTCGGCGTACGCGACAGCAAGGACCCCGCCGGCCCGGCCCTCACCTTCACCCCGACCGCCTGGCGTGACTTCGTCGCCCGCGTCGCCTCCCGGAGCTGACGGGCCGAAACTCGGCGGCGGCGGCAGGAGCCCCGGAGGTACGGTCCACCGATGGACGACGGCGACGGGCACTTCGGGGAGCGGATCGCGGCGCGCTATGACGACCCGTCGGACGAGAGGTTCGACCCGGGCGTCGTGACGGCCACGGTGAACCTGCTCGCCGCGCTCGCCGGCGACGGCCGGGCGCTGGAGTTGGGCGTCGGTACCGGACGGATCGCGCTGCCGCTGGCCGGTCGCGGGGTTCCCGTCCACGGCGTCGACCTGTCCCGGGCGATGGTGGCCCGGCTACGCGCCAAGCCCGGCGGCGACGCGGTCGGCGTGACCATCGGCGACTTCGCCACGACCAGGGTGGACGGGGCGTTCACCCTGGCGTACCTGGTCTACAACACGATCATGAACCTGACCACCCAGGCGGAACAGGTGGCCTGCTTCCGCAACGTCGCGGCGCATCTCGAACCGGGCGGCTGCTTCGTCATCGAGGTCGAGATGCCGCTGCTGCGCAGGCTCCCGCCCGGGGAGAACGTCGTGCTGTGGCACACCGGCCCGACCAGTTGGGCGTACGACGTCTACGACACCGCGACCCAGGCGACCAGTTCGAACTACGTCACGGTGGTCGACGGGCGTGGCGAGTTCCGGTCGATCCCCTTCCGGTACGTGTGGCCCGCCGAACTCGACCTGATGGCCCAGCTCGCCGGCCTGCGCCTGCGTGACCGTTGGGCGGGCTGGGGCCGGCAGCCCTTCACCCACGAGAGCATCGGGCACATCTCGGTCTGGGAGAAGCCTGCGGACTGAGGCTCCCTATCATTCCCCAATTGCAGCTACGATGGGGAGCGATGAGGGAAGAAATGTACTCCGTCGAGCAAGTGGCCGACCTGCTCGGCCTGCATGTACGCACCGTGCGGGGCTACATCCGCTCCGGCCGACTCGCGGCGGTACGGATCGGCAAGCAGTACCGGATCGCCCGCGCCGACCTCGACGCGCTGACCGGGCGGCCCCCCGAGCCGACACCGGCCCGGCCCACCGGCGCCGCGTCGGTGGAGGTGTCGAGCATCGTGCAGATCGACGGCGTCGACCGGACAGCGGCCGACCGGCTGGGCACGCTCGTCCTGGCCGGGGCGAACACCGGCCACGACCCCGGGCGCCCGTTGCGCGTCCAGACCGTCCACGACGAGGAACGGAACCGAATGAAGATCGTGATCCTGGGCGACGCCGCCACCACCGCCGACCTGCTACGCCTGCTCGACGCCGTGCTCGACGGCGACAACGGCCTGCTCGCCGGGGAAACCGATCATGCCTGACGAGATGCGGGAGCTGGCCGGGGTACCGGTGCTAATCTGCGACCCGGCCGGCCCGCCGGTGGTGACCGTGCAGGACGCGCTCGACCTGATCGGCGCGGCCTTCCTCGGCGCGGAGGTGGTGGCGGTGCCCGCGAGCCGGCTGGACGAGACCTTCTTCTCCCTGGACACCCGCTTCGCAGGCGAGGTGATGCAGAAGTTCGTCAACTACCAGCTACGCCTGGTCGTCCTCGGCGACATCACCGACCACCTGTCGGCCAGTGCCGCCCTACGCGCCCTGGTCTACGAGTCCAACCGGGCCGACCACGTCTGGTTCCTCCCCGACCTGTCCACCCTCGAAGCCCGCCTACACCCCACCCCCTAACCCCCTCCCACCCCCACTCCACCCACCCCGGAGACGACCCGACTCCCGCACATTCACGGAAAGGGTGGTTATTCGGCGCTGGATAAGCGCACTTTCCGTGAATGTGCGCGCCCCCGCCCACGGGGTGGCGGGGCCCGCAGGTGGCTGGTGGCGTATCGGGGGCGTGGTGTTGCGGCGGCCCCGCGTGGGCGGGCGGTAGCATCCGCTCGGACCGGAACCGGCCGAAGTGAGGAACCCCGTGGGCGTGCGATTCGAGGAACTGGCCTGGCGGGAGACCCCGATCGGGGAGATCAGCCTGCGGCGGCGGCACGATCCCGCGCTGGACCGCGAGGTGTACGAGGTCAAGCTGGGCGACGAGTTTCTGATGTCCAGCCTCTTCCCGGTGGCGGAGATCGAGTTGGCCCGGCTGGGGCTGGCACCGCTACCCGGCGACGCCCTCGACGTCGTGGTCGGCGGCCTCGGCCTCGGCTACACGGCCCGCACCGCGCTGGAGGATCCCCGGGTCCGTTCGCTCGTGGTGGTGGAGGCGATCGAGGACGTCATCGACTGGCACCGGCGTGGCCTGCTGCCGTTCGCGTCGGGGCTGGCCGACGACGCGCGTACCCGGTTCGTCCGGGCGGACTTCTTCGCGGCGGTGGCCGACGGGGCGGGCTTCGACCCGGACGAGCCCGGCCGGCGGTTCCACGCGATCCTGCTGGACGTGGACCACTCCCCCCGGCACGTGCTGCACCCGAGCCACGCCCCGTTCTACACCGCCGACGGCCTGCGCCGGCTCGCCGACCTGCTGCACCCGGACGGGGTCTTCGCGCTCTGGTCCAACGACCCGCCGGACTCCGACTTCCAGCGGGTGCTGACCGGGGTGTTCCCGACCTCCCTGGCCCACGTCGTCCGCTTTCCCAACCCGTTGCAGGGCCGGGAGTCCGCCAACACCGTCTACGTCGCCCGCCGGTAGCCGGCCAGGCGCCGATCACCGGCCCGACCCCGATCAGCGGCGGGCGCCGGTGGCGCGGCGGCCGGTTGGGAAGGCATGGCGCCGACCGGACCGGGAAAGGCGTCGGGGCCGGGCCGCCAACGCGGCGGGCGTCCGGCCTACGGGAGGTGGACATGCGGGCCATACTCTGGGTCGTCGGCGTCGCCGCCGGCGTGCTCATTCTGCTCGGGCTGCTCCTCGAAGCGGTCCGCTGGTTGGTGATCATCGGGGCGATCGCGCTGATCGCGCTCATCGTGTTCGCGTTCGTGCGGGGCCGCCAGGTGCTGCGTCACCAGCAGTCCCGGCGACGCTGACCGGCCCGCGGTACCCGCGGCGGGTAACCTACGAGACCGTAGGTTACCGACCCGTAGGGCTAGGCTGACGGACGGCCGGCGATATCGCCGTGGGCCGTCCGGACGCCCGCCCGACGAGGAGCGGGCCACCAACGACCGCCCCGAGGAGAGCCGAGTGGACCTGACCGCCGAACGCCCCTGGCTGCGCAGTTACGCCCCCGGCGTGCCAGCCACCGTCGCCGAGCCCGACGGGTCGTTGGTCGACCTGCTCCGGGACGCGGTCCGCCGGTTCGGCCCCCGGGTGGCGCTCGACTTCTACGGCGCCACCACCACGTACGGAGAACTTATGGACCAGGTGGCCCGCGCGGCGGAGGCGCTGCGCGGGCTCGGCGTCGCCCGGGGCGACCGGGTGGCGCTGGTGCTGCCGAACTGCCCCCAGCATGTGGTCGCCTTCTACGCGGCGCTGCGGCTGGGCGCGGTGGTGGTCGAGCACAACCCGCTCTACACCGCCCAGGAGCTCGACCAGCAGCTCACCGACCACGGCGCCCGGGTGGCGGTGGTCTGGGACAAGATCGCCCCGCTGGTGCGCGGCCGGGGCGAGGTGCAGACCGTGGTGGCGGTGGACCTCACCGGCGCGCTGCCCCGGCTCAAGCGGTGGGCGCTGCGGTTGCCGCTGGCCAGCGCCCGCGCGACCCGGTCGGCGATGACCGGCCCGGCTCCGGGCACGAGACGCTGGGCGGACCTGATCGCCGCCGCCGGGCCGCTGCCGGCCGACCATCCCGCGCCCGGCCCGGACGACACCGCGCTGTTGCAGTACACCGGCGGCACCACCGGCACCCCGAAGGGCGCAGTCCTGACCCATCGGAACCTGCGGGCCAACGCCGCGCAGGGCCGCGCGTGGGTGCCGGGCCTGAACGACGGCGCGGAGACGGTGTACGCGGTGCTGCCGCTGTTCCACGCGTACGGGCTCACGCTCTGCCTGACCTTCTCGGTGGGCATCGGCGCGACGTTGGTGCTCTTCCCCCGCTTCGACGTCGACCAGGTCCTCGACGCAGCCCGGCGCCGCCCGCCAACGTTCCTGCCCGCCGTCCCGCCGATCTACGAACGGCTCGCCGCCCGGGCCCGGGAGCGCGGCATCGACCTGACCTCCGTCCGGTACGCCATCTCCGGTGCGATGGCCCTGCCGCCGGCCACCGTCGAGCTGTGGGAGTCGGTGACCGGCGGTCTGCTGGTCGAGGGGTACGGCATGACCGAGTCCTCGCCGATCACCCTGGGCAATCCGGTCTCCCCCGCCCGGCGGCCGGGCACGGTGGGGGTGCCGTTCCCCTCCACCGATGTGCGCATCGTCGACCCCGACGACCCGTCCCGCGACCGGGGCCCCGGTGAGGCCGGCGAGCTGCTGGTGCGTGGCCCGCAGGTCTTCGCCGGTTACTGGCGACGCCCCGAGGAGACCGCGAAGGCGCTGCTGCCCGAGGGCTGGCTGCGCACCGGCGACATCGTGGTGATGGACGAGGACGGTTTCGTCACCGTGGTCGACCGGATCAAGGAGCTGATCATCACCGGGGGCTTCAACGTCTACCCGTCGGAGGTGGAGGACGCGCTGCGCCGGCTACCCGGCGTACGCGACGCCGCCGCGGTGGGCCTGCCCGCCGCCCACGGCGGGGAGGAGGTCGTCGCGGTGGTGGTGCCGCACCCCGATGCGCACCTGGACGAGGCCGCCCTACGGGCCGGCTGTCGGGAGCGGTTGGCCGGCTACAAGGTCCCTCGCCGGGTGGTGCTGGTCGACGACCTGCCCCGCTCGCAGATCGGCAAGGTGCTGCGCCGGGAGGTCCGCGAACGGCTGCTCGCCGAGCGGCCGCCGACGGGGGCTTAGCCGCACTCGCGGCACGTCGCTCAGGGACTCCCCTTAGGACGGTGCCGCCGTAATCGCGGGTTTCCTCCGATGGAGGTCGGGTGGCGACGGTGGCAGCGTGAGGGCCATGGCAACTCGATCCGGGCGAGGCTGGCGTCAGCTCGCCGTGTGGCTGCACGTGACGACCTCGGTGGGCTGGATGGCGCAGGCCCTGGCCATCTTCGTGCTGGTCACCACCAGTCTGACCACCCCGAGTCGGGACGTCGCGGTCAGCGCCACGGCCATGGCGCAGGTGCTCGACGGCAGGCTGCTCGCGCCGCTGGCCAACGCCTCGGCGTTCACCGGCTTCATGCTCGCCGCCGCCACCCCGTGGGGGTTCTTCCGGCACCGCTGGGTGCTGGTGAAGTTCGTGATCACCCTGGTCCAGCTCTACCTGGGCATCTTCGTCCTCAGCGATGCCCTGGCCGAGACCGCCTCGGCCGCCGCCGAGGGCCGCTCCGGGCCGGCGGTGCCGCTGGCGGTCGGCTCCGCGCTGATGGCCGGGGCCGTCGCGTTCCAGGCCTGGGTGTCGGTGGCCAAGCCCTGGGCGACCACCCGGTGGATGCCGAGGGACCGTCGTCGGGTCTCCCACGACACCGCGCCCCGCTGGGTCTTCGTCGCCACCGTCGCCGCGGTGACGGCGGACCTGGCCGTCGCCGCGCTGCTCGGCCACCCGGCCCCGCTGGTCTCTCTGGCGGTACTCGGCACCTGGCTGGTGCTGCGCCGCCGTCGCGGCGCCCCGGCCGCCCCGACCAGGCCCGCGCCGACCAGGCCCGCGCTGGCCGGGCCCACCCCGGCCGGGCCCACCCCGGCCGGGACGCCAACCGGCCCAACCGGCGCAACCGTGCGGGCGGGGTGACGTCCGGAGCGACCGGGCCGGCACCGCCCCGGCCTACGCCCGCGCCACGGTGACCGCCGTGCCTCGCGCTGCCCCGCACCGGGCGCGGCAGCTTGGTTAACAAGGGGCCCCTGCTATACCGAATGCGTTAACAGGGTGCCCTTCCTTACACCAGGGCGGGGGTGGGGGTGGAGCGGTCGTCGGCCGGGCGCGGGGCGGAGGTGGAGCGGTTCGGCAGGGAGAGCCGGATGACCTTCCACCACGCGGAGGCGACCTGCTTCGGCAGCGACCCGACGGTGTACGTCAGCCCGTACTTCGCGAACAGCGCCCGCACCTCCGGGGCGACCTCCTGATACCGGTTGCTCGGCAGGTCCGGGAAGAGGTGGTGCTCAATCTGGAAGGACAGGTTGCCGGTCATGATGTGCATCAGCTTGCTGCCGCTGATGTTGGCCGAGCCGAGCATCTGCCGCAGGTACCACTCCCCGCGGGTCTCTCCCACGATGGACTTCCTCGAGAAGGTCTCCACCCCCTCCGGGAAGTGCCCGCACATGATCACCGAGTGGCTCCACAGGTTGCGGATCAGGTTCGCGGTGAAGGTGGCGGCCATGGTGTGCAGGAACGACGGGCCGGAGAGCAGCGGGTGGATGATGTAGTCCTTGAGGACCTGGCGACGGATCTTGCGGCCGACCGCGCGGGCCCGGGCCCGGAACTCGGGGGCCTTGTGTCGGCCCCTCCGCAGGTTGCGGCCCAGTTCCAGGTCGTACGCGGCGATGCCGTACTCGAAGAAGCAGGCGTTGATGAAGTTCCACAGCGGCTGGCCGAGGTGCATCGGGTACCACCGCTGGTCCTCGTCGACGCGCATGATGCCGTACCCGAGGTCGTTGTCCTTGCCGATCACGTTGGTGTACGTGTGGTGCAGCTCGTTGTGCGAGTGCTTCCACTGCTCGGCCGGGGAGACGTGGTCCCACTCCCAGGTGGTCGAGTGGATCTTCGGGTCGCGCATCCAGTCCCACTGGCCGTGCAGGACGTTGTGGCCGACCTCCATGTTCTCCAGGATCTTGGCCACCGCGAGGCCCGCGGTGCCGGCCACCCAGGCCGGTGGGAAGAGCGAGAAGAGCAGCACGGCCCGGCTGCCCAGCTCCAACCGGCGCTGGATCGAGATCACCTTGCGGATGTACGCGGCGTCGGACTCACCCCGGCTGGCGATCACCCGGGCGCGAATGGCGTCGAGCTCCTCGCCGAGGGTCTCGATGTCCTCGGCGGTAAGGTGCGCGATCGGGTTGTGGGCCTTCTTCTGGATGACGGTCATGTCCGGTTCTCCTGTCAGAGGTCGATGTCGCAGGTACCGGCCGCCGCCGACACGCAGGTCTGGATGAGCACGCCGTCGCCGGGGACGGCGGTGGTGACGTCCCCGTTGCGCAGGTCGCGGACCGCGCCCTCGCGCAGCGGCACCACGCAGCCGTAGCAGATGCCCATCCGGCACCCGGAGGGCATCAGCACTCCGGCCTCCTCGCCCGCGTCGAGCAGCGCGGTGCCGCCGTCGGCGACGACGGTGACCCCGGCCCGGGTGAAGGTGACCGTGCCCCCGGTGCCCTGGGAGATCACCGTCGGCCGGAACCGCTCGGTGTGCAGCCGGTCGGGCGCCCCGTGGGCCGCCCAGTGCGCCTCGATCGCGTCGAGCAGGCCGACCGGGCCGCACGCCCAGGTCTGCCGGTCGAGATGGTCGGGCACCAGGTCGGCCAGCTCGGCCACGCCGAGCACCCCGTCGGTGTCGGTGTGCCGCTCGACGAGACGGATCGTGCCCCGCCCGGCGAGGCCGCGCAGCTCGTCGGCGAAGATCACGTCGGCCGGGGTCGGCGCGGAGTGCACCAGCACAACGTCGGCGGTGTCGTGCGCGCCGGCGCGCAGCATCCCCATCACCGGGGTGACGCCGCTGCCTGCGGTGACGAAGAGGATCCGCTCCGGGGCGGTCGTCGGCTGGACGAAGTCGCCCTGGGCCTGGTCGAGCTGGACCAGCGTGCCGGGCTTCACCCGGCGGACCAGGTGGTTGCTGACCTTGCCGTCGGGGATCGCCTTCACGGTTACCGAGATCAGCCCGTCGGGGCGGCCGGGGACCGAGGTGAGCGAGTACGCCCGCCACTGGCGGACCCCGTCGACGTCGACGCCGAGGCGGACATACTGCCCGGGGGTGTGCCCACGCCAGCCGCGCCCCGGACGGATGGTCAACGTCGCCGCATCCCGGGTCTCGGGGCGGACCTCGACGATCCGTCCGCGCAGCGCCGCCCCGGAGCGCAGCGGCGCCACCAGGTCGAGGTAGTCCTCGGGCAGCAGGGGGGTGGTGACCGTCTCGGCGAGCCGGAACAGTTTGTCCCGTACGGTGAGCCGGCCGGGTGGGCGCGGGACGGTAGTGGTCATATGACCAGCCTGGCGGCCCGATCGCATAACATCTTGGCCAAGAAAGGTGAATAAGCCGCAGGGTCTTGTTCTGGGGGAACAATTAGATGTCGGACGGGTCCGGGACCAGCCACCGTGCTGCCCACCTCGAGCTGGACGAGCAGATGGCCGCCCGGCTGCGCGCCACGCTGCCGCTGGTCGCCGAGCGGACGGTGACCGCGATCACCGCCGAGGTGCCCGCCTACTCCGGCACCCTCACCGGGCAGATGCGGGAGAAGATCGAGAACGCGGTACGCATCGCGCTGGGCACGTTCCTCAAGCTCATCGGTCGCCCCGAGGCGGCTGACCCGAGCACCCCGCTGACCCCGGCGCTGGAGGCGGCGTACGCCCTGGGCAGCGGCGAGGCCCGCTCCGGCCGCAGCATGGACGCGCTGCTGGCCGCGTACCGGGTGGGGGCGCGGGTGTCCTGGCGGGAGGTCTCCACCACCACCGTGCGCAGCGGGCTGCCCGCCGAGACCGTTGCCGACTTCGCCGAGCTGATGTTCGCCTACATCGACGAGCTCTCCGCCGCCAGCGTGGCGGGCCACGCCGACGAGCTGGCCACCGTCGGTCGGGCCCGGCGACGGTACCTGGAGCGGCTCACCCAGCAACTGCTGGCCGGCGAGGCCGAGGACGTGCTGCGTCGCAGAGCCGAGCGGGCAGACTGGCCCGCGCCGCAGACGCTGACCGTCGTGCTGCTGCCCCGCAGCAGTCTGCGCACCGTCCTGACCGCACTGAGCCCGCACACCCTGGAGAGCGGGGAGGACCTACCCGGGGTGGGCCCGGCCGAGGAGTTGGCCGTGCTGCTCGTGCCGGACGTGCACGGCGGTCGGCGGCGGCAGCTCACCCGGGTACTCAAGGGGCACCGGGCGGTGCTGGGGCCGGCCCGGCCGTGGCACCGGGTGGCCGGGTCGTACGAGCGGGCCACCCGGGCGCTGTTGCTCGGGCTGCGAGGCGACGACGCGGACACCCCGCTGGACACTGAGCAGCACCTCGCCGAGCTGCTGCTCAGCACCGACCCGGAGGCCCTGGCCGACCTGCGCTCGCAGGTGCTGCGCCCGCTGGCATCGCTGCCGCCGGCCACCGCGCACCGGCTCGCCGAGACCTTGCGCGCCTGGCTGCTGCACCAGGGCCGCCGCGACGACGTGGCGGCGGCCCTCTTCGTGCACCCGCAGACGGTGCGCTATCGGATGGCGAAGGTGCGGGAGCTGTTCGGCGACCGCCTGCACGACCCGGCGACCGTGCTGGACCTGACGCTGGCCCTGGCGGTCCTCCCGACCCCGCAGGAACCGGACTGACCGCGCCGACGGGCCGGCGGGCCGGTGTGAGCGTCGGGATCACGGGGCGCGCAGGATGAGCGCGACCGCCTCCCGGACAGAGGTGTTCCGCGTCGGCGGCCCGACCAGGTGATCGAGGACCCGGGCCCAGGACGGCACCACCAGCAGGTGGCCGGCGTCCGGGACGACCTCCAGTCGCGCGTCGGGCAGCGCGTCGCGCCACCACCGGCCGTGCTCCGGACGGGCGAGGGCGTCATCGGCGCCGTACAGCAGCAAAGTGGCCGCGCCCACCTGGCCGGGGGTGAAGCCCCAGGGGCGCAGCGCGTACCCGGCGATGTCGTCGACTATCCCCCGCACACCCTGCGCGAACGCCTCGGCCAGCATGTCGCCGAGCCGGTGGGCGGCGCCGGGGGCGTCCAGCGCGGCCTGGTCGGCCGGACCCGCCCCGAGCAACGTCCGGTACCCCTGCGGGTGCTGCGGATCGGCCGGGACCACGCCGGCCAGCGCGGCGTCGAGCTGGGCGCGGACCTGGTCGAGCGGCTGGCCACGCAGCGCCGCCAGCGTGTCCCGCTGCCCCGGGTCGATCCAGGGGAGCTCCTCGTCGGGGGCGGGGGTGGCCAGCACCACGAGCCGGCTCACCAGGTCCGGCCGGCGGGCGGCCAGCGCGAGGGCCACCCGGCCCCCGCCCGACCAGCCGACGACCGGCACCGGGCCGAGTCCCCGCTGGTCGAGCACGTCGGCGAGGTCGTCGGCGGCGGCCGGCACGTCCGCCCAGCCGGTGGCCGGGTCGGAGCCGCCGTAGCCGGGCCGGTCGAGCGCGAGCAGGGTGACCCGGGCAGCGCGGGTGGCGGCCGGGTCCGGGTCGAAGGCGCCCGACCCCGGGGCGGCGTGGCAGAACACCACCACCCGGTCGCCGGCCTCCGTCCCGAGCCGATGCACCGCCGCCCGACGGCCGTCCCTGAGCGTGACGATCTCCCCGGTGCTGGACATGCGGCCGAGTCTGGCAGCGACCGTCCGTCGCTGAGGCGCAACACCCGGTGGTCACCCGATCGGATGAACCCGCCCCGGGGCGTCGCCCGGCGGGTCGGGGCGGGTCAGGCCGGGCCCGCCCGACGGACGGCGGTAAACAGAGCGGCGACGGCCACGACCAGGCAGCCGCCACCGGCCAGGGCGAACGTGAGCGAGGCCCCGTGCCGCTGGGCCAGCCAGGTGAACCCCGCCGCGCCGATGCCGCCGAGCGAGAAGTGAATCGTCCAGAACGCGGCGGTGACCCGGCCGAGCAGGTGCTCCGGCGTCACCTCCTGGCGCAGCGACAGCGAGCAGATGCCGCCGACGCTCAGGCAGCCGAAGTAGACCAGCATCAGCGCGCCGGCCTCGACGGGCCGACGGGTCAGCGCCAGGGCCGCGACGGCGACGCCGGTGACCGCGACCGCACCGATCCAGCACGCGCCGAATCCGAACCGCCGGCGCAGCCGCGCGACGAGCAGCGACCCGGTCACCGTCCCGGCCGCCCCGGCGGTGAGCACCAGGCCGACCGTGCCGTCGGGCTGGCCGAGACCGTGCTTGAGGTGGTAGATCAGCACGTCGTCCATGCCGTAGGTGAACAGGAGGAAGACGGTCAGCAACCCGGTCAGCGGGCGCAGCACCGGGTGGCGGAGCAGGAACCGCGCGCCGGCCAGGAACTCCGCCCACGGCCCCGCCCGGTCCTCGGCGCCGGCGAGCAGGGCGACCCGCCGGGGCAGCCGCACCAGCACCAGCAGCGCCGCGGAGAGCCCGAAGCTCGCGGCGTTGACGGCGATCGCGCCCGCCGGGCCGAGCCAACCCGACACCACGCCGGCCAGCGCCGGCCCCGCCACGGAGGCCAGAGCGGTGCCGGCGTGCAGTCGGCCGTTCGCCTGGGTCAGCTCCGCGTTGGTGACCAGGCCGCGCATCGCGGTGACGGCGGCGACCTGGAACAGCATCCCGACCGCCGCGGCCAGCGGCAGCAGCACGAACAACGGCCAGATCGGCGGGGCCGGTGCCAGCCACCACACCACAGGGATCGCCGCGAAGAGCAGCATCCGCACCACGTCGGCACCGATCAGCAGCGCCCGCCGGTCGAACCGGTCCACCACGACCCCGGCGAAGAGGCCGGCGACCACCGCCGCCGTGCCGGAGGCACCGGTGAGTAGGCCGGCCGTGGCGATCGAGCCGGTCGCGTCGAGCACCAGCAGCGGCACGGCGAGCTGTGAGAACGAGTCACCGAGCACGGAGAGGATCTGCGCGGACCAGAACGCGTTGAAGCCGCGGTTGCGCCACAGCGAGACGGGTGCGGCCGGCACCCCCGTAGTGACCGTCACCGCGCCGAGCCTAGCCGGCCGTCGCGTGGTGGGCGGGTCACGCGCGGGGGTCGCGCAGCCCCACGCATTCCAGGCCTCAGAAGGCCGACGCGTTTTCGAGCGGGCAGGACGGCGATTCCACTCCTCTTTCGACTCGTCTTACGGAGTCGCATTTCTTACACAGGTCAATTCCTGGACCCACCGAATGTGGATTGTGCGAATACGATACTTGGGGTGAAGGAGATTCACGGGCGTCAGCCATGGCCGGTCCGCATCCGCGGGCAGAGCGGCCAGATTCTCGGCAGCGGGACACTCCTGGGTGACCGGCACGTCCTCACCTGTGCTCACGTCGTCGACAGCGCGGCCGGCCGCCGGGGCGCGGCAGCCGACGCTCCGCCCGCCACCCGCGTCACGATCGACCTGGTCCGCGTTCCCGGCCTGCCATCGCGGCGAGCATGGGTGACGGCCGGCGGCTGGGTGCCGCTGAACGCGGACGGTCGGGGCGACGTCGCCCTGCTCGAGCTGGTGGAGCCCGTCCCCGGTCAGCTCGGCGCCGAGCTGCGGCGACGGGAACTGTGGATGAGGCGCGTCTATTCCTTCGGTTTTCCGAAGGACTTCAGCGAGGGCGAGACCGTCCACGCCCTCCTCGACGGCCAGGCCGGGCCGGGCGGCGAGCAGGTGCAGATGACCCGCACGAACCGGGGGCTCTGGGTGCGCGGCGGGTTCAGCGGTGCGGCGGTGGTCGACGAGCAGACCGGTCAGGTGGTGGGCATGGTGGTCAACCACTACACCGATCCCGACGCCGGCCGGTCATACATGATCCCGGTCGAGACGATTCTGCACCACGTGCCCGCGGTCGGGGCGTGGGTGGTCGGCGGCTCGTCGGTGGACGAGGAACTCGCCTCGATGAGCGCGACCCACCAGGACGACAGGGTTGCCCTCGGGATCGCCCAGCTCTACGAGCGCCGCACCGCCGAGAACGTCCTGGTGATCGTCACCGGCCCCCCCGACTCCGCGGTCTCGGCCACGGTGAAGCGGGCCGTGGTCCTCTCCAACCGGCAGCTGGTGCCGGTCTCCGCCGGCCCACTCGCCGCCGACGAGGACCCGACCCTGCCTCCGCTGGGCAGCATCGACCTGGCGCTGGAGGCCTCCGGCAAGCGGCCCGAGGAACTGGTCGAGCGGATCCTGACGTACGTCGACGCGGAGGAACCGACGGCGGGCCCGGTCGGTGACCTGCTCGGCGCGGCGGTGCCCCGGTCGGTGCTGATCGACGGTGTGGACGAGTCCACCGACCCCGAGCTGCTCCTCGCCGACGTGGTCGGGCCGATCGTCGACCGGGCTGCCGACCGCGACCTGCGGGTGGTGCTGGGCTTCCGGGGTCCGGCGGTGGCCTTCCGGCTCGCCCTGCTCGCGCGCCGGATCGCAGGGCTGCGCGTTGCCGAGGGCCGGGCCCGCGCGCACCGCCACGAGTTGGAGGCGCATCTCACCGGGCTGCCGCGGGGGCCCGCCCGGGCGACCCGGCTGCGGATCCGGCTGATCGCCCTGCGCGCCGCCGCCGGGCAGCCCGACCCCGGCTCGCTGCCGCAACACCTGGCCGTCGTGGAGCGGGAGACCGACCGGGCCCTGCACGACGTGACGGGGCTGCGGCGGTTGCTGGCCGCGCGGGCGTCGGAGCACCAGCAGCTGCGGGGGCTGCTGGATGCACAACGGGCCCGTGCCCTGGGTGCCGGGCTGACCGAACACCAGGTCCTCGGGGCGTCCTACCGGCGGGCCCACGACCTGCTCTGGGTCGGCCCCTGCGACCTCGCCGAGGCCACCGCCGTCGTGCACGCGTACGCCGACGAGGTCCGCAGTGCCCTCGGCGACCGCCAGGAAGGAGAGCCTTCCTGATGCGCTGCCCGCGTACCCCGGGATGTCCCGGCACCGTCGACGCCGACGGCTTCTGCGAGGTGTGCGGCCTCGCGGCCCGGCCCGTCCGGCCTGCCCCGTCGGAGGCTTCGGGGGCCGCAGAGCCGGTCGGGGACAGCTCCTGGACCGTGGCGAACCTGGTGCCCCTGCCGGTGCTCTCCTTCCCGAGGCGCGGCCAGGTCTCGGCCCCGATGTCGGTGCCCGAGCGGCATCGGTCCTGCGCCCAGTGCGGCGGACCGGTCGGTCGGGGCGGTGCCGACCGGCTCGACCACGGCTACTGCCCTGCCTGCGGCACGCCCTTCGCGTTCGTGCCCGCCCTGCACCCCGGCGACCTCGTCGCCGACCAGTACGAGGTGGTCGGTTACCTGGCCCAGGGCGGCCTGGGGCAGGTCTACCTCGCGGAGGACACCCACCTGGACCGCAACCCGGTCGCGTTGAAGCGGCTGATCAACAAGACCAGCGCGGAGGCGCTGACGATCGAGGTCAACGAGCGGCGGTTCCTCACCACGCTGGACCACCCCAACATCGTCCGGATCTACAACTTCGTCACGGCCGAGGACCGGCTCTTCGGCGGGCGGACCAGCTACATCGTGATGGAGTACCTGGCCGGGATGTCGCTGCACGAGCTGCGACGGGCCGCCGTTCAGGACCGGCCGGGCGCCTCGCTGTCCCTGGTGGAGATCCTCGCCTACGGCCACGAGCTGCTGACCGCGCTGGAATACCTGCACGGCAAGGGGCTGCTCTACACCGACCTGCACCCGGGCAACGTCATCCGCACCTCCGACCGGATCAAGCTGATCGACCTCGGCGGGGTGCGCCGGGCCGACGACGACGTCAGCCCACGGATCCGCACTCCCTACCCGTACCGGGTCAGCGAGGAGGAGATGGCGACGCACGGGTCGACGATGCGGTCGGACCTGTACTCGGTCGGGGTCCTGCTGGAGGAGCTGAGCGCGGTCCTCCCCCGCCCCCTCGCCCCCGATGAAGAGGGCGCGGTCGGGGCGGAGTCCTTCCAGCGGCTGGTCGGCCGGGCCAAGGCACCGTGGCGTCGCCGCTTCGCCTCCGCCACGGAAATGTCCGAGCAGCTCAGGGGGGTGCTGCGCGAACTGCTGCCGGCTCTGCCTGCGGACCGGCCCCAGGAGCCGTCCGCCGTGTTCGCGCCGACCCCGGCGCTGCTCGACGCAGGTCTCGGCGCGGTGCCACCGCTGGCCGCCTGGATCGACCCGGCCGCCGGTGGCCTGCCGCATCACGGCCGGCCGGACCCGGCCGCGGTGGCCGTCGGCCTGCCGGTGCCCCGGCCCGCGACCGGCGACCCGGCCACGCCGACCCTGGCCCTGATCGGCCCCCTGGACGCCCGCGGCCTGCTGGCCCGACTCGCGGCCGTCGAGGCGGACTCGGTCGAGCTGCACCTGGCCCGCTGCCGGGCCCACCTGGAGCTGGCTGAGCCGGGCCCGGCCGGTAGGGCACTGGCCGCCGCCCGCGCGCTGCTCGACGAGGACGCCGCAGCCGACTGGCGGCTGGTCTGGCACGAGGGACTGCTGTCGCTGGCCCGCGCCGACGTGGCCGAGGCCACGAAGATGTTCGACGGGGCGTACCGCGAACTGCCGGGCGAGGTGGCGCCGAAGCTGGTCCTCGGCTACTGCGCCGAGCAGCGGGGCGAGACGCAGCGGGCGGACCGCTACTACCGCGAGGTGTGGCGTCGGGACCGGTCGGCGGCCAGCGCCGCCTTCGGGCTGGCCCGGCTATGGCTGGCCAAGGGCGACCGCACGACGGCGGTGACGTGCCTCGACGGGGTGCCCCCCGTCTCCCGGCACTACGACGCCGCCCGGATCGCCGCCGTCCGGGTGCTCGGGACCTGGCTCGGCGGCGAACCGCCCGAGGCGGCCCAGCTCAACGAGGCGGTACGCCGCCTCGACGACCTACGGCTGGACGGGGGCACCCGGCACGGGGAGACGCGGGACCGAATGACGGCGGCGATCCGGCAGGCGGCACTGGACCGGCTGCTGGCCCATGGGGCCGGCGGGCTGGCCGGCGGCGCGACGCTTGGCGACAAGGTGTCGGAGCGGTCCGTACGGAGGTTGCTCGAAAGGTCGCTGCGCGCCCTCGCCCGCCAGTCGCGCACGCCCAACGACCACGGTCTCCTCGTCGACCGGGCGAACGCGGTCCGGCCACTGACCAGACTCTGACCCGGTGAGGAGCAACACGGTGCCCAGCAGACTCGACTTCGACCTGAGGGTCGACCACGACCGGTTCCTCTCCACGAAGGACCGCCACCTGCACGCGATCCTCACCGTCGCCGCCCGGGCCGGTGCGGCCGACGCCGGCGGGCGGGCGGCCGGGGCGGGCCACGCCGAGGTGATCGTCATCGACTGCTCCGAGTCGATGGCCTACCCACGCACCAAGATCACCGCAGCCCGACGGGCGACCGCCGCGGCGGTCGGCACGCTTACGGACGGGATCCACTTCGCCGTGGTCGAGGGGACCCACGAGGCGCGGACGATCTACCCCCGCCAAGGTGGCCTTGCCGTCTCCTCTCCCACCACCCGGGCCGAGGCGCGGCAGGCGGTGGGCCAGCTCGTCGCGGCTGGCGGCACGGCGATCGGCACCTGGTTGGAGTTGGCTCGGGAACTGCTGGCAACGCACCCGACGGCGATCCGGCATGCCCTGCTGCTCACCGACGGCCGTAACGAACACGAGACGCCGCAGCGTCTGGCGGAGGTGCTGGCGGGCTGCGCGGGGCAGTTCGTCTGCGACGCCCGGGGCGTCGGCGACGCCTGGGAGCCCCGCGAGCTGATGCGCGTGGCCGAGGCGTTGCACGGCACCGCCGACGCGGTACGCCGGCCCGCCGAGCTGGAGGCCGACTTCCGGGAGACCATGCGGGCTGCGATGGCCAAACAGGTGGCCCGGGTCCACCTGCGGATCGACCTCGTGCCGCCGGCCCGGGTGCTGTACTGCCGGCAGGCGCACCCCACGGTGATGGACCTGCCTATCATCCCGCTCGATGCCCGGACCGCGGAGTGCGCGACCGGTTCCTGGGGCGAGGAGAGCCGGGAGTACCACCTCTGCCTGGAGGTCGACGGGACGGACCGGCCGAAGGGCGAGGACCTGCGGGTCGGCCGGGTCGACCTGCGGGTGGACGACGTCCCGGCCGCGCGGCCGGTGAACATCCAGGCGCACTGGACCGACGACCTGATGCTGTCGAGCCGGATCGATCCCCGGGTCGCCCACTACACCGGGCAGGAGGAGCTCGGCCAGCTCATCGCCGACGGGTGCGACGAGTACGACCGGGGCGACCGGGAGGCCGCGCTCGGGCTGTTCGGCCGCGCGGTCGAGCTGGCCACCGCAGCCGGGGACGCCTTCCACCTGGAACAGCTCGGCCTGCTCGTCGACGGCATCGGCACCGGCACCATACGGCTGCGCGACAACCTGACCCGGCTCGACGTGATCAATGTGGCCGTCCAGTCGTCGGTCACGATGCACGACGGTGGGCCGGAGTCGGTGCCGTCGCCGCCCGCGCGCGCCGATTCCGGCCCCCGGCTCTGCCGCTGCGGCCACCGGTCGCCGCCGGTGGCCCGCTTCTGTGAGCGCTGCGGTGAGCGGCTCCCGACCGGCGACGAGGCCGGGCCGGTGCCGGCGTGAGCGCAGACGGGCCGACCAGCGCCACCCGGCGAACGCTGCTGGGGCTCCTCGCCGCGCTCCTCGTCGGCACCGTGGTCGCGCTCGCCGGCTGCCTCGCGGTCTTCCTCGGGGTGCACCGGACCACCGAAGCCGCCCACAATCGATCCGTACCGGCGGTTCTGGCCGTGGACGACGCCAAGGTCGCCCTCCGCGAGGCGCACGGTGCGGCCCTGACCAGCTTCTCCGGCGGCACCCGCCTGCTCGCCGATGCCGGGGAGGACTACCAGAACCAGATCGCCCGCGCTGGCCAGCACCTCGCCCAGGCTGCCGAGGACAACGCCGCGGGGGAAGACGGCAGCCGGGACATCCAGGTGGTCGAGGCGTCGGTGGTCACCTACACCGGGCTGGTCGAGCGGGCCCACGCGCACTTCGCGGACGGCCGCAGCGCGTTGGGCACCTCCAAGCTGTGGGACGCGTCGACGTTGCTCGAGGAGATCCTGCGCCGCCTCGACCAGCTCCGGACCACGCAGCTCGACGCCCTGGGCGGCCAGGTCGACGGCACGTGGACCAAGGGGAGGATGACGCTGCTCTGGCTGGTGCCGGTGCTCGTCCTGCTCGCGCTGCTCGGAATCGCGCAGGGCTTCCTGCGGCGACGGTTCCGGCGCAGGCTCAACGTCCCGCTGCTGCTGGCGACGCTCGCGACGGTGCTGATGGGGGCCACCGCGGCGCTGAGCCCGTGGTCGACGCACCAGCTCGCCGACGCCCGGTCCCAGACCCAGCAGGCCACCCGGGACCGTGATGCGCAGCTCGCGGCGCTGGCCGCCCGGAACGCCGACAGCCTGGCCACCCTGCTGCGGGACGTCTGCGGGACGCCGGGCTGCCCGGACACGATCGCACTGGTACGGGCCGTGCGGCCGATGCCGGCCCCGTCCGCGAGCGGTCTCACCGCGGCCGACGCGGAGCAGGCCGCCTCCAGGCACGGTGGGGACGCCACCAGATCCGCCGAGCGGGCCGCCGACAGCCGGGGCGGGGTGGTCGTCCTCCTCGCCACGGCCCTGTTCGCACTGGCGATGGTGGTCCTCGGCCTCCTGCACCGCCTAGGGGAATACAGGTATCGACGGCGATGAGACGTTTGGCATTCATCCTGGTACCGGTCATGCTGGCCGCCGCCGGCCTCGCCGCCTGCGCGCCGATCCGCAGCGTGAGCATCGTCGCGTCCTGGACCACGGGCGACGACGGCGCCACCGGTGAGGAGGCCGAGCGTCTGCGCCGCGACAGCGAGGCCGGGCCCTTCCTCTCGGTCCTGGACGCCTTCACGAAGGAGACCGGGATCACGTACGACTACAAGGGCACCCGGGACGTCAGTCAGGTCCTCCGGGCCGGAGTCGACCGGGGCCGACCGCCCGACGTCGCGGTGCTGCCCCGCCTCAACGACCTGCAGACGTACGTGCAGAGCGACGAACTACACACGCTCGACGACGTCCTCGCCCCGGCACTGGCCGACATCGCGCCGCAGTTGCTGCGCCTGCGGGGCCCGCAGGACCCGGGCGAGCGGGTCTACGGCCTCTCCATCGCCGTCCACGCCAAGAGCCTGGTCTGGTACGCGTCGGGCTCCCCCGCCGCCCCGTCCCCGGCCAACCCGCCGACGACCTGGGCGGAGCTGATCGGGCTCACCCGCGACATCCAGGGCCGCGGGGGCGTGCCGTGGTGCCTCGGGATGGCCGCGCCGCCGCTGTCCGGCTGGCCCGGCACCGACTGGATCGAGGACATCCTGCTGCACCGGTCCGGTTACGCCGTCTACCAGAGCTGGGCGGCGGGGGCGCTGCCGTGGCGGTCGGCGCAGGTGCGGGCGGCCTGGCAAGCGTGGGGCGAGCTGGTGGGGTCCGGCCGGCACACCGGCAACACCCTGCTGACCAACTTCGACGTGGCCGGGCTGGGCATGTTCACCTCGCCCCCGACGTGCTTCCTCGACCATCAGGCGTCGTTCCTCGTCCGGTCCTACAAGCAGGCGCAGAAGCCGCCCGCCGGCCTCGACTTCTTCCCGTTCCCACCGTTCGAGCCCACGGCAGCCAGGCCGGCGCGGGAGATCTCCGAGGACGTGATGGGGATGTTCCGGGACACGCCCGAGGCCCGGGAGCTGATCCGCTACCTGGCCGGCGAGCCGGCCCGCCAGGTGTGGCGGGAGGCAAGCGGCCACCTGGCCTTCACCCTCAACGCCAACGCCTACCCGACGCGGTACCCGGAGGGCCTTCCGCGCCGGATCGCGCAGACCCTCACCGGTGGCACGCTCTGCCGTGATGCCTCCGACATGATGCCGGCGACGATGACCACGGCGTTCCAGTCAGCCGCCATGCAGTACCTGGACGATCCCGGGCTGCTCGACAAGCTCTTGACCGAGCTCGATACCGTGCGAACCCGAACACCGAAGGACAAGTGGCTGACGCTGAGCTGTCTGCACGCGCGGCGGTAGTCGGCCGAGGAAAGGACCTGATCGATGAGCGAGGTGGTCGAGTTCGCCCTCGACGGCGGCGGCAGCGTGCGGGTGGCCGTGGACGACACGCCGGGTATTGCTCCGGCCTCCGCCGATGACGTGCTCCGCAAGGCCGGAATGAGCTTCAACCGGGCGATCGGCCAGGCGCGCGACGCCGCGTCCGCCGCGTTGACCGAGTTCCGGTCAATGGCCGACCGGCCGGACGAGGTGGAGATCACTTTCGGGGTGCAGCTCACTGCCGAGGCGGGCGCGCTGATCGCCCGCACCGGCGTGCAGGGGCAGCTCCAGGTGACCGTGCGGTGGCACCGGTCACCCGGTGCCTGATCGACGATTCCGCACGTCGACCCCGACAACCGGGCGGAACCTCCCTTACGGGGACGGCGCGTCGACGAGTTCGGCCGGATCGAGCCGTAGTGTCGCGAGCAGCCCGACGTGCTTCTCAGATTCCATCCACTCCGGCAGCGAGAGCTCGACCCAGTCGGCCCTGGCATGCTGATCCCGCCCGCGGAGGGCCTCGACGACCCGATCTCTTGCGATCTTCATGGTCTACTCCTTCGTGACGCCGTGGAGACGGCCCTGGCTCCCTCCCGGTTCGGAAGGGGTAGCGGTGTGGCCCGCCTCGGGCGGTCCGGGGAACTCCTGCGCCGGCCGACGGGCCGCGTGGTCGAAGTGCCGTCGTGGTCGCCGACGGAGCTGGCGAGCGCTCACTCTCCGTCAGGGGCCGGTGGCTGGCAGGCCACCGGGGCTCGGGCGACATCACCACCGTACGCCTGATCGGGTGGCGAGGCCGGTCAGGGCCCTCGTCCTCGGTCAGGCCCGCGTGCTGCGAGATCGCCGCCCGCCACCGTGTCGCCGTGCAACTCAACCGCGAGGTGACGGAAATCGGACACCCGGAACATGGCACCGCGTCCGATCCGGTCACGCGGTGGAAAGCGGCTCGGCCGATCCGGCGAGAACGGTGACCCGCACATCCGCGCAGGCTACTCGGTCCGCTGACGCCGATCCGGTTGGTGGAGCGGAGCTGGATGCGAAGGTGATCTGGCCCACCGGTGGGGCCGAAATTGATGTCGATCGGGCGGATTCCGGCCGGCCGGGCGTACACAAGGGACGGTCGCCTCCTACGGTGACTTCCGGCACGCCGGAGGATGGACGCTACCGGGAATCGACCCGGTAGCGCGGTTCGGGCGTCTACAGGGGGTTCTTTCGATGCACGTTCGGAGCCGCGTCATTGCGGGTCTGGTTGTCGGGACTGTCGTGTTGGTGGGTCAACCGGCGGCGGGCAATCCCGTCAACAACATCACGCGCACTGCCGTTCATCTGGGCGCACTCGCGACCCAACCGGCGCCGGGGCACACCCGGCTGGTTCCGAGCACGCCGCGCAACGACGTACCGAGGATCACCGACGGTGAGATCACGGACATCGAGCTGATCGGAAACCGGGTCTTCATCGCCGGCTCCTTCACCTCGATCGCCAACGTCGGCGCGACGCCGCTGGCGCAGCCGGCGCTGGCCGCGTACAACATCGACACGGGCCTGGTCGACACCGCCTTCCGGCCGACGTTCGACGGATCCGTCGAGGCCGTGGAGGCCTCACCGGACGGCTCGGCGCTCTACGTGGCGGGGTCGTTCAACACGGTCGGTGGTCTCACCAAGCGTAAGATCGTGCGGCTCGACCCAGCGACCGGTGCGCCGGTCGCGGCGTTCACCGCCCAGGGAAACGGACGCGCGACCGCGCTGGCCGTGAGCGACACCGCGGTGTACGTGGGCGGCCAGTTCACGAAGGTCAACAACGTGACCCGCAACGGGCTGGTCGCGCTCAACCCGACCACCGGGGCGGTTGACGGCGGGTTCGACCTGCCCCTGTCCGGCGGCATCGGCGTCGGCGGCATGCTCACCGTGCAGCAGCTCAAGCTGACGCACAACGCCAGCAGGCTGCTGGTCGTCCACACCGCGCGGCAGATCGCCGGTCAGGACCGTTACGGCGTCGGTCTGGTCGACACCGCCACCAAGGCCCTCCTGCCGTGGCGCACCCGCCTGTGGGAGGACAACCTCTCCTTCGTCGGCGGCATCCAGCGGGTCTTCGCCGGTGACATCGCACCGAACGACTCCTACTTCGTCGTCACCAGCGGCTCGGGCGGCGACCGCCCGCCGATCAACGACACCGCGATGGCGTTCCCGGTGGCCGGCAACGACAACGTCGAGCCGATCTGGGTGTCCCGCCACTTCGACAGCATCTACTCGGTCGCCATCACCGAGGCGGCCGTGTACGTCGGCGGCCACTTCAGTTGGCAGGAGTCACCGACGTCGAACGTCCCGTGGCCCGGCCTGGACAACGTCGGCTACGGCACGGGCCAGGGGCTGAGCGGTTACGGCCTCGGCGACCAGGTGGTCCGCCGTGACCACCTCGGCGCGCTCGACCCGACGACGGGCACGGCGCTCGAGTGGAACCCCGGTTCCAGCTCGTACGAGGGGGAGAAGGCGATGCTGGCCACCTCGCGGGGCCTCTTCGTCGGCGGCGACGGCAACACCAAGAACGGCCTGCCGGTGGGTCGGGTCGGGTTCTTCGACCTCAGCCAGGAGCCGGCGGCATCTCCGGTCGACACGACGATCGTCACGCCCATCGAGGGGAGGGTCGAGACCGCCAACGCGTCGTTCGTGATCGACGGTCAGGCCACCGCGCCCTCCGGCGTCTCCAAGGTGCAGCTCGAGATCCAGAACCGCGGCTCCAAGAAGTGGCTGCAGGACGACCTCGTGACGTGGGGTGCCGCCAACACCATCCTGACGACCCTCGCGGCCCCGAACGCCTCCTCGACCTCGTGGTCCCTGCCGGTCTCGTTCCCCGTGGGCGAGTACCAGCTCCAGGCCAAGACCTTCGGCGTCAACGGCACGAGCGACGCCACGAAGGCCATCAAGAAGATCGAGACGTTCAGCTTCGACGACCTCCCTCCGACCACGAAGATCAGCTCCCCGGCCGCCGGCCTGCTCGCCACCCGCACCTTCGTCGCCACCGGCACCGCCACTGACGACAAGGGCGTCAGCGCCATGACGTACTCGCTGCGCACCCCGGACAACCGCTACCTCCAGGACGACGGGACGCTCGCCCCGGTCTACAACACCTTCCGCGGCGAGCCGGACGTCATCGGCGCGGTGTCGACCACCTGGCAGTTCGAGGTGGCCCTCCCCGTCGAGGGCGAATGGCGGCTGACCGCCACCGCCATCGACACCACCGGCCAGAGCGACCTGCGCGGCGACACCCGGGACTGGATCGTCTCGGCCACGGGTGTCGCGCCGACGGTGACCGTGAGCACCCCCGTGCCCATGACGCCACCCGTCGCCGCCGCACCGATCACCGTCACGCCGGGCGGCGCGATCACCTTCTCGGGAACCGCCGGCGACGACGGCACCCTCAAGTCCGTCGAGGTCTACCTGCGCAACAACTCCACCCGCGAGGCGTTGGCCGCCGACGGCACGTGGGGCGCCGACTCGGTCGCGGCGTACCACCGGGTCTCACCGACGAACCTGAACGCCGCGTCGTACAACTGGTCCTATACCTCGGTGCCGCTCACTGCCGGCGTGTACGACTTCCGGGTCCGGGCCACCGACAACCTGGGCCTGACCACGACGACGGCGAACCTGGGCCGGCTCACCGTCACCGCCCAGGTGCCCGGGGACGCCTTCCCGAACGGTCGGTTGAACTTCACCGGTGTCGACCAGAACATCACCGGACTCCACCTCGACCTGGCCGGCACCGCGACCGACGATGTGGGCGTGCAGGCCGTGCGGGTCGCGCTGCGTGACCTGGACACCGGCCGGTACGTGCAGCCCAACGGCACCATGGCGGCGAGCTTCGCCACGGTGACCGCCACGCTCGCCTCGCCCGGCGCGACGAGCACCACCTTCACCCTCTCGATCGACCTGCCCACCAAGGGCGAGTACAGCGTCGAGGCGTGGGCCGTGGACACGGCCGGTCAGTGGGACGGTTCGACCTCCGGCGCCACCGCCCGGTACCTGGTGTACCCGGGCGACCTCGATCCACGGCTGGAGCCGAGCCTCGTCCCACAGAACGGGGAGGTCTACACCGACTCGCGAATCGTGGTCACCGGACGCGCCGTGGACGACGTCGGAATGCTGCGGGTGGACGCCCAAATCGTCAACAGCGCGGGCCAGGGGATGAACGCCTCCGGCGTGTTCAGCACGCCGAACGTCCCAGGCAACTCCCCCTGGATCTCGACCTTCCTCACCAGCCCGGGATCCCCGGGGTCGAACTTCGCGTACACGTCACCGGTGATCCCGGCGGGCACCTACACCGTCTCGATCAGGGGAACCGACATCTACGGGCAGGTGCAGCAGCCGCCAACGACGGTCTCCGTGACCGTCAGCTGAGCGATCGGCCGTGGACCGATCCGGGTGGGGAGTTGTCCCCCGCGGATCGGTCCGCGGTCAGCGGGCCGGAAGAGCCGTCACGGCGGGAAGCCGGGCGGCCGGGGCCGTTAAGAGGTCAGGCCGCGATCGACGAAGCCGATCAGCCACTCGAAGCTCTCGTCGACGTCAGTGTCCATCTCGAAGCCACCGGCAGCCTCGAGCACCACAAAGCCGTGCAACAGGCTCCGCAGCAGTCGCAGCGCGTGCACGGTGTCGGCCGGATCGAGCTGGTATCCCGCCAGCACCGCCGACAGGGAGTCGAGCACCCGCGCTCCCGCCGCCACGACCGGATCATCCGGCGAGTCGGCGTTGAGGCGGATCGTGGCGGAGTACCGCCCCGGATGCGCGATCACGTAGGCCCGGATCGTGCGCGCTGCGGCCGCGAGCGCGTCCCGCCCGGAACGCCCCTGGAGCGCGTCCCGCAGCGCGTCGCCCAGTTCCGTGAGAGCCAGCACGGCGATCCGCCGGTTGAGGTCGGCCTGGCTGCTGACGTGCTTGTAGAGCGACGGCGTGCGCACCCCGAGCCGCTCGGCCAGCAGGCCCATCGTCACGTTGGCGAGCCGGACCTCGTCGGCGAGCCCGGCGGCCGCGACGACCACGGCTGCCGGGTCGAGTCCGGCCCTAGGCACGGGCGTATGCCGTGAGGAACGGCAGCAGCAGCGCCACGGTCTCGTCGGGGAACTGGGTGTGCAGGTAGTGGCCCGCGCCCTCGATCACCTCGACCTTGCCGATCCCGGCCGGCATCGCCGCCACGATCGCCTCGCCCTCGGCGCGCGGGTCGGCCCAGTCGGGGTCGAGCGAGCCCTCGACGATCAGCGCGGGGCAACGGACGTTGCCGAGCTGCGCGCCTGCGTCGGCCGGCGCGGACCGGCCCATGCGCTGCATCGCCTTCATCCGGCCGGGCTCGCCGAGCACGGCCGCCATCCGCCGCAGTTGCTCGGCCCAGTCGTCCGGTCTGCGGCCCGGGAACGCGACGTCGAGATACCGGTGCCACCACTTCACGCTGCCCAGAGTGGCGGTCATCAACAGCCGGATCATGCCGGTGCGATAGCGCTTCACCCGCAGGTCGCCCAGGCGGATCGACTGCTTGCGGGTGAACGGCCCGAGTTCGATGACGCCCTCGATCAACTCCGGCGCCTGAGCCGCGGCGATGGTGACCGCGCCGCCCGAGAACGAATGCCCCACCAGCACGGCCGGGCCGCCGACGTGCCGCACCAGCGCGAGGAGGTCACCCGCGATGTCGGTGTGGGTGTAGGACAGCCACTCGGCGCTGGACTCGCCGCAGCCCCGCAGGTCGACGGCGGCCACGCGATAGCCGGCCGCGACCAGCAGGGGCACGACGAATCGGTAGGACGCGCGGCTGTCGCCTATGCCGTGTGCCAGGACGACCAGCGGACCGGCGCCGGTGACCTCGTACGCGATCGTGCCGCCGTGGACGGTGAGGAACTCGGACATGACAGCCCCCAGGATTGGCTAATTCGATTAGCTTTAAGCTAATGGCATTAGCCATACCTGTCAAGCTGCCTCGGCCGTCGGCGCACGAGCGGTTCCGCAACGCCGCACCGTCCAAGCCATCCAGCTAGGCCGCGTTTCAGCCGGTCGAGCCGAAGTAGACCTGCCGCATCTGCGGGCTCGCCAGGCACTCCTGGGGACCACCGTCGAAGACGACCCGGCCCCGGTCGAGCAACAGCACCCGGTCGACCAGCCGGGCGACCAGCTCCACGTTGTGGTCGACCAGGATCACCGCGTGACCCCGCCGCTTCACGGTCCGGATCACCTCGGCGATACCGGCCACACCCTGCGCGTCCGAGCCGGCGAAGGGCTCGTCGAGCAGTAGCACCACCGGATTCTGACCCAGTGCCCGACCGACCTCGACGAGTCGTTGCTCGCCCAGGGTCAGGTCGACCGCCTGACGGTCGAGATCCTCGATGCCCAGTTTGTGCGCCAACTGGCGGACGAACTCACGATCTGCCACCCGCTGCGGCCGCACCGCGCCGGCAAAAGCGCCGGCGACCATCCGCCACGGCGTCTGCTGCCGTGATGCCTGCCGACCAAGCAGCAGATTGTCCCGGACGCTCAGGCGCGGCGCCAGCTGCGGGTGCTGGAACGTGCGGCTGAGCCCGGCCCGGGCCCGACGGGAGGCCGGTCCGGTGAGCTGCTGCCCGCGCAGCAGCAGCTCACCGGAGGTCGCCGCCTGCGCCCCGGAGATCAGGTCCACCAGCGTTGTCTTGCCGGCGCCATTGGGCCCGACCAGCCCGAGAATCTCTCCGGCCCGCAGCTCGAACGAGACGTCCGCCAGGGCGGTCACCCCGTCGTACCGCTTGGCCAGACCCCGGCCGACCAGCAGCTTCGTCTCCTCCACCGGTACGCCTCCTTCGTGACAGCGCCAGCGCGCCCTGTCTCAACCTATCGGCGTAACCGATCACGCCCTTCGGCGCGGCCAGCATGATCACCAGTACCCCCACCACGAGCATCAGCGTGCCACCGGCCTGGATCGGCCCGAAGGCCGACGTCCCTGAGAAGGCCACCCGGCGTCCCGCCGCTCACCGACCGGTCGGCGTCCGTCCCAGGGCCCGCGCCGCGTTGTCGGTGGCCACCTGCCGGGCGTGGTCCGCGCCCCGGTGGGACACCGCAGCGGCCGGGTCGTCGGTGCCCATCGGAAACGGCCAGTCGCTGCCCAGCACCAGCCGGTCCGCGCCGAAGACCGACACCGCCAGGTCGACCACCGCCGGATCGTGGGCCAGGCTGTCGACGTAGAGCGCGCGTACCGCCTCGGCCGGGGTGGACAACAGCACCGGTACGCCGGGCCGGGCGCTGGTGTGCCCGCGCTCCCAGCGGCCGACCATCGCCGGCACGCAACCGCCGCAGTGCACCAGCACGAACCGGATTCCCGGGTAGCCGCCGAGCACCCCGCCGAAGACGAGTTGGGCCACCGCCACCGCCGTCTCCACCGGGTTGCCCAGCAGGTTGGCCAGGTAGTAGGGCGCCAACCGGGGGTCCGGCGAATGCCCGGGGTGCAGTTGCAGGGTGCGTCGGTCCGCGTCGAGACGCTGCCACAGCGGGCGCAGCGCTGGGCCGTCCAGCGCTGCGGCGTCCCCACCGGCGGCGCCGACCACCCCGGCGAAGCGGTCGTCGCCGGCGATCCGGTCGTACTCGGCGAGCGCCACCTCGGGATGTTCGAACGGCAGGTACGCCAGCGGGGTGAGCCGGGGCCGGTCGGCGACCACGGCGAGCAGGCCGTCGTTGACCGCGCGGACCCATGCCGCCGCCTCCGCCCCGGACAGACTCCGGCGGTAGAAGGGCGGCGGCACACTGACGATCGCCTCGTCCAGCCCGCCCCGGTCCAGGTGGTTCTCGAGCCGGTCCGGGTGGTACAGGTCGGTCGGGCCGACCCGTGCGCCGTCGAGAAGGGCCGCGCCGTCGCCATCGACCGCGACCCCGGGGAGGTTGGCCGGGCGCAGATCGGGGGCGAGGTGGGCGTGCATGTCGATGCGGGGCACTGGGGCTTCCTCACGGTCGACCCGACCGGCGGTCACGACGCGACGCGCCGACGGTACGGGATGGTCAATGGCGTGGCCGCCCACCCGCGCGGCGGGCTGCGGCGTACGGGAGAGCCGTCCCGCCGGGTGGCGGACGGCGTCAGGGCCGGCGGCGCTGGTACGGCGGCACGGTGCCACCGGCGGTCATCCGCCGGTACGCGCCCGCCCCGGTTCCCGGGCCGCGGGCACCGCTGCGGCGTCGGAGTTCATCTTGCCGATCACACGGTCGGCCGCGTGCTGGATGTGGACCCGCACCGCGGCGACCGCCGCCGCCACGTCGCCCGCCGCGCAGGCGTCGAGGATGGCCCGGTGCTCCCGGACCCGCTCCTCGTTCTGCCCGGTCGGGGTGACCGTGGCGAACCGGTACCGCTCGCTGTTCTCCCAGACCGGCTCCAGGCCGCGCAGCAGCCACCGCGACCCGGCCGCCCGGTAGATGGTGAAGTGGAACTGGGTGTGCGCCCGGCGGGCGGCCGTGGCGTCACCACGCGCGGACGCGGCGATGTGCTCGTCGAGTGCCGCCCCGGCCCGCCGGGCGTCCCCGGCGGTGAACCGGGTCGCCGCCCGCTCGATAAGCGCCGTCTCCATGGCGATGCGGGCCTCGTGGGTGTCGATCGCGTCCTCGACGGTCAGCGGCATGACCCAGGCGCCCTTGTGCTGGATCACCTCGACCAGGCCGATCGCGGCCAACCGCCGGATCGACTCCCGGACCGGGCTCATGCTCATGCCGAGCAGGTCGGCCATCTCGTTGAGCCGCAGCGGAGTGCCGGCGGGCAGCCGACCGGTGAGGATCGCCTCGTGCAGGATCGCGGTCGCCGAGTCGGCGAGGGTGCGATGCTGCCCGTCGGCTGCACCGGCACCGACCCGGCCCTCGTCGTCGGCGTCACTCAGGACGGTTCTCCGATGCGTTGTCGCCACGGTGTGCCTCCGGATCGAGCCGCTGGTGGATGCCGTCCGCGTCCCGTCATCGGGGCCGGGCTGGAGATGATCCTCGTTCGAGGGTGTCTCGGGTGATCCCACGAACGCACCGGCGCGCCCCGGAGAGGGTACCAATTTCGTCGCCGCGCGACGGCGCGGGCCGGTGCGCGCCACGCCACCGCGCGCCGCCGGCACGCCCTGACCGGGGATCAGTGCAGCTTCGTGAGCCGTACGCGGTTGCGCAACTCGCCCAGCCCTTCCACCCGGGTCACCACCAGGTCTCCGTCGTGGAGGAACACCTGCGGATCGCGGGCGTTCCCGATGCCGCTCGGCGTTCCGGTGAGGACCACGTCGCCGGCCCGCAGGGTCATCCCCCAACTCAGTTCGGCGATGATCCGGGCGAATGGGAACGCCATCTGCGCGGTCGACGCGTCCTGGAGCAGCACGCCGTTCACCTCGCACCGGATGCGCAGGTCCGCCGGGTCCGGCACCTCGTCGACGGTGGTCAGCCACGGCCCGAGCGGCATGGTGGCGTCGATGCTCTTGCCCTTGAGCCACTGACCGCCGTGCGCGCGCTGCAGGTCGCGCTGCGACACGTCGTTGGCGACGCAGAACGCCGCCACGTACGACATCGCGTCCGCCTCGCTCACCGAGCGGCAGTCCGCCCCGATGACCAGCGCCACCTCCGCCTCGTAGTCCCACTTCGCGGAGATCCGGGGGTCGTAGGCGATGTCGTCGTACGGGCCGATGACGGTGTCCGGGCCCTTGGTGAAGAAGGTCGGGTGCTCGGGGGGCGCCGCGGGGTCCTGCCCCTCCCGCTTGCCGTGCGACTCCTCGAAGTGGGCCCAGTAGTTCCAGCCGGTGCAGAGGATGTCGCGGTTGAACCGGCGCAGCGGCGCGTCGAGCCGGACTTCGGCCAGCGGCACCGTCGCGGCCTGCCGCGCCGCGGCGCGGACCGCGTCCAACGCCTCCGCGCCACCCCGAATCACCTCGTCGAGGCCGCCCAGCTCGGCGGGGAGCACGGCCACCGCGTCGCCGTCCACCACCCCGATCCGCCGGCCGCCCTCGGTGAGCACGCTGGCGAGCTTCATCGGGCGTCCCGCTCGTCGTCGATCACGGCGATCGCGTTGATCTCGATGAGGTAGTCCTTGTTCACGAACTTGGAGACCTCCACCATCGTCGAGGCCGGCGGCTCTCCGGTGAAGTACTGCCGGCGTACCTCGTGGATGGCCTGGAAGTCCTCCATGTTGCGGACGTAGACGTCCACCCGGGCAATGTCCTCCAGGGTCCCGCCGGCGGCCGTCATCGCGGCGCGCAGGTTCTGGCAGACCTGGTGGGTCTGGGCGGTGACGTCGCCGACGCCGGTGACCCCGCCGGAGCTGTTGCGGGCGGTCATGCCGGACACGAACACCATCCGGCCCCGGGCCCTGACCTGGGTGGCCTGGGCGAAGTGGCCGTTCGGCACGGCCAGCTCGGGGGAAACGATCTGCTGCTTGGGCATGGTCATCTTCTCTTCTGCGAGGGTGGGGCTAGTGGGCGTCCGCCGGGTCGGTGTACCACTGCGGCTGGGTCGGGTAGTGCGGCCCGTCGTAGATCTCCAGCAGGACGCTCTCCTCTTCGGCGAGCGTGGGCCCGTGCAGGCTGCCCTTCGGGTTCCAGTAGAAGGCGCCCGGGGTGAGGGTCAGCCCGGTGGACAGGTAGGTGTACCGGCCCGCGAGACAGAACATGAACTGGTTGGACGCGTGCGAGTGACGCAGCGGGATGCCGGCTCCCTTGCGGAACCGGATCAGCGAGATGGACGCCTCGGTCGACTCGTCGCGCCACAGCGCCTTGTGCGAGAGGCCGGCCAGGGTCTTGTCCGCCCAGTCCAGCTCGTCGGTCTGGAGCAGGATCTCGCGGAACCGGGCCAGCACCACCCCGCCCGGGGCGGGGACCAGCTCCTCGCGCGACCGGTCGGCCGCCTCCCCGCCGTAGTTCGACGGCTCGGAGAGGTTGTTGGCCCACTCCTGCGCGTCGACGCCGGCCGGCACCGGCGGGGCCGGCACGAGCGGCGGCAGGTCGCTCATCGGTCACCCTGCCCGGCCACGAGGTTCTCCCCCAGGCACTTCAGCTCGACGAGCCGGCTGTGGTAGCGGGTGGTGCCGTGGTTGGTGAGCATGTGGACCTCGCCCGGCTCGCGGTAGACCACCCCGCCGACGGCCTCGTGCACCAGGCGCGGGTCGCCGCCGGCCAGCGCGTCGATCCGGTTGTCGGCAGCCGCCAGTGCGATCACCAGGTACGGGTTGAGGTGGTGGTGCCAGGGCTGCTGCTCCCCCGGCTCCAGGCTGATCTCCCAGACCCGGACCTGGTCGTTCTCGAAGACCACCCGCTGTCCGACGGCGCCGAGCTCGACCTGGCTCCCGTCCGGGGCGGTGGCGTGACCATGGTTGCTCATTGTCATTCCTTTCGCGAAATGTGGGTGTGGTCGGGTCGGGTCACGCCGGCGGCGGGCAACCGGTGACCCGGGTGTAGAGCTGGGCTGCCGTGTCGACATCGGAGACCCGGTCGAACGGGACGATCGCCGCGACGTGCCCGTCCGGGCGGACCAGCACCAGGGTGTCGTCGGCGACGCCGAACCGGCGTCGTACCCGGTTCCCCGGGTCGAACAGCGCCCGGTCCCGCAGCCCGGAGTCGTGCGGCGCGTCCCACCGGCTCACCACGTAGTGTCGCAGCGCGGGCGAGGCCTGCGGCGGCAGCGCCGGTGCCCGGCGCGGGTCGGTGAAGTAGAGCGCCACGAACGCGTCGGCGGCCAGGTCGTGCAGGTGCACCGTGCCGGACTGGCCGAACAGCGGCAGGTCGGGGCTGCGCGCCCCGGCCAGCACCGGCAGCGGCTCGTCACCGGCGGCGACCATCGACCAGTCGCCCGTGCCGTCCACGTCGAGGCGTACTCCGAGCATGGCGCGGGTGAACGCGTTGCCCCAGTTGCCGGCGGTCATCACCCCCGGGTCGTCCGCCCGCCGGGCCATGTAGGCCCGGGCCGCGGCGGCCATCGACGCAGAGCCCTTGGTGGCGACCGGCTCCTGCTCGACCTGGTAGCCGTCGAGCAGGCTCTCCTCGGCCCAGCCGCGCAGCACCCAGGCCATCCGCCAGGGCAGGTTGGAGGCGTCCAGGACCCCGGTGTTCAGGCCCAGCGCCCACATCGGCGTGATCAGGTGCGCGGCGTCGCCGAGCAGGAAGACCCGTCCGTCCTGCCAGCGGTCGGCCACCCGCTGGTGGACGTGGTAGATGTTGGTGCCGACGATCTCCAGGGTCTCGGTGTCCCCAATGAACCGACGGGCCTTGTCGACCAACTCGTCCCGGCTCGGCTCGTCCTGCCCGGCCGGCAGCGGGTAGAGGAAGCGCCAGCAGTGCGGCTGGCGGACCAGGATCATCCACTCCTTCGGGTCACCGAAGTAGGCCAGGTACGGGTAGTCGCGGGGGTTCTCCACGTCCAGGTCGACCTTCAGGTCGACCAGCATGTACCGCTCCTGGTACGTCTCGCCCTCGACCACCGCGCCGATCTGCTCCCGGACAACGGACCGGCCGCCGTCGCAGGCCAGCAGATACCGCACGGGCACGGTCCGCTCCCCCTCGGCGGTACGCAGCCGTAGGTCCACCCGGTCCGGGTGCTGGGTGAAGTCGAGCAGCCGGTGTCCCATGTGCAGCGCGTCCGGGGCGATGGCCTCGAGCCGCTGCCGCAGGATCGGCTCCAGTTCGTGCTGCGGGATGTTGATGATGAACGGAAAGCGGGTGTCCTCGGTCAGGTCGCCGGTGCGGACACTGAGCGTCTGGGTGTTGGTGGCCCGGTCCAGCTCGCCGATCTCGTCGATGCGCAGCGCCCCGGCCAGCACGTCGTCCAGGGCGCCGTAGCGGTGCAACACCTCCAGGGTGCGGGTGAGGACGGTGCCGGCCTTGGTGTCCAGCGACAGCCGCTCGTCCTCCTCGAACACCACCACGGGCACCCCGTAGCGGGCCAGGCCCAACGCGGTGATCAGGCCGACCGGCCCGGCGCCGACGACGCCCACCGGCAACTGCTCGCTCGTGCTGCTCATTTCGCCTCGCTCCTCGGGTACGCCCGGTCCCGGGTCAGGGTGGATCCGGTCATGGTCGCGGCGGGCGAGAGCAGGAACATCAGCGGCCCGACCACGTCGGCCGGCGTGCCGATGCCGGTGGCCCGCTCCCAGTGCTCCCGTTCGCCGCCGGTCGGATTGGCCTGCTGGAACTGCGGGGTGTCCACCACACCGGGGAAGACGGTGTTCACCCGGATGCGGTGCTCGGCGACCTCGGCGGCCAGCGACTTGGCGAAGGCGACCAGCGCCCCCTTGCTCGCCGCGTAGGCCGACGCCTGCGCCCGGCCGGCGGTGGCCAGGCCCGAGGCGAAAACCAGGATCGACCCCGAGCGGCGGGCGATCATGTCCGGCAGGACCGCCTGCGCGCACCACACCACCCCGTCGAGGTTCACCGCCAGCGTGCGCCGCCACTGCTCGGGGTCCATGTCGACCACGTCGCAGCGGGGTTGTACCGCCGCGCCGGCCACCAGGGCGTCGATCCGGCCGTGTTCGGCGAGCACCCGGGCCACGGCGGCGTGTACCGCGTCCCGGTCGGACACGTCCACCCGGTGCTCGTGCACCCGCCCGCCGGGGTGCGGCCGGCCCGCTGCCACGTCGAGGACCACGGCGGTGCCGCCCGCGTCGGCGTACGCGTGGGCGAGGGCGGCGCCGATGCCGCTGGCACCCCCGGTGACCACGAGCACCTCACCGGTGGCGTCGAAACTGGCCTGCATCTCTTCCCTCCTCCTCCTTCGTGTGCGCCGGCCGGATCAGCCCGCGCTGCCGGGCGCCGACAGCGGCACGCCGAGCCCGGCGGCGACCTCCACCAGCCCGGCGAAGACCGACGGCTGGAGCGACACACCGTCGCGCGAGGCCCGCTCGTACCGGTCGGCCTCGATGTCACCGGGCAGGTGGACCCGCTCCGCCCCGGGTGCCAGCGCGGAGCCGAGCACCTGGCCGGCCAGGTCGTCCACCCGGCGGGCGATCTCCTCCGTGTCCTCGGCGAACGCCTCGGCGTCGAGGGCGAGGAAGAAGTGCGCACAGTCGTTGGGCACCGACACGTCGGCGTAGAGGCCCTGGACCCCCCGGCCGTACGCCCCGCCGGAAAGCACCCCGGTGAGCACGTCGACCATGAGGGCGAGGCCGTATCCCTTGTGGGCGCCCGACGGCAGCAGGAGCCCCTTGAGCGCGGCGGCCGGGTCGGTGGTGGGTCGCCCCTGCGCGTCGGTCGCCCAGCTCGCGGGGATCTGCCGGCCCGCACCGGCGGCCAGCCGGATCTTGCCGAGCGCCGCCTCGGAGAGCGCCACGTCGAGGATCACCGGTTTGCCGCCCGCGCGGGGCACGCCCACCGCGAGCGGGTTGTTGCCGACCACCGCAGAGGCGCCGCCCGGTGCGGGCATCAGCGGACGGGTGTTGGCCGCCGCGATGCCGACGCAGCCGTTGTTCGCGGCGAGCTCCACGTACCGGAACGCCCCGCCGAAGTGGAACGCCCGGCGGACGGTGACCACGCCGACGCCGTACGTCTGTGCCTTGGTCACCGCCAGCCGCATCGCCTGGTCGCTGGTGAGCTGCCCCAGCGCGTGGCCACCGTCGAGCACCGCGATGGCGCCCTTGTCCCGGACCACCTCGGCCCGTTCGGCCCGACTGACCGAGCCGGCCCTGATCCGGTCGACGTACATCGGCAGCAGCATCACCCCGTGCGAGGAGATCCCGCGCCGGTCGGCGTCCACCAGGGAGCCTGCGACGAGGCCGGCCGCGGGCGCGGAGAAGCCCAGGGCGCCGAAGACCGAGGTGATGGCGTCGGTGAGCCACCGGACCGGGACGGTCGGCGGAATCTCCGGTGTACTCATGACCGGTCCGCCCAGGGCACGAAGAACCGCTCGACCGCGGCGAGCAGGTAGAACAGCACGACGCTGAGCACCCCGAGCAGGATCATCGCGGCGAAGGCCAGCGCGGTGTCGGCGCTGGCGCCGGAGGCGACGATCGCGTAGCCCAGCCCTTCCGTGGCACCGACGAACTCGGCGATCACCGCGCCGATGACGGCGAGGGTGATGGCAAGCTTGAGGCCCACGAAGAGCTGCGGAACGGCGGCCGGCATCCGGATCAGGCGGAACGTCTGCCACCAGTTGGTCTTCAGCGACCGGCCCAGTTCCACCAGGTCGGCCGGCGTGGAGCTGAGACCGGCGGCGGTGGAGATGACGATCGGGAAGAAGCAGACCAGGAAGACCAGGAAGACCTTGGGGAACTGGCCGAAGCCCATCCAGACCACCAGCAGCGGCGCGACGGCCACCTTCGGTACGGCGTTGAGCATCAGCAGCAGCGGGTAGACGGTCCGCTCCAGCATCCGCGAGGCGGTGACGATCAGCGCCAGCGGCACCCCGACCGCGATGGCCAGTCCGAAGCCCAGCAACGTCTCGGAGAGGGTGACCAGGGTGTTGTCCCACAGGTAGTCGGCCTGCTCGGCCATGGCCTGCGCCACCTGCAGCGGGGACGGCAGGATGAAGCTCTCCACGTCGAAGACGACCGTGATCGCCCACCACAGGGCGACGACGGCCACGACGCCGAGCACGGGCGGGAGGTGTCGGGTCCAGTGGCCCTCCGCGCGTGGTTTGTCGGTGCGGGTACGGCGGGTCTCGGTGACCGTCACCGGGTCACCTCCTCGGGGGTCATGAGCAGGTCGTGCAGTTGGGCGCGCAGCTCGCCGAGCTCGGTGGAGTGGCCGTCGTGCCCCAGTGAGCGCGGCCGGGCGATGTCGATGTTCACGATCTGCCGTAGCCGGCCCGGTCGGGGGCTGAGCACGACGACCCGGTCGGCGAGCAGCACGGCCTCGTCGACCGAGTGCGTCACGAAGAGCACCGTCGAGGCGTGCTTCATCTGCAGTCGCTGCAGTTCCACCGAGAGGTCGGCCCGGGTGAGCGCGTCGAGCGCGGAGAACGGCTCGTCCATCAGCAGCACCCGGGGCTGCTGGATGAGGGCTCGGCAGAGCGAGACCCGCTGCTGCATCCCGCCGGAGAGCTCGTGCGGCAGGCGCTTCTCGAAGCCGTTCAGCCCGACCAGCTCGAGCAGGTCGTGCGCGCGCCTGCGGGCGTCGCGCCGGTCCTGTCTGAACACCTCGGTCGGCAGCAGCACGTTGTCGACGACCGACCGCCACGGCAGCAGCGCCGGGCGTTGGAACATGAAGCCGACGTCCCGCCGGGGCCCCCGGATCGGGGTGCCGGCGACGGTTATCTCGCCGGAGGTGGCCGGCTGGAGGCCCGCCACCAGCCGCAGCAGGGTGGATTTGCCGCAGCCGGACCGCCCGACGATCGCCACGAACTCGCCGTCGGCGACCTCGAGCGATACCTCGCGCAGGGCCTCCACCTCACCGGCCCGGGTGCGGTAGATCTGCGAAACGTTACGAATTTCGATCATGGTCGCGCCCCTCGCGGTGCGCACGGCAACGGGCCGCGCGCACCGCCGTCGAAGAGGAAGTTACGGCTTCGCGATGTCGTAGACGCCGAGGTCGTCGGCGCTCGGCGTCGTCTTGAGGGTGCCGGTGCCGGCGAGCAGCGCGATCATCGCCTCGACCCGCTTGCGGTCGAGCGTTCCGGCTGGCCCGCCGGCGCCCAGGACGTACGGGCGCATCTCGGTGAGCTCGGCGGCGGCGACCTTCTCGTCGGCCGTCCGGTCGTGCTTCTTGAGCAGCTGAGCGGCTTCCTCGGGGTGCTCCACCGCATAGACCAGGCCCTTGACCAGCGCTGCCGTGAACTTCTCGACCTGCGCGCGGTCGCCTTCGAGCTTCTTGGCGGAAACCAGCAGGGCGTTGCCGTACAGATCGGGCAGCTTGTCCGCGTACGGCAGCATGGTGACGGTCTTGCCACCGGCGGCCTTTTCCAGCAGCGGCTTGCCGGCGGCGAACTGGCCGATCGCGTCCACCGAGCCGGCGGCGAGCAGCTGCGGCAGTGACTGCGGCGAGGAGGGAACGAACGTCACCGACTTCGGGTCGATGCCGGCCGCCTTGGCGTACGCCGGGAAAATGATCATGTTGGTGGAGCCGGAGCTGTCCGCGATGGTGGCGCCGGCGAGCTTCTCCGGCGAGTCGATCGCCTTGCCCAGCGAGGCGATACCGGCCATCGACCGCTGGTGGATGGCGGCCACCGCCCGCACCGGCATCTTCTCCTTGGCCATCGTGGTGATGACCCCCGAGAGGTCGCCGGTGCCGTAGTCGGCCTGCCCCGACCCGATCAGCTTCATGACATCCACGGTGCCGGTGCCGGGCTTGATGGTGACGTTGAGCCCGGCCTCCTTGAAGAAGCCCTTCTCCAGGGCGACGTGGGCGTACGAGTCCCGCCCGAACGTCCCGAAGGAGGTCAGGTAGGTGACGGAGGCGGCGGCGGGGGAATCAGCCTCCTCCTCCTCACCACCACAGCCGGAGACGGTGAGCACGAGAGCCGCCGCGACGGCAGCCGCGACGAGACGATGACGACCTGACATGTGACCTCCTGCGTTGACAGGATTTATCAAATGTCAAACTTCCGTAGCCGTCAAGACCCCGATTCGATAACGCCGCCGGCCCACCGCCTCGACCCGGCCGGCCGCACCGACCTGCCCGGCGCTCGCCCGACCCCCCCGTACCGGCTGGTCGGAGCCGGCAACACCACGGCACCTCATCGACGCTGCTGGATCGCCTCGCGAACACGGGGCCACCGTCGTCGCCACCACGCTCAAGCTCGCCGCCCGGCAGTCCCCCCGCCGCGCACCCCGCAGACAGCGTGCGGGCGCACCAGTGCCGGGACGCTTCCGATGTCGCCACAGGAAGCGCCTCTCCGTCCCAAAGGACGGAGACTTCCTCCACGCTGCATGTGGAGCACGCGGCGTTCGAGTGGTTTACCGTTTTGCCGCGCGGTGCCGGGACGGGTCCTGATCTGACCCGTTATCGGCCACTGAGGACGCGGAGCCCTTGGACCGGAGGCATGGCCACCGTGCCGGTCCTGCGGCGGCGGACGTCCCGCACCGTCATCCGCACCCCTTCCGTGAATCCGACTGTCGGCTGCCAGCCCAGCAACGCCTTGGCCTTGCTGTTGTCCAGCGCCATGTTCCGGATCTCCCCGGACTCGTGCAGCGCCTGGTAGCGGGGGCTGTTACTGGCACCGACGGCCTCGCTGACGGCCCGGTACACCTCGTTGGTCGTCGTCTGCCGACCGGAGGCGATGTTGAGCAGGCCGGCACCTTCGGAGTGACAGGCCAGGGCCACCGCCTCGGCGACGTCGCTGACGTACACGAAGTCACGGGTCTGCCGGCCGTCGTCGTTGATCGTCACCGGGCGCCCGTCGAGCAGCGCGTCGACCATCAGGGACACCACGCCGCAGTCGGCATCACCCTGGCGCGGCCCGTAGACGTTGCTGAACACCATCGACGTGTACGGCAGGCCGTACTGACGGCCGTACCAGTCGACATAGCGAATCGCGGCGGCCTTGCCGATGCCGTACGGGCTGGCCGGCGCCATCCCGTAGTTCTCCTCGATCGGCAGCTCGCTCACGGGCACGTCGCCGAAGATCGCACTGCTGGTGGCGTTGACGAACAGTCGCACCTGGCTGCGGACACACGCGTCGAGCACGTTGACGGTGCCGAAGACGTTCACATCGGCGTCGTAGAGGGGGGTCCGCTCGGCGGTGGGGATGCTGGCCTGGGCGGCCAGGTGCACCACGACGTCGGGCTTCCAGTCATGAATTATCTTCACCCCTTCCGGGGTGCGGATGTCACCCGAGATCACATCGTCCCCCGACAAACCGCCGTACGCGGCGTCGGCCAGGTTCTCGATCCGCCCGGTGGAGAAGTTGTCCACCACCCGAACCCGGCTGCCCATCAGCATCAGCCGGGCGACCACGTGGCTGCCGATGAAACCAGCGCCCCCGGTCACGAGGATGCGCTTGGGATCGAGGCCGTTGGGCGGGCGCTTGACCGGGAGAAGTTCTGGCAGGTCCATCGCGAAGCTCCTTGGAAACGACGGGGTCGCCCCCCTCTGTCACCACCTTGACGAGGAGACGCTAACCGGGCAAAAGCAGCACATGGCACCTTTTGCCACAAATACGTCATAGCCAGACAGGAGATCTATGCGAGGATTGTTTTCTTTTAAAGGATTTTGCCGCTCGTGTCGGTGCAGAAGTTGCTCGCGAGAAATTCGCACCTGTTGTCGGCGTCACCGCTGCACCAGGACGCGTCACCGAGTGCCGACTCCACCTTCAGGCGATTGTCACCGACGCCGCCACCCGTTGAGCCGCGTCGTCAATTTTCAGGCGGAGCCGACACCAGCGCTACGCCGACGACGCGCCCGGTTGGGGCGGTCAGTCGGCCTGCTGCGGCCCGTGCTGCTGCTTCTCGTTCTGCCGGAGCGCTTCTTCGAGTTGGTCTTCCAGGATGATGATTCGGCAGGCTGCCTCCAGGGCGGTGCCCCGGTCCACCATCTCCCGGGCTCGGGCGGCCAGGCGCAGTTGATAGCGGGAGTAGCGGCGGTGCCCGCCGGCGGAGCGGTGCGGGTCGATCAGGTTCGCCTCGTCCAAGCGGCGCAGGAAGTCCTGCGAGGCGCCGAGCATCTCTGCGGCCTGGCCGATGGTGTAGGCGGGATAGTCCTCGTCACCGAACATGTCGTCGGGGTTTTGCCCCATGTCACCTCCACGTCGAGGGCCCCGGCGCTGACGCGCCGGGGCCCAGGGTTACGGGTCAGAACACCATCTGCCAACGGGAATGTCGGCTTGTCGTATCCGCACCAGCCAGTTGTGAAGGCTTCGGGTGCGAGGATCGCATATGCGTGACCGGAGACCACCTCTCGTTCGATGGAGACTGCGGTGTCCGCCTGGCCCGGTATGACGGCCGAAGGCGGGCGATCCAACGGTGTTGGGCCCTCCCTTTCCTCTTCTGGGACTCTTTTCCCTTACTGACGTGCGGTCCACCGGCGTCGAGGCCCACGTGCTTCCCTGGCCCCGGACAGCTGCGGCGGACATCAGCTGGAGCCCTGAAAATGCCCTGGCCCCACCTGCGCGCCCCGTCGCGCAACACTTCGGGGCTGACGTGCCTCTGGTTCCGTTTCTTGCGCCCGTCGTGACCTCACGGCCGGGCGGTCCGTCTGCGTCTTTGGTGTTCTCTGCTCTCGACTGAAAGTACTGTAACCCACTAGAGCGAGAATATCCAGTCGCTCGGACCTAGATTTCTTCACTGACAGCACGTAGTTCCGAGGTTGACAGTCCGTAGGGCCGACGGGTCCGGGGGCCGTCCACATCATTCGTCGCCGTAGATCTCCACCTCGTACAGGCGGGCCGCCGCGTCGGTGGTCTGCGTCGCAGTGAGGACGTTCAGACGCACGTACCTGCCGCTGACCGCCACCGGGTGGTCGCTGACGTCGGCGGTGTTACCCCGGACCTGTGCCGCGGTCGTCCAGCCCACTCCGTCCGACGACACCTGCAGGTCGAAGTCGCGGGTGTTCCACGCCGGGGTCTCGCCGCCGGCGCCGGCGTGGTGCAGGGTGAAGGACCTGATCGCGTGGCTGGCACCGAGGTCTATCCGGAGGAACTTGGTGCCGCCGAGCGAGCACCACTTGTCGGAGTTGCCGCCCCCGGTGCTGCCGTTGACGGCCTTCTCGGGCCCCTCGCCGGCCGAGCACTGCGCGTCGGCGGTGGCCGGCCGGTTCAACGCCAGATTGATCTGGCCGTTGCCGCCGTACACCTCGAACTCGTCGATTCGGGCCGCGTTGTTCCCGTCGTTGGCCGGGGTGGTGACGTTGAGTCGGACGTGCCGGGCCGGCACCGCCAGGATCGGATGGTACGTGCGACTGGAGCGGTTGCCGGACACGGTCGTCCGCGTCGTCCAGGTGGTCCCGTCGGTGCTGGTCTGGATGGTGAACGCGCCGGTGTTCCAACCGGTCCGCTCACCGCCCAGCGCGGCGTGCTTGACAACGAAGGACCGAATCGTCTGGGCGGACCCCAGGTCCACCTGGAGGAACTTCGTCCCGGCCGCGAGCGAACACCACTTGCTGGTGCTGCCCAGCCGGCCGTCGAACGCCTTCTCCGGGCCCTCGGCCGCCGTGCAGGAGGCCGAGCCGGTGGCCGGCCGACCGGCGGCCAGGTTGACCCCCAACTCGGGGGCGGCGGCCGGCGGGGCGAACCCGTCGGTGAACGACGGTGGCACCTCGGCCACACCGGTGCCCCACGACGACGGCGAGCCGCCCATCGTGTACGACAGCGTGGCCCCACCGGCGATGTCGCGGTACCGCGACCAGGTGCGCTGCGTCGACGCGCCGTTGACGAGGAGGCTCTGCACGTACTGGTTGCCCGGCCCGGCGTTGGCGGCGTTGATCTGGAGGTCACCGGTCGGCCGATCCACCAGGATCGACGGGAAGAGCGGGCCGTGCAGCGCCAACGTGTCCGCACCCGGCGTCGGCGGATACATGCCGAGCGCGGACCAGACGTACCAGGCGGAGGTGGCGCCGAGGTCGTCGTTGCCGGGCAGGCCGCCCGCGCCGGTGGCGAACGACTCGTCCATCACCCGCCGGACCACGGCACTGGTGCCGGCCGGTGCCGCCGCGAAATGGTACGCCCACGGCACACCGTGCTCGGGCTCGTTGCCGATGTAGAAGAACGGCTGCGACTGCCCACCGTTGGTCTGGGTGAAGTGGTGGTCCAGCCGTTGGATCGCGGTCTGCCGACCACCCATCAGGTTGATCAGGCCGGCGAAGTTGTAGGGGACCATCCAGGTGTACTGCGAGGCGTTGCCCTCGACGAAGTTCGACTGGCTGGCCGGGTCGAGGGGCCACGGCCAGGTGCCGTCGGCGTTGCGCGGGTGGACGTAGCTCGACTCGGTGTTGAAGGTGTTGCGCCACCACTGGGCGCGCGTCATGTGGGTGTCGTACGTGGCGGTGTCGCCCAGCGCCCGGGCGAACTGGGCGACCGCGAAGTCGCTCGCCGAGTACTCCAGTGAGTCGGACGGGTCGCCGTCGATGAACTGGCGCTGGACGTAGCCGCTCTGCCGGCCGCGGATCGGACTGCCCTGCATGGTGCCGCCGGCGGAGGCCTTCTTCATCAGGGACAGGGCAGCGGCGGTGTCGAAGTCGCGGACGCCGAACTGGTAGAGGCTGTCCACGATGATCGGGCCGGGATCCCCGGTCATCACGAAGGCCTCGTTGGTGTTGTGCGACCACTTGGGCAGCAGGCCGCCCTGCTGGCCGTCGAGCACCATCGACTTGGCGATGTCGGCGGCCTCCACCGGAGCGATGAAGGCGATCAGCGCCGCCCACGAACGGTAGATGTCCCAGCCGGAGTAGTTCTGGTAGACCGGGTGACTCGCCGTGTGCACGGCGTTGTCGAAGCCGCGGTACCGCCCGTCGACGTCGTTGGAGACGTTGGGGTTGATCAGGACGCGGTAGAGCGCGGTGTAGAACTTCCGCAGGTCGGCGTCGGCGCCGCCGGTGGCCTGCACCCGGTTGAGGAACGTGTTCCACTCCGCGTCGGCGTTGGCGCGTACGGTGTCGAATCCGAAGCCCGGCTGCTCGCCGGCAAGGTTGGCCTGGGCTCCCGCCTGGCTGACGAACGAGATGCCGACCTTGACCTGTACGACCGGGCTGGTGGACGTGTCGAAGGTCAGGTAGCCGCCGGAGTTGGTGCCGCTGGCGCTGGTGGAGCCGGCGCTGACGGTGCCGCCGAGCCAGGTGCCCACGCCGCTCGGGGCGCGGTCGAACTCCATCCGGTAGAAGATCTGGTAGGTCCTGCCGTTGCCGCAGAAGCCGCCGCCGGTGACGCTGCCGGTCACGGTGGAGCCGTTGATCGTGATCGAGCCGTTCCGGTTGCCGGTGGCGCTGCGGCTCGTGTTGATCAGCACCCGGGCCGTGTCGGTCGCCGGGTAGCTCAGCCGCAGGGCGGCGGTGCGCCGGGTGGTCGATGCCTCGACCCGAGTGTTGCCGTAGTTGCTGAGCACCGCCTGGTAGAAGCCGGCACGCGCCTGCTCCTGGCTCTTGTTCTGGGTGGCGCGGTAGGACGTCCAGGAGGTGCCGGGCGAGGCGCCGATGGCGCCGGTGATCGGCAGAATGCCGAGGTCCTCGTTGTTGGCGCAACCGGCGCCGTTGAAGTGGGTGAGGCTGAACTCCTCGATCTGGGTGTCGCTGAACCGGTAGCCCGAGGGCGAGGCGGTGGGCGTATCGGGGCTGAGCTGCACCATGCCGAAGGGCTGCACCGGGCCGGGGACGGTGCTTCCGCCGGCACCACCCGGCACGGGGTTGGGGGCGTTGCTGTCGTCGGTGCCGATGAACGGGTTCACGTACGGGGTGAGGCTCAGCGGCGCGGCCATCGCGGGTGTGGCGACGGCGACGAGCAGGGACGCGCCGGTGACGGCGGTGGCCAGCAGGCCAAGCAGACGGGACGGGCCTGATCGGAGCATGATCCGGATCCTCCCTCTGGGCGCAGGACCGGACGGCCCCCACACCACATATCCAAGGTTGTAGATATGAGGTCTAGTCGCACGAAGGGCGCGTGTCAACGGAAGGTGGCCGACCACTTCCGGCAGCCCGGCCCTGCCGCCGCGGTGCTCGGTCAGGGCCGGTAGCGGTAGCCCATGCCGGGTTCGGTGAGAAGGTGCCGGGGACGGGCCGGGTCGTCCTCCAGCTTGCGCCGCAACTGGGCCATGTACTGACGCAGGTAGTTGGTCTCGTGCTGGTATTCCGGCCCCCACACGTCGTGCAGGAGCTGGCGCTGGCTGATGAGCTTGCCGGGGTGGCGCAGCAGCTTGTCGAGCATGGCCCACTGGGTGGGGGTGAGCTTGACCTCGACCCCGTCGTCGCGGCGCACGGTGTGCTCGGCGAGGTTGACCGTGTGCCGGCCCACCTGGGCGACGGCGCTCGCGCCGTCGCCCGTCGTCGCGGAGAGGCGACGGGTGACGGCGCGGATGCGGGCGAGGAGCTCGTCCACGCCGAACGGCTTGGTGACGTAGTCGTCGGCACCGGCGTCGAGGGCGGCGACCTTGTCCTCGCTGCCCGCCCGGCCCGACAGCACGATGATCGGCACCGCCGTCCAGCCGCGCAGCCCCCGGATCACCTCCACGCCGTCGAGGTCGGGCAGGCCCAGGTCAAGGACCACCAGGTCCGGCGGGTGGGAGGCGGCGGCCTTCAGCGCCGCCGTGCCGGTCTCGGCGACCTGGACGTCGTAACCGCGGACGCGCAGGTTGATCCGCAGGGCACGCAGGATCTGCGGTTCGTCGTCGACCACGAGGATGCGGGTCATTACGGCGGCCCTTCCGACGTGCTCGGGGCGGCTGCGGGCAGCCGCAGCACCATGGTCAGCCCGCCACCCGGGGTGGTCTCGGGCGTGATACTGCCACCCATGGCCTCGGCGAGGCCCCGGGACAGGGCGAGGCCGAGACCGACCCCGGTCTGGTTGTCCCGGTCACCGAGGCGCTGGAAGGGCAGGAAGACGTGCTCCCACCGGTCCTCGGGGATGCCCGGGCCGGTGTCGATGATCCGCAGCTCCACCTGTCCGGCGTGGGCGCTTGCGGTGACGGTGGGCGGTTGCCCGGGCGGGCTGTGCCGCAGCGCGTTCGCCATGAGGTTGACCAGCACCCGCTCCAACAGCCCCGGGTCGGCGGTGGCGGCGGGCAGGTCGGCGGGAATGTCGGTGCTGACGTCGGCGGCGGGCGGGCCGAGCTCGTCCAACGCCCGGGGCACGACGTCCTCCAGCCCGATCGCGGCGGCGGTGACGCCGAGCACGCCGGCCTGCAGGCGGCTCATGTCCAGCAGGTTCGCCACCAGTCGGCCCAGCCGGTCCAGGGACTCGTCGGCGGTGGCCAGCAGCTCCTCCCGGTCGTCGGCGTCGAACTCCACGTCGGGGCTACGCAGGCTGCTCACCGCCGCCTTCGCCGAGGCCAGCGGCGTTCGCAGGTCGTGGCTGACGGCGGCGAGCAGCGCGGTGCGCATCCGGTCGGCCTCGGCCAGCGGACGGGCGGTGGCGGCCTCCTCGGTGAGGCGTTCCTGGCGCAGCGCCACCGCGGCCTGGGCGGCGAACGCCTCGACGACGCGCCGGTCGGCGGCCTCCAACCGCCGGCCGGCGAGCACGACGGTGAGCCGGTCGTCAACCGGCACCGCGGTCTCCCCCGCGCTGGGGCTGCCCGGTGGCGACTCCCCGACGCTGGCCACGACCCGCCACGCTCCTTCCTCGCTGGCCCGGGCGGGCCGCCCCTCGGCGTCGACAGCCAACTCCAGGACGCTGACCGCGCGCAGCGCGAAGGTCTCCCGGAGCCGGTCGAGCAGCGCCGGCAGCGGACGCTCGCCGCGCAGCACACCACCGGCCACCGTGGCCAGGGTCTGCGCGTCGGCGGACGCCCGCGCCGCCTCCCGGGTCCGGCGGGCGGCGACGTCCACCACCCAGCTGACCGCCAGTGCGACACCGACGAAGACCCCGAGGGCGAGGAGGTTGTCCGCCTCCGCGATGGTCAGCGTGTGGTAGGGCGGGGTGAAGAACCAGTTGAGCAGCAGCGAGCCCCCGAGGGCGGCGGCCAGCGCCGGCCAGAGGCCGCCGACCAGGGCCACTCCGACGACGCCGGCGAGGAACAGCAGGATGTCGTTGGTCAGGGTGAGATCCGGCAGCGTCAACAGCAGCACTGTGAGCAGCGGCATGCCCAGCCCGGCGAGCGCGAACCCCAACAGCCGGCGTCGGCGCGACAGTGCCGCCGGGACGCCGGCCACCCGCCGGCCTCGACCCGCCTCGGGATGGGTGACCAGGTGCACGTCGATCGACCCGGACAGGGCCGTGGTCGTCACCCCCACCCCACGGGAGAACACCTGGGCGAGCCGGCCACGGCGGCTGGCGCCGAGGACGAGTTGGGTGGCGTTGACGCCACGGGCGAAGTCGAGCAACGCGGCCGGGACGTTCGCACCGAGCACGTGGTGGTAGGTGCCGCCGAGGCTCTCCACCAGCACCCGCTGGCGGGCCAGCCGTGCGGGGTCGGCGCCGGCGAGGCCGTCGCTGCGGGCGATGTGCACGGCGAGCAGGTCGGCACCCCGGCCGCGGGCGGCGACCCGGGCCGCGCGGCGGATCAGCGGGTCGCCCTCCGGCCCGCCGGTCAGGGCGACGACGACCCGCTCGCGGGCCTCCCAGGTGTCGGAGATGCCCTGCTGGGCGCGGTACGCACCGAGCTGGTCGTCGACCTTGTCGGCGAGCCAGATCAGGGCCAGCTCGCGCAGGGCGGTGAGGTTGCCGACCCGGAAGTAGTTGCCGAGCGCCGCGTCGATCTTGTCGGGGCGGTAGATGTTGCCGTGCGCCATCCGCCGGCGCAGCGCCTCCGGGGTCATGTCGACCAGCTCGACCTGCCCAGCGGCGCGGACGACGGCGTCGGGGACGGTCTCCCGCTGGGTGGTGCCGGTGATCTGGGCGACGACGTCGTTGATCGACTCCAGATGCTGGACGTTGACCGTGGACAGGACGTTGATGCCGGCGTCGAGGATCTCCTGGACGTCCCGCCAGCGCTTGTCGTTACGGGAGCCCGGCACATTGGTGTGGGCCAGTTCGTCGACCACCACCACCTCGGGTCGGCGGGCGAGCACGGCGTCGAGGTCCAGCTCGGTGAACTCGACCCCACGGTAGGCGATCGTGCGGCGGGGCACCTGCTCCAGATTGCCGATCATGGCGGCGGTGTGCGGACGGCCGTGGGTCTCCACGAAGCCGATCACCACGTCGGTGCCGCGTTCCACCCGGCGCTGGGCCTCCTCCAACATGGCGTAGGTCTTGCCGACCCCGGGAGCGGCGCCCAGGTAGATACGAAGCTCCCCTCCTGACACGAAGAAGATCCTCTCTGCTCGGGGCCGCCGCCGGACCGGTGGCGGTCAGCACCGGATCCGGCGGGACTGACCGGCGGGGTCGCCGGCCACGACGCGGGCCCAGGGCGGGGCCGACGACCCCGCCCTGGACCCGACATCAGCGGGTGGGGAACTGCTCGTCGAGGGCGAGGTTGAGTTCCAGGACGTTGACGCCCGGTTCGCCCAGGAATCCCAGCGTACGGCCGGTGGTGTGCCGGTCGACCAGGCGGCGGACCGCAGCCGGGTCGGCACCGCGCTCACGCGCGACCCGGTCGACCTGGATCTCGGCGTACGCGGGGCTGATCTGGGGGTCGAGTCCGCTGCCGCTGGCGGTGACCGCGTCGGCCGGCACCGCCGGGTCGGCGGGGGCGTCGCCGCGGATCGGGGTGATGAGCCCGCCGGCGGCGACATAGTCCTCGCCGGGCTTCGCCAGTTCCACCGGCACGCCCTGGTAGGAGGCGAGGAACGGGGTGGCCGGGCTGATCTGGTTGACGCTGACCACCCGGGTCACCGGCCCGGTCAACCCGTCGACGCGGAACACCGCGAGCGCCGCACCGACCCCCTCCGGGGTGCAGAAGGGGCGGCGGCCGTCCACGCCGTCGAGTTCACCGACGGCCTTGCTGCGGGCACAGACCTGGGTGAGCAGGCTCGGCGTCGACTCGGCGGGGTCGGTGGCGATGGTGTCGACGACGCTCTCCGGGCCGAGGTTGGAGGCGGTGGTGGCGGTCGGGTCGTAGCCGGCGGCCGAGGGTCGGGACTGGAAGTAGCGCGGAACGGGGTTGCCGTCGGCGTCGGTGAACGACTGCCCGATCAGGGCGCTGCCGACGGTCTGGCCGTTCGCCCTGATCAGCGAGCCGTCGGCCCTGCCGTCGAGGCTGGGAATCCGACCGACGGCGACGAGGGCGAGCGGGTAGGCGAGCCCGAGCAGAACGGTGAACACGAGTAGGGCGCGCAGGGCGGCGAGATATGAGGAGAGCCAGGCGGGTAGGCGCATCACGAGATCCCTGGGATGAACTGGATGAGCAGGTCGATGAGCTTGATGCCGACGAAGGGCACGACGATGCCGCCGAGGCCGTAGACCAGCAGGTTGCGACTGAGCAGCTTCGACGCGGCTGCCGGCCGGTACCGCACGCCGCGCAGGGCCAGCGGGATCAACGCGATGATCACCAGCGCGTTGAAGATGACCGCGGCGAGGATCGCCGAGGTGGGGCTGGCCAGCCCCATGATGTTCAGCGTGTCCAGGCTCGGGTAGATGCCGGCGAACATGGCCGGGATGATGGCGAAGTACTTCGCGATGTCGTTGGCGATGGAGAAGGTCGTCAGGGCGCCCCGGGTGATGAGCAGTTGCTTGCCGATCTCGACGATCTCGATGAGCTTGGTCGGGTCGGAGTCGAGGTCGACCATGTTGCCGGCCTCCTTCGCCGCCGAGGTGCCGGTGTTCATGGCCACCCCGACGTCGGCCTGGGCGAGGGCCGGGGCGTCGTTGGTGCCGTCGCCGGTCATCGCGACCAGCCGGCCGCCGGACTGCTCGCGCCTGATCAGTGCGAGCTTGTCCTCCGGGGTGGCCTCGGCGAGGAAGTCGTCCACCCCGGCCTCGTCGGCGATCGCCTTCGCCGTGCGCGGGTTGTCGCCGGTGATCATCACGGTGCGGATGCCCATCCGGCGCATCTCGTCGAACCGCTCCCGCATACCGGCCTTCACCACGTCCTTGAGGTGGATCACGCCGAGGGCGCGGGCCGGCTCACCGTCGACGTGCTCGGCGACGACCAGGGGGGTGCCGCCCGTGCCGCTGATCGCGTCCACGATCTCGCCGACCTGCTCGGTGGGATGCCCGCCGTTGTCGCGGACCCACTTCATCACCGCCGCGGCGGCACCCTTGCGCACTCGGCGTGCGGCACCGTCGCCCCCGGCGTCGGGGGTCAGGTCGACGCCGCTCATCCGGGTCTGCGCGGTGAACGGCACGAAGGTGGCGTGCGGCATCAGGCCCGGCTCGCGTTCCCGCAGCCCGAAGTCGTTCTTGGCCAGCACCACCACCGAGCGGCCCTCGGGGGTCTCGTCGGCGAGGCTGGCCAACTGCGCGGCGTCGGCCAGTCGATCTGCGGTGACGTCGGTGACGGGGACGAACTCGGCGGCCTGCCGGTTGCCCAGGGTGATCGTGCCGGTCTTGTCGAGCAGGAGCGTGTTGACGTCGCCGGCGGCCTCGACCGCGCGTCCGCTCATGGCCAGGACGTTGCGCTGGACGAGGCGGTCCATCCCCGCGATGCCGATCGCAGAGAGCAGCGCGCCGATGGTGGTGGGGATGAGGCAGACCAGCAGCGACACCAGGACCACCCCGGAGACGCCGGCGTCGGTGATCGCGCCGGTGTCCCCGGCTGCGGCCTGGTACTGCTTGGAGAAGACGGCCAGGGGCTGCAGCGTCACGACCGCGAGCAGGAAGACGACGGTGAGCGCGGCGAGCAGGATGTTCAACGCGATCTCGTTCGGCGTCTTCTGCCGGTTCGCCCCCTCCACGAGGGCGATCATCCGATCGATGAAGCTCTCCCCCGGCTTCTGGGTGATCCGCACGACGATGCGGTCGGAGAGCACCCTCGTGCCGCCGGTGACGGCGCTGCGGTCGCCGCCGGACTCCCGGATGACGGGGGCCGACTCGCCGGTGATCGCCGACTCGTCGACGCTGGCGATGCCCTCGACGACGTCGCCGTCGCCGGGGATGATCCCGCCGGCGGTGACCAGGACGACGTCGCCCTGGTGCAGCTCCGGTGCGGGTACCGCCTCGTCGCGGTAGGAGTTGGCGCGCGCGCCCGGGGCCCAGCCGACCAGCCGGGTGGCGACGGTGTCCGTCTTCGCCTGCCGCAGGGTCGCGGCCTGGGCCTTGCCCCGTCCCTCTGCGACCGCCTCGGCCAGGTTGGCGAAGAGCACGGTCAGCCACAGCCAGACCGTGATCGCCCAGGCGAACACCGACGGGTCGGTCACCGCGAGGACGGTGGTGAAGGCGGCGCCGATCTCGACGATCAGCATCACCGGGTTACGCCACAGCGTGCGCGGATCGAGCTTGCGCAGCGCGTCGGGCAGGGAGCGGAGCAGCTGTTTCGGGTCGAGCAGGCCCCCGCCGACCCGGTTGCCCTGGGTGGCCGGGGTGCCGGCGGTCGGCGGTGCGCCGGCCCCGGGTGTCACGGGCGTGACGGACATGTCCTCGTTCCTCATGATGGTCACAGCCCCTCAGCCAGCGGGCCGAGGGCGAGCGCGGGCAGGAAGGTCAGCGCGACGAGGATCACCGTGACACCGACGACCATCCCGACGAACAACGGTCGGTGGGTCGGCAGGGTGCCCTCGGAGGCAGGGGTGGGCGCCTGACGGGCCAGGGAGCCGGCCAGGGCGAGGACGAAGATGATCGGCAGGAACCGGCCCAGCAGCATGCACAACCCCAGCGCGGTGTCCCACCACGTGGTGTTGACCGTGATACCGCCGAACGCGGAGCCGTTGTTGTTGCTGGCCGAGGTGAACGCGTACAGCACCTCGGAGAGGCCGTGCCGGCCGACGTTCAGCGCCGTGGAGTTGTTGCCCGTGGCGAACGCTGTCGCCGTGCCGACCAGCACCAGCGTGGGGGTGATCAGGAAGTACAGCGACGCGAACTTGATCTCCCGCGAGCCGATCTTCTTGCCCAGGTACTCCGGGGTCCGCCCCACCATCAACCCGGCCACGAAGACGGTGATCACCGCGAGGATGAGCAGGCCGTACAGGCCCGAACCGGTGCCACCGGGCGCGACCTCGCCGAGCATCATGTTGACCATCGTCATCATCCCGCCCAGCGAGGTGAACGAGTCGTGGAACGAGTTCACCGCCCCGGTCGAGGTCAACGTGGTCGCGGCGGCGAAGGTCGCCGAGTTCGACACGTCGAAGCGCACCTCCTTGCCCTCCAGCGCGACACCGACCGCCTGTGGCACCGTGCCGTCGCCGGTCAGCTCGAAGACGTTGGTCAGGGTGACGCTGGCCAACGCGAGGATCGCCATCACGGCGGCGATCGCGTAGCCCTGCCGGTTCTGCCCGACCATCCGGCCGAACACCCGGGGCAGGCTGAACGGGATGAGCAGGATCAGGAAGATCTGCCACCAGTTCGTCCAGGCCGTCGGGTTCTCGAACGGGTGGGCGCTGTTGACGTTGTAGAAGCCGCCGCCGTTCGTGCCCAGCACCTTGATCACCTCCTGGCTGGCCACTGGGCCGCCGGTTATGTGCTGTGAGCCGCCGGTCAGCGTGGTGACGTCGGTGCCGGCCGACAGGTTCTGCACCGCCCCACCGAGCATCAGGGCGAGGGCGCCCAGCACCGCGATCGGCAGCAGGATCCGCAGAACGATCCGGACCAGGTCCACCCAGAAGTTGCCCAACTCGCCCGTGCGGCTGCGGGCGAACCCGCGCACCAGGGCGACCGCGACGGCGATGCCGACGCCTGCGGAGACGAAGTTCTGCACCGCCAGCCCGGCCATCTGCACCAGGTGGCCCATCGTCGACTCACCCGAGTACGACTGCCAGTTCGTGTTGGTCACGAACGACACCGCCGTGTTCCACGCGCCGTGCGGCACCACCGGGTCGAAGCCCAGTGAGAGCCAGAGGTGATGCTGCAGCCGCTGGAACGCGTAGAGAAACAGCACCGAGACCCCGGAGAAGGCCAGCACGCTGCGGGCGTACACGCCCCAGGACTGCTCGGCCGCCGGGTTCACCCCCACCACGCGGTAGATCCCACGCTCGACCCGGGACTGCCCGGTGCCGGAGACCACCCGGAACATGTAGTCACCGAGGGGCTTGTGCACAGCGACCAGGGCCGCCACCAGGGACAGGACGAAGACGACGCCTGCCGTTGTCATGGTCATCAGAACCGCTCCGGGAACAGCAGGGCAACCACCAGGAAGACCCCCAGGCCGATCGCGAGCACCAGGCCCACGGCGTTGACGGCGCTCACAGCTTCTCCACCGCCCGCACCACCAGGGCAAGCGCCGCGAACAGCGCCAGCGTCAACACCACGAACAGCACGTCAGACACTGCTGGCTCCTCTTACCGGAATTGATTTCCCCACGACCGCCATCCGGTCGCGCCGGGCAATCACACGCCTCGCCGTCGCCGCCCAACAGGGTCCTTGACGCGACCATGACGGCGCCCGCCGGTTTCTTGACGCCCTTTTAACGCGCGGGCGTTGATCAGGTGAAACAGGTCACCGGCGGAGCTACGGCCGCAGCCCACGGGCAGCCGGGGCCGACCGGATACCCTCCCGTCGTGACGCATGAGAACGAGATCACCGAGCCGATCGACCTGTGCCTTCCGGGCGGGCGGCTCCACCCCGCCGCGGTGGGCTGGAGCCGCCGCCCGGTGCACCGGGCGAACCTGCGTGGCTGGGGCCGCAACAAGCGCTGGGAATACTGGGGAATCGTCACCCCGAGCCACATCGTCAGCCTGGTCGCCTCGTCGCTGGACTACGCGGGCGTACACAGCGTCTACGTGCTCGACCGGACGACGAAGGTCGAGATCGACCGGAATGCGGTGGTCCCCTTCGCCCGGGGCGCGTTCTTCCCGCCAGTCAGCGGGCTGGGCGCCGTGCGGGCCCGCGGCGGCGGACTCTCGATCGACATCGACCAGCAGGCGTCGGGAACCACGATCCGGGCCACCGCCCCCGGGCTGGAGGTCGATCTCGTGGTGCCGCTGCCAGCGGGGCACGAGTCGCTCGGGGTGGTGGTGCCCTGGAGCGCCCGCCGGTTCCAGTACACGGTCAAGGACCTCGGCCGTCCGGTGCGCGGCACCGTGCGGGTCAACGGGGTGGACCATCCGGTCGACGAGTCGGACTCCTTCGCCGTCCTCGACCACGGCCGCGGCAAGTGGCCGTACGCGATCCGTTGGAACTGGGCCGCCGGCAGCGGCCCGGGTCGGGCGATCCAGCTCGGCGGCCGGTGGACCGACGGCACCGGCTCGACCGAGAACGGCCTCTTCGTCGACGGCCGGTTGCACAAGATCGGTGACGAGTTGCGCTGGGAGTACGACCGCACCGACTGGCTGCGGCCGTGGCGGATCAGCGGCGAGCGGGTGGGGGCGGAGTTCCACCCCTTCCACGAGAAGATCGCCCGGACCAACCTCGGTGTGCTCGCCAACGAGACGCACCAGTGCTTCGGGCACTTCACCGGCTGGGCGGCAGCCGACGACGGCGAGCGGGTCGACCTCTCCGGCCTGGTCGGCTGGGCCGAGGAGGCCCGCAACCGCTGGTAGCGGCACGGAGCGGCGGTGGCGTCGACCACCGGCGGCGGCCCGGCCGAGGAGGGCTCAGCCGAGAGTGGCTCAGCCCGGCGGGTGACGCAGCCGGTCGTTGACCCGCCGGATGACCTCCTCGGGCAGCTTGAGCACCCGCCGGTCGTAGCTGAACAGGCCGTTCAGTTCGTCCTCCACATCGGATAGTTGGGTATAGACGGTGGCCGCGAGGCCGGCCGGGATCGCAGGCCCGATCTGCTCGTCGTGCAGTCGGGTGAACGCCTCGGCCAGCTCGGCGGCGGTACGGCAGCGCTTGTACCCGAACTCGGCCGGCCCGAAGGTGTGCCCGTCGACACTCAGGGTGTAGCCGCCGTACTCGGAGAGCACCAGGGCCCGCCGGTCCCGGCCCGGCGCGGCATCGGCGCGGACCGCTCCCCCGCCCGGCCCGGCGTCGCGTCGTGGCCGACGCCCGGTCGCGCGGAATCGGCGGAAGTAGACGTGCAGGCTACGCAGGTCGCCCCCGCCCTGATCGTGCCAGCCGCTGGCGTGGTCGACGGTACGGGTCGGGTCGAGGGCGGCCACCTCCCGGGCGACCTCGGCAGCGTCGAACTGCCCCCAGCCCTCGTTGAACGGCACCCAGACGGCGATGCTCACCACGTTGCGCAGGTGCTCGACGGTCTCGCGCACCTCGGCGCGGAACTCGTCCCGCCCGGCCGCCTCGGCGCGGCCGAACCAGCGCCGCCACCGGCCCCGGTCGGGCAGCCGCAGCGGCGTCAGCACCGGCGCGGTGACCACCAGCGGGCGGTACGCGTCGCCGCCGTTGACCATGTCCTGCCAGACCAGCATGCCGAGTCGGTCGCAGTGGTGGTACCAGCGCAGCGGCTCGATCTTGATGTGTTTGCGCAGCATGGTGAAGCCGAGCCGCTTCATCGCGGCGATGTCGGCGACCATCGCCGCGTCCGACGGCGCGGTGTAGAGGCCGTCCGGCCAGTAGCCCTGGTCGAGCACCCCGGCGTGGAAGTACGGCTCCCCGTTGAGCAACAGCCGCGGTACCCCGTTCGCGTCCGGCCCGACACCGAACGAGCGCATCCCGACGTAGCCACGGACCCGGTCGTCGCCGTAGTCGACGGTCACGTCGTACAGGAACGGGTCCTCGGGTGTCCAGGGGCGTGCCTCGGGCAGCGGCAGGCGCACGGCGGTCCCGGCGACGGCGCCCGCCTCGGCGACCACGACGCCGGCGGCCAGGATCCGGATCTCCGCGTCGCCCACGGTCGCGTCGCCCACGGTCGTGTCGGCGTGCACGGTCACCTCGACACAGCCCCGCGCCAGGTGGGGCGTGAGGGTAAGCCGCTCGACGTGGGCGGTGGGAACGCACTCGGCCCAGACGGTCTGCCAGATCCCGGACTGGGCGGTGTACCAGATGCCGCCCCGGTGCAGCTTCTGCTTGCCGCGCGCGTGCCAGCTCGTGTCGCTGTCGTCGCGCACCGCGACGACCAGCACGTTCTCGCCGTCGCGCAGCGCGTCGGTGAGGTCGGCACGTACCGGCAGGTAGCCGCCGGTGCGCCCGCCGACGGGCACCCCGTTGAGCAGGACGGAGCAGGTCTGGTCCACCGCGCCGAAGTGCAGCAGCACCCGGTGGCCGGGCCGGTGGAAGCCGTCGGGCAGCCGCACCGTGCGGCGGTACCAGAGGGTCTGGCCGGGCAGCAGTTGCCGCCCCACCCCGGACAGCGGCGCCTCCGGGGAGAACGGCACCAGGATCTCCCCGTCGTAGCGCGCCGGCTCACGGGCGTCGTCGGTGATGGCGTACGCCCACCGGCCGTTGAGGTTGAGGTAGCTGTCGCGGACCAGCTGCGGGCGCGGATATTCCGGCAGCACCCGGTCGGGGTCGAGCGCCTCGCCCCACTCGGTCGTCAGCGTCACGCCTCGGCCCTCCCCTCCCGGCGGCGCAGCGCCAGCACCGGCACGACGATGAGCGCAAGCACGGCCAGCGCCATCAGGAAGATGCCCGGCGTCGGCACCTGCTTGATCACCCCCAGGTCCTGGTACGTCTCGTCGGCGTTACTGATCACCGCCGCACCCAGGTACGGGCCGATCAGCATCGGGATCAGGATGGCGAAGACCATCCGGAGCCCCTGTACGTGACCGGCCCGCTCCGGCGGCGAGTGGTCCCGCACCAGCGCGCCCAGTGGCGCCAGCACCAGCATGAAGCCGGACATCATCACGATCCCGGCGCCGATGACCGGCAGCGTGCCCCGGGCCAGGAACATCAGCAGCAGACCGGTGCCGTAGACCGCCGCGGCCGGCAGCAGGAACCGGACCTTGCCGACCCGGTCGATCACCCGACCGGAGAGCACGCTGAGGACCGACGCGGTCACCAGCACGGTGGCGAGCACCACGGCGTACCCGTCGACCCGCAGGTAGCGCTGCAGGTAGATGACCAGGTACGGCAGGAAGACCTGCGTCGAGACGCCCCAGACCGACCAGGCGGCCAGGGCCAGGTAGAGGCCAGGGTTGGTGCGCATAGCGGACGGCCGCAGGCCGTGGACCACCGCGCGCAGGTAACCGTTGTCGTTGCGTACCAGGGTGGGGCTCTCCTCGACCAGGAACCAGGCGGCGACGCCGGCCACGGCCATCACCGCCCCGATGATCAGGAAGAAGGTCCGCCAGTCACCGGCGCGGGCCAGCCCGTCGAAGCCGCCGAAGATCACCAGCATGGAGAGCAGCGGCATGATCGCCAGCACCGCCTCGACCCGGCCACGGTTGGCCGGCCGGGTCACATCGGTCACCCAGGCCTGGAACGCCGCATCGTTGGCACCCGAGCCGAGGAACGACATCAGGCAGTCCAGCGCGATCACCGCGATCACGGTGAGCAGGACGACGTTCGCCACCGGCGCGATGTCACCCGTCGCGCCCACGGTGAGGAAGCCGAACGCGGCGGTGCAGACGCCCCAGAGCAGATAGCCGCCCGCGACGAACACCCGGCGCCGCCCGAGGCGGTCGGAGAGCGCGCCCAGCAGCAGGGTGGCGAGCGTCGCGGTGGCGGCGCTGGCGGCGACCATCGTGGCGATCACGGTCGGGTCGTCGGTGACCGTGTCGTAGACGAAGAGGTTCAGGTAGATGTTCTCGACCGTCCAGGCCAGCTGGCCGACCAGGCCGAGCAGCACCACCGCGACCCAGGCCCGCGGCCGTAGCCGGGCGGGGTCCTCGGCGGGTGGGCGGGCGGTGCTGCCGACGTCGGCGCGCGGCGGGGCCGGGGGCGGCACCGGGTACGGGACGGACATGGCGGCCTCCTCGGCGGTCAGCACATGATGAACCACTCCTACCGCCTGCGAGAACGGGGTCCGCCCGGTGCTGCCGGCCGAGCACCTTCCGTTGGCTCCGCGAGCCGGGCGGCCCACGCCGGGCGACCCATTGCCTCGATACTCAACTTTGTTGGGCCGGGTGGGCGCGCAGGGTGTGCCCACCCGGCGGCTCACACCAGGAGGCTCGACCTCAGGTCCGCGCCCAGATTCACCGCGCCGACCACCCGGTCCTCGGCCGGGTCGTGGACGTCGACGGTGTTGTTGCGCCGCATCAGTTCCCGCACCGCAGGCGGCAGCGGGGGTGGACCCTCCATGGCCGCGCGGAGCTGCCGGGCGGTCGAGATCAGCCGCTCGACCAGGGAGGCGGCGTCGGTGTCCACCCGGACCCGGCCGTACTCCCAGCCGGCGACGGTGAGGTCGAACAGCTCGAACACGTGGGCCAACAGCGCGCCCGGGTCGGTGGCCTGCACGGCGCGAGAGGCCCGGGCGCCGACGACCGTGACGGCCGCGGCCACCTGCACGTACGGGTGGAAGCCACCCGGCAGCGCGAAGAGGGGCCAGCGCAGCTCCCGCTCGGCCGCCTGCCACAACGGCCGGTAGTTGCGGCGGTCGACCACGAGTCGACGACCGGTACGCCGGTGCAGGTCGAACGCCTGCGCGAGAAGCGCCGCATGGGCCTCTTCGGCGACCTCACGCACGATCCTGGTCGCCGCGGCCAGACCGTCGTCGCCGTCCAGCGCCCGGATGACCGCAGCCACCTGGTCGGGAATCGCGGCCTGTCCGCCGGTGCCGAACCGGTGCCGGACCTCATCCAGCAGCGCCTCCTGCCGGCCCGGATCGAGCTGGACCCGTTTCCCACCCAGCATCAGCCGGAGCCACCGCATGTCGCCTCGTCTCAGCAGCCGCCTCGCAACGCCGTCATGTTAACCGAGACCCCCAGCCCTCCCGGTGGCCTGTCCCGGCTTCGACGCACCGGACCGACCGGCGGCAGGGGCTTGCCACGAGGAAGCGGATGCTGATTCGATCCTCGCGGGGCGTACCGGGGCACTGAGCCGTCGCGGCCCCGGCACCGTCCCGGGCGTCGTTGCCCTCGTCCACCGCGCTGGGAGTCCCGCTGTGACCACACACGAGGTGTTCAACCAGGTACCCCCGCTGATCGGCCACGACGCGGCGGAGGACGCCACGCTGCTCGCCGGGCTCGATCGGGAGGGCGCCGGCTGGTCCACCGCCGCGCTGCGCGAGTTGGGCCGGCTCGCCGGCACGGAGGAGGCGATCGAGCAGGGACGGCTGGCCAACGAGCATCCGCCGGTGCTGCGCACCCACGACCGCTACGGCCACCGGATCGACGAGGTGGAGTTCCACCCGGCCTGGCACGAGCTCATGCGCACCGCAGTGGAGCACGGTCTGCACGCCGCCCCGTGGGCGGACGACCGGCCGGGGGCGCACGTCGCCCGGGCCGCGAAGTTCTACACCTGGCGGACCGACGCCGGCCACGGCTGCCCGATCTCGATGACCTACGCGGCGGTGCCCGCCCTGCGGCACGCTCCGGAGCTGGCCGCGCGCTACGAGCCCCTGCTCACCACGACGAGCTACGACTTCGGGCTGCGCGCGCCGCAGACCAAGCGGGGGCTGTTGGCCGGCATGTCGATGACGGAGAAGCAGGGCGGATCGGATGTCCGCGCCAACACCACCGTCGCCCGACCCGAGCCGGACGGCAGCTACCGGCTGGTCGGGCACAAGTGGTTCACCTCCGCGCCGATGTGCGACCTCTTCCTCACCCTCGCCCAGGCGCCGGGCGGGCTCACCTGCTTCCTGGTCCCCCGGGTTCTGCCCGACGGCACCCGCAACGCCCTGCGGCTCATGCGCCTGAAGGACAAGCTCGGCAACCGGTCCAACGCCTCCGCCGAGGTGGAGTACGAACACGCGGTCGCCTGGCGCGTCGGAGACGAGGGGTGTGGCGTTCGCACCATCCTCGACATGGTCAACCTGACCCGTCTCGACTGCGTGATCGGCGCGGCGGCCGGGATGCGTCAGGGCGTGCTCACCGCCGTGCACCACGCCACCCACCGGCGGACCTTCGGCGCGTACCTGGTGGAGCAGCCGCTGATGCGCAACGTGCTCGCCGACCTGACGATCGAGTCCGAGGCCGCGACGACCCTCATGCTGCGGCTCGCCGGGGCCACCGACCGGGCCTCCCGGGGCGACGCCGCCGAGACCGCTTTCAAACGGATCGCCCTCGCGATCGGCAAGTACTGGGTCTGCAAGCGGTGGCCGGGCCACGCCGCCGAGGCCCTGGAGTGCCTGGGCGGCAACGGGTACGTCGAGGAGTCCGGGATGCCTCGTCTGTTCCGCGAGTCCCCACTGAACTCGATCTGGGAGGGCTCCGGCAACGTCGCCGCGCTGGACGTGCTCCGTGCTCTCACCCGGGTACCGGAGACGATGGACGCCTTCCGCGCCGAGGTGTCCGCGGCGGCCGGCGGGGACGCCCGGCTCGACGCCGCGGTTCGGCAGGTCCAGGACGAGCTGGCCTCCCCCGACGACCTGGAGTTGCGGGCCCGCCGGGTCGTCGAGCGGCTCGCCCTCGTCCTGCAGGGCGCGCTGCTCGTGCGCCACGGCCATCCCGCCGTCGCCGACGCCTTCTGCGCCACGCGCCTCGGCGGCGACCATGGCCAGGCGTACGGCACCCTGCCGGCGGGGGTCGACTTCGCGGCGATCATCGCCCGGGCGACCCCCAAGACGGCTGCCCCGCAGCGGTGAGTGGGAACGACCGCCGTCATCGTCACCTCCATCTGCCGCGAGCGCCTGCTCGCCGCGGTGGGCAACCCGTTATGAGGGCTGACTGCCCGGGCGGGTCAACGGATCCAGGATCGGCGAAGACTGCGGTCGCGTGGAAATTGGCACGGCGGGCGGGAAGCAGGCCGGCGAACATCCCGACCCAGGAAACGCGCGATCGCTCATGATCAGAAGATTCCGTGAAACCGGGAGAACCTCACTTCGGGACCACGAGATCGGGCACGCTCCAGGAGCGCCACAGCTGGCTGTACCGGCCCCCAGCCGCCAGCAACTGGCCGTGCGTGCCCTGCTCGACGACGCGCCCGTGCTCCAGGACGACGACGCGGTCCGCGGTGGCCGCCTGGCTGAGCCGGTGGGCGACGATCAGCGTGGTGCGGCCCTCGGTGGCCGCTGCGGCGGCGCGGTCGAGGTCGCGCGCGCCCGCGCTGCCCGCCTCGGCGGTGGCCTCGTCGAGCACCGCGACGACCGGGTCGGCGAGGACGAGACGAGCCAGGGCGAGCTGCTGGGCCCGGGCGGCGGTGAGGTGCCGCCCGCCCTCCCCCACGCTCGCGGCGAGGCCGTCGGGCAGGGTACGGAGCCAGCCGGCGGCACCGACGAGGTCGAGGGCGGCGGTCACCTCGGCGTCGGTGGCGTCCGGGTCGGCCAGGCGCAGGTCATCACCGAGCGACCCGGCGAAGACGTGCACCTCCTGGCTGATCAGGGCGATCTCGCGACGGAGCCGGTGCTCGCCCAGCTGGGTCAGCGGCACGCCGCGCAGGTGCACCGAGCCGTGAGTGGGCGCGATGATCCCGGCGGCGATGCCGGCGAGTGTGCTCTTTCCGGCCCCACTGGCTCCGACGAGAGCGACGCGTTCCCCGGGTGCGAGACGGAGGTCGATGTCCTGCAGCACCACGGGTCCGTCGTCGTAGCTGTGCCGGGCGACGACCACCTCCAGCGTCGCCGGCTCAGGCCTGCCCGGCCCTGTCGTCACGGCCCGCCCCTGACGATCGGGCCCGGCCGTGCTGGAGTCCTGCGTGGTAGGCACCCCTGTGCCGTCGGTCGAGTCGGAACCTGGCAGTAGGGAGACGCCGACGAGCCGGGCGAGGCTCGCCCCGGCCTGCAGCACGGCGTCCGACTGGAGCAGCAGCAGGCCGATCGGGTTGAAAAGGCGGTGGAAGTAGAGCGCTGCGGTGGTGGCCGCCCCGACGGTGGCCAGGTCGTCGCGGACCAGCAGAAAACCGGCGAGCAGCACGGCAGCGAGCCCCACGAACTCCGCCCGGTTGAGCCGCAGCCCGAATCGCGTGTGCAGGCCGAAGATCTCCAACGACAGGTCGCGGGCCACGGCGGAGCGATCGGCGATCCGGGCGACGTGGGCGTCTTCCATCCGGTAGGCGCGCACCGTCGCCGCACCGCGCAGTGATCCGGCCATCGCCTGTGCCCGCTCGCCGGTGGCCACCCGCTCACGCACGTAGTACGGAACCGACCGCTTCAGGTACCAGTACAGCGCCAACGCGTAGGCGGGGGCAGCGGCCAGCCCTGCGAGGCCGAGCCGCCAGTCGAGGACGAATAGCCCCGCCGCGGTCAACACGATGGAGAGCAGCGCGCCGAGGAAGGCGGGCCCGCTGGTGGTGATCACATTCGTCACCACGGCCACGTCGTCGCCGGCGCGGGCCACCAGGTCTCCGGTCCCGGCCCGCTCCAGCGTGGCCGACGGCAGGTGCAGGGCACGGTCGAGGACCCGCTCCCGAAGCCGCGCCAGCACGGTCTCGCCGAGGCGTCCGGCGACCGCGGCTCCGACTGCGGTGAGCAGGCCGGCGAGCACCGCGGCACCCGCAATCACACCCGCCCAGGCCACGATCCGTGACGTGTCGGAGGCGGCGATGACGTCGTCGACGAGGCGGCCGAGCACCCACGGGGCGACGAGCCCGGTCGCGGCCGCGGCGACCAGCAACGTGACGGCGACGGCGCTGAGCCCGGGCAGCCGGGCGAACTCGGCCTTCAACGCGGCCCAGGTCTGCCCGGCGGTGGCCGTCGGCAGCAGCCGCCGGGGCTCGACGTCGGCCATGGTCGACTCGTCGGTCACCGTAGAACCTCCTCCCGGTAGCGGGCGTCGCTGGCGAGCAGCTGCTCGTGAGAGCCCTCGGCGACGACCCGTCCACTGTCGATCACGGCCACCCGGTGCGCGATCCGCAGCAGGGCCGGGCTACTGGTGACCAGCACCGTGCCGCGCTCCGCCGTCGCGCGAACCGCGGCCAGCCCCTCGGCGACCAGCGCCTCGGTCACCGCGTCGACCGCCGTGGTGGGATCGTGCAGCACCAGCACCGGCGGGTCGGCGGCGAGCGCCCTGGCCAGCCCGATGCGCTGGCGCTGCCCGCCGGACAGGTTCGCCCCCCGCTCGGTGAGCACGCGGTCCATGCCGTGCGGGTGCGCGGCGAGCACGTCCTCGGCCGCCGCAGCCCGCACCGCGGTGCGCAGGACCGCATCGTCGATGCTGGCGCCGGCGGCGAGATTGGTGCGCAGCGTCCCTTCGAACAAGGCCACGTCATGCTGCTCGACCAGCACCGCGCCGCGCAGGGCGTCGATGTGCAGCTCCTCGGCGGGCACGCCGTCGACGTACAGCGTCCCCCGGTAGTCCTCGCGGGGCACCCGGCCGGACAGCAGCGCGACAAGCGCCTCGGCCTCGCTCGGATCGTAGGCGAGTACACCCAGGACCTCACCGGCGCCGACGTGCAGGCAGACCCCGTCGAGTCCGGCGTACCCGACCGTGTCGAGGGTGAGTCGCGACGGGCTCGGGGCGGGCCGCCCGGCGTCGCCCGGCCGGACGAGCGGAGCGCCACCGAGCACCCGGGCCACCCGCCCGGCGGAGGCGCGGGCCATGGCGAACAGTTGCACGCAGTACCCGAGCGTCTGCACGGGCTCGGCGATGAACTGGGCCAGCCCGACGACGGCGACGAGTTCGCCGACAGTGAGCCGGCCCTCCAGCGCTAGCCAGCCGGCGACGCCGGCGACCGCCGCGAGGAAGAGGCCGTTGACGGTGGTGGTGAGCCCGAGGTGCAGGCCCTTGGTGGTGGCGGCGCGCAGGGTGACCTCGAGGGCGTGGCGGCTGGCGGCCGCGTACCGGCGTGCGGCGTGGTCCTGGGCGCCGATGCCACGCAACACCCGCAGGCCGGTGACGAGGTCCACAGCCAGCGAGGTGGTGGCGGCGAGAGCCTCCTGCTGGGAGGCGCTGCGCCGGGTGAGCAGCGGCGTCATCCGCTGCAGGGCGAGGACCACCAGCGGCACCCCGATGAGCACCCCGAGGCCGAGCGGGACGTCGACGACGAGCAGCGCGACGGCGGCGACCACGACGGCGGTGAGCGCGGCCGCAGTGAGCCCCGCGACCCGCACGACGAGCGCGGACAGCTCGGCGTCGGAGGCGGTGACGGAGAGCAGATCGCCGTCGCGCAGGCCCGAACGGCGTCCGCGTGCGTCGAGGGCGCTCTCGGCGATCTCGACCCGCACCGCGTGTGCCTCATGCTCCACGGCGGCGTACGCCTGGCGAGCGCCGAACCGGTAGGCGAAGGCGAGCACGGTGAAGAGGGCGGCCAGACCGGCGAGCGAGAGCAGCAACGCGCGGAGGTCCCCGGTGGCGACCGCGCGGTCGATGATCACGCCGATCGCGACCGGAACGAGGGCCTCGGCGGCCTGGTGGGTGCAGAGCAGCGCGATTCCGGCCACCACCCGGCCACGCTGGCGGCGAAGGGCACGGCGCAGCACGACCCCACCGCTGATCTCGTCGCCCGCCACGAGCGTCAGCACCCTACGAGAACGAAGGAACATGTGCACACGAGCTACGTCCTCCCAGCGGTTGAGGGACAGGTTAGCCTGGCCTAAGGTCCGGTGGACTTCCCGGGTGGTGGTCCGCGTACCGGGTGACGACCCCCACGGGGTAGCGCGTGTCGAAGGCGAACTGGCCGGCGGCCGCGACGATGACCAGGATCCGGGTGCGTTCGAGGCGGACCCCGAGCGCCGCCGCGGTGTCGTCGCCCCGTTGCATCATGGACAGGTTGCGGGCCTGGCTCAGCAGCAGCGGAGCTCCGACGGCCACGGCGAGGGCCACCGGAACGGTCTCCTCCCAGGTACCCCGCATCGCCGAGGTGCAGTGTCGCGATCGCGAAGGCGGCCGCGGCGCTCGCGCCGGAGCTGATCTGGCCGGCTCCTCGGGTGATCTCCATTTCGGAGGGTAGCCCGCTATCGTTCTTGCGCGCGGGAGCCGCGCAGCGGACCCGCCGGCCTCAGCGTGCGGCGCCGCCCGGTCGACCCGGGCCGGTCCCCGAGCGCCGTTGACCGACGCGGGGAGCCCGTACCACCGGGGAGTTGCCGGACGCCGGGCGGAAATCCCGCCTCGCCGCGTCGGCCACCATGTCATCGGAATCGCGACCGAGGGCCTGCCGGATGTGCGGCGGGGTCAACTCGGATGTCGCCAACGCCAGTCGGACCTGCACCGAACGGTCGTCGACCAGGCGTTCCAGATCCGCCTCGTCGAGTTCGACCGCACGGACCAGCGCGACCCGGACGTCGACCACGGGGTCCTGGGCAAGCGCGCTGCGCTGCTCGGCGGTGGTCCGCGGATTGCGGGCGACCCCCTTGCGAACCCGCGCGGTGCGGTCGGCCATCAGGGCGGTGATCACATCGGGGTCGTGGGTGTGGGTGGCGAGTCGCTCCCGCACCTCGGGTGAGACGTCGGCGATCAGCCTGGCGGCCAACTCCGGCTCCAACTCCCGCGTCTCCGCGAGAAGACCGCGAAGCTCCTTGTCGGTTGCCTCCGCCATCACCAGGCGGACCGACTCGTCGCACGCCGGGTTGCTGGCGACGGCCCAGCGGACCCACCGGTCGGCGTCCTTCACCAGACGCAGGAGGTTGCCGACCGAGGTCGAGGGGTTCCTCGCGACGGCCTCCCGGACCTGACGATCGGGGTCGCGCGTCAGCGGTCGCAGCGCCTGCGCTGGTGCGTCGGCCCGGGCCGCGACCGCCTTACGGACCTCGGCCGACGCGTCGGACGCCAAGTCGATCAGGTTCATCTGTGGCGTTGCGGGGTCCAGCGCGAGGGCGAGCCCCGCCTCGACGCCGTCACCGCTCGCGCGGTGGGCGGTGGCACCTGACCCGGTGTGACGGTCGGGCCCGCCGACGTCCTGCTGCTTCCCCATGAGGCAATCATCTCACGGGCTCACTCGGGCGAAATCAGGCCGTACGCGGCGAGCCACACCCCGGGTTGGCCTTCATCGGCCCAGCGGCGCAGATCGGCCTCGTCGTGGCGCTCGCGGACCGCGAACATCGCCTCGTCGAGCGGAATCGACAGGATGCGGCTCCGGCAGGTGCGGGCCGCCACTGGCGGCCATCGAGAGCTCGACCAGCCGCCGCATCGCCACGCCGGCGGGTACGCCGAGCAGCCCGCCGGCCAGGCCGACCCTGATGCTCCAGGCGGGTTGCATCGATGCCCTGCCTGATCCGGCGCCAACATGACACCACTTTGAGCCAAAACAGCTTGCTCGTGTGCCATTTAGGTGCCACGATGGCACCATGGACTTGACCTCTTACGTGAGCAACCTCGGACGTGAGTTCGCCACGCTTGCCGAAGCCGGCGGTGAGGAAACGCGTGTGCTGGTCGAGCGCCTGGCCGGGTCGCTGGAGTCGGCGATCCGGATGACGCTGCTGGACGCGTTGTCGGCCGCCGCCGACGAGATCAGCCGGGACCTGGCACCGGGTTCGGTGGAGCTGCGGCTGCGCGGACGCGATCCGCACTTCGTCGTGACCTCACCACCCGCCGAGCCGCTCGAGCACACGGCCAAGGACCCTGCGGCGACGGTCGACGGCACTCCGGACAGCGAGCTGCTGATCGCCGAGGAGGGCCCCGCCGCGCGGATCAACGTACGCCTGCCCGAGCAGCTCAAAGCCGCGATCGAGGAGGCCGCTGCCAAGGAGGGACGCTCGGTCAACGCCTGGCTGGCCCGGGCGGCCGCCGGTGCCCTGCAGCGGTCCGATCGCGACCAGCGTGCCGCGCCACGCGGCAGCGCGAAACGGACTCAGCAGGGCTTCACCGGCTGGGTGCGCTAGCCGCACCGCACGCTTCCCTCACACCGCGTCCCCGACCTGCGGGGCGACTCACCTACCCATGATGCGGGGACAACCATGCCACATTACGAAACGCCGGAACCGATCTCCGTCACGCTCGAACTCGGTGTCGGCGACGTGCGGATCGCCGCGAGCGACCGGACCGACACCGTCGTCGAGGTCGGCCCGAGCGACGAAGCCGACGAGTCCGACGTGAAGGCCGCTCAGCAGGTACGTGTCGACTACACCAACGGCACACTCCGGGTCACCGGCCCGAAGTCGCGCGCTTTCGACTTCTCTCGCAAGACCAGATCGGTCACCGTGTCCATCGAACTGCCCAGCGGCTCCCAGGTGTCCGCTGAGATGCAGGTTGGCGACATCCGCTGTGCCGGTCGGCTCGGGGAGTGCAGGCTCAAGACCTCCGTCGGGAACTTCTGGCTCGAACGAACCGGCCCGCTGCGCCTGAACACGTCGGCCGGTCACGTCACCGCCGACGGCATCACGGGCAACGCCGAGATCTCCACCGGCTCCGGCAAGGTCGAGATCGGCGAGGTCGAGGGCTCCGCAGTGGTCAAGAACTCCAACGGCGACACCACGATCGACGCGGTCACCGGCGACGTGCGGGTGCGCGCGGCCAACGGCGACATCTGCGTCGAGCGGGCCGGCGCCGGTGTTGACGCGAAAACCTCCAACGGCAACATCCGCCTCGGCGAGGTGGTCCGCGGTTCGGTCGTGCTCGGGACCGCCATGGGCAACCTGGAGATCGGCATCGCCGACGGCACCGCCGCCTGGCTGACGGTGAACACCGGATTCGGGCACGTGCGCAACCAGATGGAGAACACCACCCGACCCGAGGAGGCCGACGAGACCGTCGAGGTGCGAGGCCGCACCTCCTACGGCGACATCACCATCCACCGCTCCTGATCCACCTCTGGCTGACCTGCGCCGAGCTCGAGGGCTTGGAGCAGATCCGCCCCACGTGACCGTTGCCCAAGGAGACGCAAAGCATGGAAGAAGAGAATCTGGCGATCCGGGTCCACGGATTGCACAAGTCCTATCAAGAGCATCAGGTACTCAAGGGCGTCGACTTCGCCGTGGCCCGCGGGAGCATCTTCGCGCTGCTCGGCTCCAACGGCGCCGGCAAGACCACGATCGTAAGGATTCTCGCGACCCTACTCAAGCCGGATGACGGCACGGCAAGTGTCAACGGATTCGACGTCCTGTCCCAGCCGGCGCGGGTGCGGGAGTCGATCAGCCTGACCGGTCAGTTCGCAGCGGTGGACGAGATCCTCACCGGCCGGGAGAACCTGGTCATGATCGCCAGACTGCGGCACGTGGACGACCCTCGCCGGATCGCAGACGACCTCCTCGAACGATTCGGCCTTGCCGATGCGGCCGGACGCCGGGTGTCGACCTACTCGGGCGGCATGCGCCGCCGCCTCGACATCGCCATGAGCCTCATCGGCGACCCGCCGATCGTCTTCCTCGACGAGCCGACCACCGGACTCGACCCGCAGGCCCGCGTCGAGGTGTGGCAGGTGATCCAGAACCTCGCCGACAGCGGCACGACGGTTCTTCTGACCACCCAATACCTGGAGGAGGCCGAAAAACTCGCCGACCGGATCGCGATCCTGCACAGGGGCACGATCATCGTGTCCGGCACCCTGGCAGAACTGAGGAGGCTGCTCCCGCCCGCGAAAGCGGAATACGTGGAACGGCAACCCACCCTGGAGGAGGTCTTCCTGGCGATCATCGGAAGCGACAGCGACAGGACTCGAGAAAAAGACAAGCAGGGACAGCGATGAGCGTGCACTCCTTCAGCGACACCAGCGTGATGCTCGGGCGCTCCGTGCGACACGTCACCCGCAGCGTGGACACCATCATCACGGTCACGATCATGCCGATCGCGTTCCTGCTGCTGTTCCGCTATGTGTTCGGCGGCGCCATCCAGACGGGCACCGACAACTACGTCAACTATCTGATGCCCGGCATCCTGCTCATCGCCATCGCAAGCGGCATCTCCTACACCGCCTACCGGCTCTTCAACGACCTACAGAGCGGCATCTTCGAGCGGTTCCACTCCATGCCGATCGCACGGTCGTCGGTGCTGTGGGGACACGTGCTGACCTCGTTGGTGTCCAACGCCATCTCCGTGGTGGTCATCGTTCTGGCGGGGCTTGTCATGGGCTTCCGCTCGTCGGCGGGAGTGTTGGCCTGGCTCGCCGTGGCCGGGATCCTCGCGCTGTTCACGCTCGCGTTGACGTGGGTCGCGGTGATCGCCGGGCTGTCGGCATCCTCCACGGACGGAGCGAGTGCTTTCTCGTACCCGATCATTTTCCTGCCCTTTGTGAGCTCGGCGTTCGTTCCCACCGACACGATGCCCGGGCCGGTGCGAGCCTTCGCGGAGAACCAACCGGTCACCTCCATCGTCAACACGATCAGGGCGCTGCTCGAGCAGCAGCCGGTCGGAGACGGAATCTGGATCGCACTGGCCTGGTGCGTCGGCATCCTCGTCGTCGCCTACGCGTTCGCCATGGTCGCTTACCGACGCAAGATCGCCTGAAACCACGGGTATCCGGCCGCCCGAGGCCTCTCGGGCGGCCGGCCGCTCCTTCGGCGGGCCAATCACACCATTGCCAACCTGGGCACAGATCGGCTCCACCCGGTCACCGCCGCTGCCCCTGATCCCGCTGCGGTCCCTGGAAGCGCGGCGGGTCGGCCGAGGAATGCGTCGGCCTACTCGGCAGCGGAGGCGAGGTGCCGGCGCAGCACAGTCACCACCACGGTGACCGCGGCGATGACCCCCACGCCGATCCAGAGCAGCGGGTTGGTGCGCAACTCCTCCGGCAGTTGCTGGCCGAGCACGAAGACGCCCATCACCAGGACGAACCAACCGAACGACTTGCGCAGGACGTCGGCCGGGATCCGTCCGGCGAGCCGCCCACCTGCGAAGCTGCCGGCGATGGCGGCGACGGTCACCGCCGCCGCGAGGCCCCAGTTGATGCTCACGCTGGACAGGTAGCCGGCCAGGCCTGCAAAGGACTTCATCGCGATGACCACCAGCGAGGTGCCGACCGCGACCGGCATCGGCAGGCCACCGAGCAGCGCCAGGGCCGGCACCACCAGGAAACCGCCACCGGCGCCGACCAGTCCGGTCACCAGTCCGACCACCACGCCGTCGAGAATCACCCGCGGTACCGGCAGGTCGTGCGGCACCGGCCTGCCCTCGGCGTTGCGCCGGCCGCGGATCATCGCGACCGCCGTGGCCAGCATCATCACGGCGAATCCGGTGAGCAGGAACCCGGCCGGGATGAACTCGGCCAGCCGGCCGCCGGCGTAGGCACCGGTCATGCCGGCGAACCCGAAGGTCAGGCCGGTTCGCCAGCGCACCCGGTGGCGCCGGGCGTGCGGAATGACGCCCACCACGCTGGTCGCGCCGACGACGAGCAGCGAAGTGGCGATGGCCTCTTTCGCGGGCAGGTCGGCGACGTAGACCAGCAGTGGTACGGCGAGGATCGATCCGCCGCCGCCGAGCAGCCCGAGGCTGACGCCGATCAGGACGGCCAGTCCGATGGTCAGGGCCAAGGTCGCAGTCATGCCCGCTTCCCGGGGCTCTCGCGAAGCTGGCCGACAATGGTGTCCACGTCGCAACTGGCGCCTCGGTTGTAGGGCAGCTTGCCGAGCATCATCCCCATCGCGCAGGTATTGGTGACGGCGGCGACGGTGAGGCCGGCGCCGATGAATCCGGCCACCCACTTCAGCTGCGGCACGAACACCGAGCCGAGGACGCTGACCAGCACGATCGAGCCGGCGACGAGGCGGACCTGACGTTCGAGGTCCCAGCGGGGGCTGCCCTGCTTCATCGGTGCGTTGGCCGCCTGCCAGGCCATGATGCCGCCGTCGAGAATCTTCAGGCTCGGCAGGCCGGCCCCGGCCAGAGTCTGCTCGGCCTGGGTGGCGCGGGCGCCGGAGCGACAGACCAGCACGACGTCCTCGTCCAGGTGGTTGCGCAGCTCCTCGCGGTGCTCCTTGAGCAGGTCGAGCGGCACGTTGTAGGAGCCGGGGATGTGCGAGGTCTCGAATTCCGCCGGGGTACGCACGTCCAGCAGGCGCGGCGCGTGACCGGCGTCGATCAGCTCCCGCAAGCTGGTGGCGTCGAGGGTGGCGGGGCGGGTGCTCTTGGAAGTACTCATTATTTCTCCTCTTTCGCAAACGAAACGCCACACGTGATGGCACGGGGATACCGGCCGGCGCCGGGCGACGCCGGCCGGGGTCGAGCTGATCGGTCAGGCGCCGGCGACCAGTTCCAGGCCGGCATCGCCGGCCTGGCCGAACGTCTCGTCGATGACGACCACCTCGCGTCCGGCGTTGGCCAGCAGGGAGGCTGCGGCGGTGGCCCGGTAACCGGAACCGCAGTGCACCCAGACGGCACCGGCCGGTACGTCGGCGAGCCGCTTGGGCAGGTCGGGCAGCGGGATGTGCACGGCGCCGTCGATGTGGCCGGCCCGCCACTCGTTGGTCATCCGCACGTCGAGGACCACGTCCGCGGCGGGCAGGCCGGCGGGGACCTTGCCCCCGCGGGCCGCCGCGAGGGCCGGGAAGTCGGACATCCGAAACTCCCGCAGCTGACCGGGCTCGGCCGCCCACTGCTCGGCCTGGCCGGTCGCTTGCGCGGCCGGCCGGTCGATGCCGATGCGGACCAGCTCGCGCTGGGCGTCCGCGACCTGCTCCGGGGTTTCGGCGAGCAGGGTGATCGGTACGCCCCAGTCGATCAACCAGCCGAGCCAGGTGGACATCGGGCCGTCCAGGCCGAGACTGACGGTCCCGGCCAGGTGCGACGCCGCATACGCCTTGCGGTGCCGCAGGTCCACCACCCACTGCCCGGCGGCCATCCGCTCGCGCAGTTCGGCGGCGTCGGCCCGGGTCACCGGGGTGAGGTCGACCGGGGCCGGACCGGCGAAGTTCGCCACGCCCATGTGGGCGTAGTAGGCCGGGTAGGCATCGAGACCGGCGAGGGTCTCGGTGACAAAGTCGTCCGCGGCCAGCCGCAGGACCTGGTTCTTCTCCTTCTCCCGGCCGATCGTCGACTCCGGGGCATCGGACTGGCTGGCCGAACAGAAGCTGCCGAACCCGTGGGTCGGCCACACCTCAGCGCCGTCGGGCAGCAGATCCGCCAGCCGCTTCGCCGAAGCGTGCTGGTGGTGGGCCAGTTCGTGGGCGTGCTGCTTGCCCAGCAGGTCGGTCCGGCCCGTGGTGCCGAAGAGCAGCGACCCACCGGTGAAGACACCGATCGACTGCCATTCGCCACCGGTGGCCTCATCCAGAACGTACGACAGGTGGTGGAAGGTGTGACCCGGCGTGGCGACCACCCGCAGCCGCAGCGAGTCGGAGACGGCCACCTGGTCGCCGTCGGCGACCGATGTCCGCTCGAAGCCGACCTCGTCGGCAGCGGCCACCAAGTAGCGGGCACCGGTGATCCGGGCGAGCTCCAGCCCGCCGGAGACGTAGTCGTTGTGAATGTGCGTCTCCACCACGTGGGTGATGCGGACGCCCTTTTTCCCCGCGAGGTACAGGACCCGGTCGATGTCGCGCTGGGGGTCGACCACGATCGCCACCCGCCCGTCCGAGGCGAGGTAGCTGCGATCGCCAAGGGAGGACGTCGCGATGACGGAAACCTCGATTGCCATGTGCTCTGCTCCTTTCGACGTCCTTCAAAGGCCACATACCCCCGGGGGTATGTGGAAGACAAACTGCCGCATCCCTCTTCACGTGCGCACGGCTACCCGCCCACGCCGTAGCCAAACGGCATGGGTGGCGTCTTTGAACCTCTGTGTCTCAGGCGAGGGCCAGGAAGAGCTTCTCCAACTCCTCCTCGGTCATCTCGGGCGTTTCGCCACGCTCACGAGCGGCCCCACAGTGCCGCATGCCCGAAGCAATGATCTTGTAGCCCGCCCGGTCGATCGCCTTCGACACGGCGGCGAGTTGGGTCAGCGCCTCGCGGCAGTCCTGACCACTCTCCATCATCTCGATGACCGCATTGAGCTGCCCACGGGCCCGCTTGAGCCGGGTCAGCGCATCCGACGTCATCTCCGGTCGAAGCTTCATCGGCCACCTCCTGCACCAACTATACCCCCGGGGGTACGGTCTGCGTGGGATACCCCCACGGGTATCTGCAACCCTGCCGGTCGAGGACGCATTCCCCGGTTCCCGGGAGGCGTGGCGCACGCGTGGCACACTCCCCCGGCGGCGCTAGTCGACCTTTCAACGACACGTTCCGGCTCGGCGAGACCGCGACGGCGGTCAGCCAGGGGCAGACCGGGCCGGGAGGGACCTCAGACGTCCTCACCCGCAGCCTCGGCGGGCCGGCGCGCCAACCACAAGCGGTGGGCGAAGAGCATCCCGTAGCCGGCGAGGACCACGCCGAGCACCGCCAGTGCACCGGCGTCGGCGGAGCGGCGCGCCGCATCCAGGATCACCCCCAGCATCGCCGCCGCGACGATCAGCGAGACGTGGTTCGATGCCCAGAACACCACCGGTGTCATGCGCCTGGGGTCGAGGTCACGCATCGCGCCGCCACGGAGCTGCCTGACGAGCCAGGCCGACAACGGTGCGGTAGCGGCCATCGCGGCCCAGACCAGCCACGGCAGCCAGCCGAGCAGCGCGAGGACCGTGAGCATCGCGTACGCGATCAGCTGCGCGCCGACGATCAGGCGTACGGCCCGCTGGTAACCGATGATGACCGGCAGCGTGCGCTTGCCGACCATCGCATCCGACCGGCGGTCCCCCAGGTTCATCACCATCATCCGTGCCACCTGCAGCACCGCGGTGGGCGCCAGCACGGCCAGCAGGAGCATCGGTACGGCGCCGGCCTGGAGCACTGCCGCGACGGCGGGCCAGAGGCCGTTGAGGATCGCGGCAACCGTCAGCTCTCCCGCGCCTCGATAGTTCAGCCGCACCGGAGGCGCGGTGTAGAACCAGGCCAGCACCACGGCCGCGGTGGCGAGCACGCGCGCCTGCCAGTGCGGCATGACAGCCACCATCAGCATCGACGCGCTGAGCAGTACGAACCCGGCGCCGAGCGACACCACGGGTGCGACCGACCCGTCCACAAGTGCCCGACTGCCGCCCGTCCACGGGGTGAAGTAGACGTTCGCCCGGTCGGCTTCCAGGTCGAAGTACTCGTTGCAGTAGTGGGTCATGACGTGGACCGTCCACGCGAACAGCTGCGCGACGGCGTACCACGTGAGGTCGAGCGGGTAGCCCTGGTGTACCGACACCGCCACGGCGAGGCCCACCGGCAGGAGGTTGTAGAGCAGGAAGCGCAGCCGGGCCAGCCGGAGGAAACCCCGCAGGCGAGTTCCGTCCCACCCGGCGGCGGTTACGGCGGCAGCTTGGCGAGGCCCTGGGATCGCCTGAGATTCCCGCATCGCGGCCATAGGCCAACGCCCTCCCCCGTAGTCAGACCGTGGCAACAACCTATATCTCGGCAACGGCGACGGACCCGATCTGTCGGGTAAGCAGCTCGATGCCCCCTTCGGTGGGCAGGTCGATCTGCGTGCCGGCCGCAGCCGGGATCGCCGTGGCTACCGCCCCATCCGCCCTTCGCCGCGCCGGTAGGTGTCGGTGTCCATCTCACCACCACGGCCGACGCCGTCGGCCGTACGGTCACGCGCGGACTACAGCAGCAGACACCGGTCGTGTTCGCCGCCAGCAGCCCGAACGCGGCGCCGCCGTCATCGGTGTCGGTAGTGGCCGCCCGCCCCGGCCGGCGGCCGGAAGATGCCGATCGGCGCCGGGGCGAGGGCATCCGCGCAGGTCAGCAGTCAACCGAACCGGGGGCGGTCCAGGAGGACCGGATCAGCTCCCGCTCGGTGGCGGCGAGGTGGGCGGTCGCGGCGAGCCAGGCCCAGGCGTACCGGTCCGGGTCGGGATCGGTCCGCCGACCGAACGCATCCCGACCGCGCCGGTCGGACTCGTCGGCGAGCGCGGCGGCCAGCGCGGCAGCGGTGGTGAAGCCGGCGCGGCGCAGCGGCCCAGCCAGCCCAGCGCCCTCGCCGCGGGCGGCCTCGGCGACGGCGCGGCGACCGCCGGAGACGGCCAGTTCCACCAGCCGGCGGACCCGCCACAGCGGGGACTCCGCGACCGCGTCGGCGGCGGCGGCGAGGGCCGGTTCGGTCATCGCGGCCGGTTCGCGCGGTGGCAGGTGGCGGCCCTGGATCTCGTCGTAGCCAAGGTCCGCCCGGCCGTGCCAGTCCGTCGGCAGCCGGAGCGTCGCAGCGGCACCGGGCACCGGGCCGACCGCGAGCGGGCGCAGCGTGCTGGCCCGGTCCGGGTCCAGCCGGCCGACCACCCGGATCCGCAGGCCCGGCCAGGCGGCGAGCCGCCGCAGGTTGGCCACGTGGGCCAGCATCGGGTGAGAGTTGACCGGCACCAGCCGGATCACCGGCCCATCCGGCACCGGCACACGGTCCGGACCGGCGTCGGTGGCGGGGACCAGCTCCCGGGCCAGCACCTGGTCACCGACGGCACCTACCACCGTCAGGTCACAGCCCACCAGCGCGGTCCCGGCCCGGGCCGGGTCCTCCGGGTCGTCGGCGGCGAGCTGGGCGGTCACCACCTCGGCGAGCGGGCGGGCGAAGAGTTCCGCCAGCGGTCCGGTGGACCAGTCGGTCTCGGTGAGCGGGCTGGCCCGGACCCCCTGGCCGGCGCCGAGCCGACCGTCCGGGGAAATGGTGGTGCCGGTGATCCGCAGGCCGCCGCGGGCCAGCACCGAGTGGTTGACCGCGACCGCGCCCATCTCGGTGACCGCCCGGGCGCAGTCCCGCGCCCGGGCCGGGCCGCCCGGTTTCACGTCGCCGAAGGAGAGCCGACGCCCGTCGGCGGCGACCAGGTGGGTGACCACCCCGGCGTATCCGGTCGCGCTGATCACCGGTTCCCGGCAGACGCCGTACACCTCCAGCGTGCCGTCCGGCTGGTAGGCCCGCCGGAGGATGCCGACCAGCGCCGGGTCGGGATCGCCTGCGGCCAGCCGGCCGGCCACGTACAGCAGGTCGTGCAGCACCTCGACCAGCTCGGCCAGCCGATCGCCGGCCTGTCGTTTCCGGTGGGCGCGCAGGCCACGTACCGTGCGCAGCGCGGCGCTCTCGGCCCGCGGCAGGCCGGCCAGCCGGGCGCTGTGCGCGGCCCGCAGCAGTTCGGCCTGGGGGACCGCGCCGGCGGCCGGCACGCCGGCCGCGAGCACTGCGGCGGCTGCCCGCCACAGCGCGCTGGCGGCGGCCCGTTGCGCCTTCGTCGGTGCCGTGTTCCGGCCGGTCCGACCAGCGGCCGGGCCGGCTGGTTTTTCGGTCCGCCGGGGCCGGCCGATGGCCACGCCAGGGCCGTCCAGAGCGGACGATACGGCGGTGGACGCCGGGTCGGCATGGATGCCCGGGTCGGCGACCGGGCAGGCGACGAGGACTGCGGTCCGGTGCAGACAGCGGGGCGCCAGCAGGCAGCTGCACCGCGCCTGGTGTGCGTCGGTGACCGCGCCGGTCGGTCCGGGCGTCAGGGTGACCAGTGCCTCGGCGCCGCAGTCGACCGATACGCCACCCTCGACCCGGCCGACTGGCACACCGGACAGCCGTCCGACGGTGGCGTCCAGCCGCTTGTGCAGCCGGGGCGGCAGGGCCGCCACCGCTGCGGCGGCGACCCCCGGCAGCACCGGCGGCAACCGGTCGGTGTCTGTGGCGGTGGGTGTGCGGTTCGTCAACGTGATCCTCCGCGGATGCGGTCGCCCACCCAGCGGGCGAGTTCGAGCGGACTGAGAGCGGCGACCGGCATCCCGGCCGCGACGAGTTGCTCGGCGACCGGTAGCGAGTAGCAGGGCACTCCCCTGTCGTTCAGCGCGGCGCAGCCGAGCAGGTGCACGCCGGAACTGGCCAGCGTGCGGACCTCGCCGAGCAGGCCGGCCAGCGGGTAGCCCTCCTCGAAGTCGCTGACGACCGCGACGATGGTGCGGCTCGGCACGGTCACCAACGAGCGGGCGTGGGCCAGCCCGGCGGCGATGTGCGTACCGCCGCCGACGCGCACCTCCAGCAGCAGCGACAACGGGTCGTCGACCCGGTCGGTCAGGTCGACCACCTCGGTGGAGAAGGCGAGGAAGTGGGTGGACAGGGTGGGCACCCCGGCCAGAACGGTGGCGGTCAGCGCCGACCACACCACCGACGCCTCCATCGAGCCGGACACGTCGACCACCAGCACCACCCGCCAGTCGGCCTCCTTGCGGCTCCGGGTGTTGAAGACCGGGCGTTCCGGCACCACCACCGTCCGGCCGTCGCCGAGCCGCTGGGTGTGCGCCAGGTTCTCCCGAAGCGTACGGGCGAGGTTGATCCGGCCGCCGCGACGGCGGGACGGACGCGGGTTGGTCAACCCGGTCAGCGCCGGACGCATCTGACTGGCCAACTGCTTGGTCAGCTCCTCGACCAGCCGCCGGACCAGTGGCCTCAGCTTGGCCAACTGCCCCTCGGGCAGGCCACCGGCCAGCGACAGCACCGAGGTCAGCAGCTCCATCGAGGGACGTACCGTGGCCGGGTCGAGCTCGGCGAGCACGTCGGTACGGCCGCTCTCGGCCGCCCGGGCGATGACCTCCTCACGTACCGCGGTGCCGAAGAGCGCCTCCAGTTCGTCGGCCCACTCCCGCGCGGTGGGGAAGGAGGCTTCCTGGCCTCCGCCGCCGGGCGCCTGGCCGAAGTCGGTGCCGCCCTCGCCCTGACCCGCCCCGTACAGCTCGTCCAGGGCGCGGGCGTAGCGGCGGGCGTCGGCCGGTAACCGGTCGGGTTGGCGGCCGAGCAGCAGCCGCCACCGGTCCGTGGGGGTGAGCCGGGCGGCCGGCATCTCCGGCCCGGCTGCACCGCCGGCGGGGGTGTCGGCGGGGGCCTCGGTGGCGCCGGTCGGCATGCCCGGGATCGGGATGTCGCGGGCGACCAGGACGGCTCGGCCGGCCGCGTCGGCGGCGGCCCAGCGGGCCAGCAGCTCGGGCGGGGCGAACAGGACCAGATCGAGCCGGTCGCCCAGCCGTTCGACGACGGTGCGCAGCAGCCGGGCCCGGGCCGCCGGGGTGAGCACGTCGAACCCGCCACGCAGGGCCGGCAGCCGGTCCAGGAACTCGGTGTCGGTCAGCCCCTCGATCCGCTCCAGCAGCGGGTCGAGCGCGGCCGGGGCGGACTGCAGCAGCGGATGCGCCGCGGTGAGCAGACCACCGAGCCGCCGGTGCAGATGCCGACGGGTGTCCGGTCCGGTCGCCGCATCGATCCAGCCGGCCACCCGGGTGCCCAGGGTCTCCAGATCGGTCAGCTCGAGCAGCACCCGGGCGGCCAGAGCGGCGCCCTGGATCAGCGACGAACCGGCCCGGGCCAGGTGGCCGAGGGCTTCGTCCAGGCGCAGGCCGATCCGGTCCTCGCCGGCCCGGACCGCGAGGTCGACCAGCGCGGCGGCGTCGGCCGCGGCGTCACTGCCGGCCAGGCCGGGCAGCCCGCGGACCGCCGCCTCCAGCAGCACGACGGCCAACTCGGCCGCCCGGGCCCGGCTGTCGGCGGTGGTGCCGGGCAGGTGTTCCCGGCGCAGCGCCTCCAGCAGGTCCAGTGCGGCCAGCAGCTCGGGCAGCGTGCCGGCGCCCGGCAGCACCGCGGCGGCCAACTCGAGCCGGTCGGTGACCAGCTCGGGCAGGTCGCAACGGGCGGCGTCGCGTAGCCCGGTGAGCAGGTGCCCCGGGGTGGGGCCGCCGTCGGCGGCCTCCCGGCGGAACCGCTCCCGCAGGGTGCCGGCCGCAGCCAGCGCCGCGGTCACCCCGCGTACGCCGACCAGGTCCAGCCGGGCCGCCACGGACGGCGTCCAGGCCAGTTGCCAGCGGGTGGTCAGGGCGGTACCGGCGCCGGTGCCGGAGACCACGATCGGCTCGCCGTAGCCGACGCCGCAGACCTGGAGGCGTTGCAGCAGGATCTCCCGCCGCCCGTCCAGCTCGGTGCGCAGCGGGTCCAGCCGGACCTCGCGGGACTTCGGGCTGTCCGGGTCGGGCAGCCGCAGCGCGGCGAGTTCCGCCTCGACCGCAGGGCCGAGCCCGGACCGTGGCGTACCGGGGGCGATCCGGCCTCGCTCGGCACCGACCAGCACGCTCTCCAGCGCCTTGGCCAGCGCTCGGCCGCGGCCGAGCAGTTCACCCTGGCCGAGCACGGTGGTGACCGCCTCCAGCACCTCGCCCCGCCCGGGGGCGGGCAGGTTCCGCAGCCGGGCCAGGTCGCCGGCCAGCCGCACCGTCTCGGTGGCCTCGCCGGTACCGGCGGTGTGACCGGCCGAGCGGAGTTGCCGGCACAGGTCGGTGACCGCCCGGGCGGCGGCGGCCCGGATCCGTTCCGGGTCGCCTGCGGCGGTGAAGACGGACTGCTGCCAGCGCGGGTCGCGGATCCCCGCCGGGTAGCCGGAGCGGGAGTCGAGCAGGTCGAACGCGTACGGCACCAGCGAGGTGACCGCCGTGCCGCCGCCGTCGGTGGTGGCCGGGCCGGGCCGGGTCTTGGCGGAGCGGGCCGGATCAGCCGGGACGGTGACGGGCCGGGTGGACGTGGCGGCGACATCGGCGGTCGACGCGGCGTCGAGCAGGGCCGGAGCATGGAAGGCGCCGATGACGGCGGCGACCCGCCGGCCGTCCGCGCCGGCCTCGTCCAACGTCCGGCGCATGTGCCACTCGCGGGCCAGGTCCCGGGCCGGTACGCCGTCGCCGTCGGCGCTGTCGGTGCGCATCGCCCAGCCGACGGCGAGGGCGGCCCGGCGGACCGCCTCGGGCGAGCAGCCCGGGGCACGCACCTCGACCACCCGATCCCACAGGTCGTCGCCGTCCCGACCGGTGCCGCTGGCACTGAGCGCGGCGGCGTAGTCAGACCGGCGCAGGCCGGGCACGGGATCACCGGCGTCCGGAGCGGGATCGCAACCGGCGGTCGACTCGGGCCCGGCAGGCGGGCCGAAGCCGGTGGCCGGGTCGGTGGTGTCGGCGCTCCAGCCGGGGTCGGCCAGCGGCAGGTCGCAGCAGAGCACCTCGACGCCGCGCTGCCGGGCCCAGCGAATCGCGGCCAGTTCTGGGGAGAAGTCGGCAAACGGGTAGAAGCCCATGGGTCCATCCGCGCCGTTGCTGCCGACCAGGGCCAGCGGGGCCCGGGCCGCCGGGTCGGACAGGTACGGCAGCCAGCGCTGGAAGTCGGCAGGCAGCTCGATACAGACCACCTCGGCCCCGGCGGCGTCCAGCAGCGCCGGGACCACCGCCGCCAGGGCCGGGCTGTGATGCCGCACCCCGATCAGGTACGGCCGGAGAGAACCGGCGAGCGCGTCGACCACGGCTCGCGGGTCGGCCGTCGTCGGATCTACCGTCAACGGGCCGGCGGTCAACGGATCGGCCGTCGGCAGGGCCGCACCGGTCGACGTGCTGGAGAGGGTCGTCACCGCAGGCTCTCCCGCAGGTCCCAGAGCCGGCGCCACATCGCCGAGCCGTCCTCGGCGCGGCGGCGGACCGGGCCGTCCCAGTAGCCGAGCAGCCGGGCGTGGTCGTTCTGGTCGTCCTTGCGGACCACGCCGAGCAGGTGCCCGGGCACCAGGTCGAGCGCGTCCCCGCCGGGCAGGTACGCGACGGCCAGGCCGAGCGACACCGCCACCTGCACCGCCTCGGCGGTGGACATCACCGTGCCGGGTCGTTCCACGTCCCAGCCCTCGCCCGACCGGCCGGAACGCAGGTCGCGGAACACGGTGACCAGTGCGTCGACCACCGCGTCATCCACCGTGTACGCCGCGCCGGCGCGCTGCACGGCGGCGGTGGCATGCCGGCGGACCAGGTCGGTCTCGGTGTCCGCGTCCGAGATCGGATGGATGGTCTCGAAGTTGAACCGACGCTTCAGGGCCGAGGACATCTCCGACACGCCCCGGTCCCGCAGGTTGGCGGTGGCGATCACGGTGAACCCGGGCATCGCACGGATCAGGCCGTCCTCGGTGCCGGAAAGCTCCGGCACGTTCATCCGCCGGTCGGACAGGATCGACACCAGCGCGTCCTGCACCTCGGGAAGGCATCGGGTGACCTCCTCGATCCGGACCACCCGGCCGGTGCGCATCGCGGTCAGCACCGGCGAGTCGACCAGCGCCTGAGGGGTCGGGCCCTGGGCGAGCAGCAGGGCGTAGTTCCAGCCATACCGGAAGGCGTCCTCGGTGGTGCCGGCGGTACCCTGCACGGTCAGCGCGCTGGTGCCACAGACCGCGGCGGCCAGCAGCTCGGACAGCAGCGACTTGGCGGTGCCGGGCTCGCCGACCAGCAGCAGGCCCCGCTCACCGGCCAGGGTGACCACGCACCGCTCGACCAGGCTCCGCTCACCGACGAACTTCGGCGCGATGGTCATCCTGGCCGGCAGTTCGGTGCCGTCCGGGCCGGTGCGCCGGTTCGCGGGCAGCTTCAACGCCTCGCCGTCGCTGCCCTGGATGAAGGTGACCACGGCGCGCGGGGTCAACGCCCAGCCCGGTGGCCGGGCCCCGTCGTCGTACGCGGCCAGAAAGTCCAGCTCGTCGGCGTACCGCTGTTCGGCGGAGAGGACCTGGGCGGCGGTCTCCGGCGCCACGGTGGGGCGGACGTGTTCCGTGACGGTCACGGGCGTTCCTCGATCTCTCTGGTTCGGATGGGGTGTTCGGGACAGGGACGGTCGGGGCGAGAGTCAGCGTTTGGTGCCGCGGGTGGGCAGGTTGTCGAACCGGGGCCGGTCACCGTCGCGGATGCGTTGCCAGGCCCTCCGGTAGAGGTCGGCGGCCGGTTCGAACGGCACGGTCACACCGAGCCCGGCCGTACCGTCGGGCGCGAGGTCGAACAGGGCGGTCTTCCAGCCTTCGATCGGCGCCTGCCGGCGGCGCTCCAGCCACGGGCCAGGCAGGAACAGCGACCGGCCGGCCCGGGACCGGCTGGCCTCGATGACCAGTTCAGTGCCGGTTAGTTCGGCGCGGGCCGCCTTCAGCCGGGTCGGCTTCCAGCCGGTCCACTTCGCCGTGTTGCGGTCGGTCGGGTCCGGCATGGCCAGCAGCATCAGGTACACCGCCGCCGCGTCGGCGCCCAGGCCGTGTTCCCCGGTCGCCTCGGCGACCAGGTCGGGCACCGACCGGGTCGGATCCTGCGGCCACCAGGTCCCGTTCGCCGCCCGCGCGCCGCCGCCCGGATTCCCCGGATCGCCGAGCAGCGCCGCGAACCGTGGGTCGCGGACCAGGCGCAGCGCCACCTCCATCGGGTCCGGCTTGCCCGCGTCCCCCCGCAACGCCGGCAGGTACGGGTCCGTCCCGTCGGCGTCGAGCAGGTCCGGCCGCAGCGCGGGCAAGGGTCGGCTGTCCCCGGTGGCCAGGACGATGGCGCCGTACCGTTCCCAGCCGGGGCCGGTTTCCGACGGGTTGCCCGCCAGTTGGCGGAACGCGGGCAGGGAAACGTACTCGCTGAGGTCGAGCAGCAGGTCGGGGTTGGCCAGCCGGTCCCGGATCACGGCCAGCGCGGCCGGCAGCGCGGCCCGGCACGGATCGCCGGCTGGGGTGTGGTGGGCGACCCAGGCTGCCAGGGTGACTGCGGAGCACAGCACCTCACCGGTGAAGCCCACTACCCGGTCGTCGACCTGGCAGGCCCGGTCGCCCCTGATCTCGCAGGCCAGGTCGGTGCTCAGCTCGACCGAACGGGCGGGGTCGAGCAGCGCCGGCAACGCCTTTGCGGGTTCCCAGCCGGTCCGGGTCGCGCGCACCGCGTCGGTGAGCAGTTGTTCGGGCACCACTACCCGGCGTCCCACGGCGGCGTTCCAGACCGCCGCGGCGGCGGCCGCGTCCGGACCGTCGGTCCACAACCGGGCCGGGTCGTCCGGCAGCAGCGCAGAGACCGCGGCCAGCCGGACCGCCGGGCTGGACTCGTACAGAATTTCGTAGGCCAGCTTGACCTCGCCGGCCTGCTTGATTCCGAGCACCTTGCGCAACTCGGTCGGTGCGGCATTCATCGAGTTCCCGTACAGAAGGCCGGCCAGCACCAGCTTCGCGGCGGTGGGGGTTACGCCGGTCAGCTCGGCGAACCGCTCGGCCGCTTCCGGCCGCCAGGGCAGCGGGCCGCGCGCGGCCCGCTCGGTGAGGAAACCGGCCAGCCAGCCGGCCGGCCGATCGGCACCGACCGGCGCCGAGGACCGCACCGTGTACGGCTCGGGCACGGCGAACACGCTGGCCGGGTCGTGGTACAGCGCGTCGAGGAGGTAACCGGTGCCGCCCGTGCCGCTGGAGTTGAGGACGGCGATGAACGCCCCGTCGGCCAACGGCAGGATGCCCGGCCCGGGGTACCGGCGCGTGCCGTCGGGGCTGTACAGGTAGTCGTTCAGCAGGTGCAGGGAGAGCCGGCGCCACCGGGCTGGTTCGGCCATCGCGCCCAGGCCGAGCCGGTCCAGCTCGATGAGCAGGGCGCACAGCGTCTCCCGGTGTTCGTCAGGGTTGACCACCGTGACGGACCGGTAGGCGACGGCTGCGACAGCACCGAGCAGAGCCCACCAGTCCAGAGCGGCCGGCAGCGACGGCCCGTCGAGGTGCAGCCGCACGGAGGGTTCGCTTCCGGTGGTGGTGGAGCGCTGGGCGGCGATCGCCTTCAACTGGGTGAAAGCGTGGGGCGAGCGGCCCGTCCGATGGACCGAGTACAGACCGTTCAGCGCCAGGCTGAGCTGCTCGTCGGTGGGGCCGGTCACGGTGGCCGCCGGCGCCACCGTCTTCAGGGCGGACAACGACCGGGTGAGCCGCTCGGTCACCGCGTCCAGGTCGGTGCGCGCCTGGGCGGCCAGCCGCAGCACCCCGGCCACCCCGGCCAGCACCGCGTCGTGGCCGATCGCCGGCAACGTCGAGCGGACCAGATCGACCAGCGCGTCCTTGTCGTCTTCGTCGACGGTGGCACCGGTCGCGGACGCTCCAGCGCCGGGGGTGCCGGTTGGTACGCCGCCCAGGGACGCCGGGACGGCGACGGGAAGACCGGTGATGGCCTGCGCGGCCGCGGTCAACCGGGGGCGGGCCGCTGCTTCGGCCAAGGCGGCCGCTTCGGCCAGGGCGGCGCGACGTTCGCCGAGGGCGACTGTGAACAGTGCGGCGGCGGTGTCCCGGTCCATTCCGCGCAGGGCGGTGGAGCCGGTCGGGTCCCGGGGCAGCATGTTGCCGAGGAACTTTACACCCGGCAGCGGGACCGTGGCGGGGGTGTGGTTCCGGCTGGACGACGCTCTGGCGGCGGCCGACACCGCCCCGTCCGGGTCGACCAGGACGAGCCCTTCGAGGACGGCCCGCGGCCGGTCGTCGCCGGGCAGCACCAGCGCCGCGAGCGGTTCCTGTCCCGGGGCCACGGTGACGCTACGACCGGCCAGGTCCTCGCCGCGTACCGAGCCGTCCGGCAGGGTGACCACCCGCCAGCCGAGCAGACCGTCCACCGGAGCGGCGGCCGGGGTGGCCCGGTCGGACAGGGCTGGCCGCAGCCAGCTGGCCGACTCGTGGAGGCGGCTTCCGCCCACCGGGAGGTCGGCCAGGAACCGGGGCAGGCTGCGCCGGCCGTGGGTGTTGCTGACCGGGTCGTACTCGCGCCAGCCGTGGTCGCCGCCCTCCTCACCGCAGCGGTGGACCCAGTGGGAGGTGCCGTCGGTGATGGTCGGCAGCTCCTGCGGGACAGCGGTGTCACCGGCGTGCAGCACGCCGTCGCCGGTGGTCCGCCCGCCGCCGGCCAGCGGCAGGGTGATCCCGTTCCCGCGCGTTCCGCTGCCGTGGATGGGCTGCGGCTCGCCCGGCGACGAGTGCCAGTAGCCGCGCAGGTCGTAGTCGAGCTCCCGGGAACGCCAGAAGACCAACAGCTGGCTGTCGACGTAGTGATAGCCGGGCGAGCCCCACGCGTCACGGGCCGGGATACGCAGGTCGTGGCGGAGCACGATGCCCTCGGCGCCGAGCACACGCACCGTGGTCGGCCCGCCCAGGATCAGGTACGGCCAGGCCTCCTGCCGGACCAGCTCGACCCGGTGGTCACCGCCGGTCACCTCCTGCCAGGCCTGCTCCCAGTCCGGCCAGCCCAGCTCTTCGATGATTCCGCAGCGCAGACTGCGCAGGACGTGCTCGGTCAGGTCGACGTCGAGGGCCGCCCTGAGCTCGCCACTCTGACCGGGGTCGCCGGCCCCGTCGAGGTCGCCGGAGACCAGGCGCAACGCCTCGACCGGGAGCTTGCCCAGCCAGTCCACCGACGCCGGCAGGTACGGCAGCCCGACGGCGAACCGGTCGCGGAGCCGGGCCCGAAGCCAGTCGGTCAGCAACGGCCGGATGCCCGGCGTCACGACCAGCCGACGCAGCGCGTGCTGGTGGTCGTCGAGCTGGTCGAGGCCTCGGCGCAAGGCCCCGGCGAACCGGTCGTCACCGGCCACGGCGAGCAGGTCACGCTCTCCCTCGACCTTGACCCAGCGCGCCAGGTCCAGGGTGTCGCGCTCCTTTGCCGGGCTCACCGGCAGGTTGAGGGCGAGCAGCAGGTCGAGCAGTTCCAAGTCGCCGTCGGCAGCGAGGGTCTCACCGCTGTCGGTCAGCTCGACGCGCAGCCGGTCGGCCATCCGCTCGACGAGCGGGTACAGCTCCGGCAGCCGCCTGCGGTGGTGGCCCGAGTTGGCCCGGCTCAGGAAGCGGCGCAGCCAGCCGACGGAGCCGTCCTGTGGGCGGGCCCGGTCCGGCACGTCCGGGTCGGACAGGCCGGCGACCGCACCGGTGTCGGTCAACCGGGCCAACCACGAGACCAGGTTGGCCCGGTCAGTGGGCATCAGATCGAGCAGGCTGCCTCGGATCGCCGGCTCACGGCCGGACAGCGCCGTCACCGCCGGCAGGTGCGCCTTCCACCAGCCGGCCGGCGCCTCGGCGGCCACCGGCAGCCGGAGCAGCTCGGTCAGGTAGGCCGCCTCGCGGTCGGCGACGGCCGCGGCGCCGACCGCACCGGCGCCCTTGGTGGCGGCCCGGACCAGCCGGTTCACCACGTTGGCCGACTGGGCGGACGGAACCACGCCGGCGGCCGCGGCCCGCAGCGCCAGCCGGCAGAACCGCTCCAGCGCCTCGTGGGCCGGCAACTGGGCGGACAGCTCTTTCGCGTGGCCGGCCAGCGCGGTCGCGGACACCACCTTGGCCGCCGCGAACTCGACGTAGACCTCGTCCAGCCGGTTCAGATCCACCAATAGGCCGTGCTGCGCCTCCGCCTTGCGCGCCTTGTTGAACAGTTGCGTCGCGTAGGTGTCCTGCCCGGCGGCCAGGAACACCCGCGCCGCCTGCTCGAAGAACGTCGGCAGGAAGTGCGGCAGCGTGCCGGCGAACCGGTCGGCCACGGCCTGGTGCCCGTCCAGGGCGGCCTTCGGCCGCGACCGCACCTGCTTGGCCAGCTTCTGCAACTCCGGCACCACCGCCAAGGCGTGCCGGCCGTCCACCGCGTGGTGCACCAGCACCCACTCCGGGAAGACCAACGGGCGGCGCGGGCCCAACCCGACGACGGCCGGCTCGGCACCCGGTGCCAGGCCGAGGAACCCGACGGCGATGTCCTCGCCCTCGCCCAGAGCGGCGTCGACCAGGCGGACCACCAGCCGGTCGTCGAGGGCCGGGTGCCGGTAGGTGCGGGCGGTGAGGGGCACCGCCCGGTCCCCGGCCCCGGCGGTGTCGGTCGGAAGCACCGCACCGGCGGCCAGCAGGCTCTCGGCCGAATCCTCGCCCGACATGGTCGTCATCCCGGTCATGCTTTCTTCCCCGTTCCGGTCGAGGCGCCGGAGAGGGCCGTCGCCATCCGCATTCCTTCCGACCAGGCCACCGGCCCGACCTCGGTCAACCGCAGCGTCGGACCCTCCACCAACGACCAGGAGAGGTTGCCGAGAGTCGCCTCGGAGTCCCAGTAGTCCTCGCCGAACCACATGGCGGCCTCGACCGTGCGGCCGGCCTCCCAGACCCGGCACTTGACCTGCGAGCCGGAGACCCGGAAGCCGAGCGTGGCTGCTCGGGCGGCCAACCGGTTGGGGACGGTGGTGCCGCGAAAGTCGGTGATCGTGGTGTCACGGTCCTTCAGGTTGGCGGGCTTGCCCCAGGTGCCCCGATGCAGTTGCTCGACCCGCTGGGTGACGTCGAGTTCGTCGGCGAACTCGGCCAGGTCGGCCAGGTCGGCCAGGCGCACCGGGTGGGGCAGCGTGGCGCTGGCCGGCGAGAACCGCACGGTGTCCCCATCGAGGTTGATCACACGCAGGCCGCCGGTCTCGGTGACGTCCCGCAGGAAGCCCGGCTCGGCCGGGTCGTCCCCGAGCACCACGAGGTCGCGCAACGCGTCCCGCCAGGCCGGGTCCGGCCAGACCCGGGCCAGCAGACCGGTCGGCACCGGCAGCGAGGACACCATCCAGGCGTCGACCCGGGCCAGGCATTCGGCGGCGTGCCGGTCGAGCCACTCGGTGAGCTGCCGCAACCGTTCGACCTCGGGGTCGTCGCGCAGCACCTTCGGCAACGTCTTCAATGGACGGCCGGTGGCTCGCAGGCCGGTGGACCGGGCCGCCACCTTTCCGTCCACGAGCGAGATCTCATAGGAGTCTCCCACCGGTAGCCAGCCCATCAGAAACACCCTCCGCAGTGGCGAATTAGCCAAATTTTGTGAGGAATCGGCCGCGACCGTCCAACGCAGGGCACGCTAACAGTAGTGACCGACACCATCGGAACCCGCTGACCGGACAGCGGGACGAGAAGGACCGGACGTCGAGAAGCCGCCATACCAGGTGCCGAATGCTCATTCACGGAAACCCGTGGTGTCCGGGCCACGGCTCGGGGTGGGCTTCAAGATCAATCTTCACGGGTCGGCACACACAGCCCGCGCCCGGACGCCTTGGGGTCAGCGCGGTAACGAGGCATCGGCGACACTGTGGAGGTCGGCAACCCGCTCGTCAGCGTCAGCCGGACACGGCCCGGGCTCGCCGACGCGGTCGCGGTCGCGGTCGCCCAATCCGTCCGAATCCATCGCGGCCAGGCATGCCGGCCGTCCGGCCACGGGGGCCGGACGGCGACCCCACCGTTCGCCACGATTCCTGCCTACGTTGCCACCGCGACCGGTTCGGCTGATCCCCACCACGAGAGGATCACCACATGACGCGCAGATCGTCTGCCTGTCTCGCCACAATGCTCATCCTCGCCGCACTGCTGGTCGCCGATCCGAGCCGCGCCACCCCGGCCACCCCGGCCGCTGCGGCGGCCAAGCCGGTGATCAACGGCGCCGTGTTCAACGACCCGCTCGGTACGCCGGCGCAGCAGAGCGCCATCTTCACGCAGATCATCGCGCTGGTGAATGCGACGCCCTCGGGCGAGGAAATCCGGGTTTCCATGTTCGACTTCAGCGACGCGGCGGTGGCCGACGCACTCAACGCGGCCGCACACCGCGGCGTGCGGGTGAAGGTGATCCTCGACGACTCGTCGTATCTCAACGCCAGCGGCCAGCCCAAGAACAGCCCCGCCTGGAACACACTGAGCAATTCGACGACCGGGCTCGGTACGGATGACAGCAAGCCGTCGTGGGTGGTGGTCTGCGACGACCGGTTCGAGGACAACGACGGCGTTGACGACGTCTCACGAGGCTGTATCGCCACCCCGCCGCCTGGTCCGGCGTACAACCACAACAAGTTCTTCCTGTTCTCCAAGGTCGGCCCGTTCGACGACGGCACCACGTATCAGAAGGTGGTGCTCCAGACCTCGTCCAACCTCACCGACTGGTACAAGGTGGAAACCTACAACGACGCGGTGACCTTCACCGACACGACGGTCTACAACGCGTACGCGACGTACCACGAGGACCAGCGGCGGCTGCGGTACTCCAGCACCGGCGACAACGGCTACTACCGCAGCACCCCGACCGGCACCACATACCGCGCCTACCTCTTCCCGCGTGCCGACTCCTCGTACAACAACCCCAGCAGCGACACCATCGTCAACGCGCTCGACGAAGTCGCGTGCGGCTACACCGGTGCCGACGGAATGAGGCACCAGACCGACATCCGCATCGTGGTGCTGGACTTCCTCAAGTCACGCAAGCAGGTCGCGACCAAGCTCGCAGCGTTGCGCGCCGCGGGGTGCTGGATCGACGTCATCTACGCCGAAAGCGACCCGACCATCGAGGGCATGCTGGACGACGCCGGCATCCAGCGGCTGTCCTGCCTGGTCAACGTTGCGCCGGGCATCGACGTCCGCCCGCACGACAAGATCATGCTGATCGACGGCGACTACAACGGCGACCTCACCCCGCGCGTCTACACCGGCAGCCCGAACCTGGACGGCTCGTCGCTGCGCTCGTCGGACCAGGCACTGCTGCGCATCGCGAGCGCCTCATACCACGCCAGTTACCTGAGCTTTTTCTACAAAGTGCGCAGCTTCTGCCGGACCGGTGTGGGTGGGGCTGTCTCGGCGAGGTCCTGAGTCGCCGGTGATGTTCGGTCGGTGCCACGCATAGAGCTCGGTCGGCGGCCGGTCCACCTCCGTCCGCCGACCGGAGTCCCGTCCGGTCACAGCAGGAGCAGTACGTGAAGAGACGTGTCACCCTTCTCCTGTCCACGCTCGTGGGCCTGGCGACAGTGCTCGTCGTGCCCGCGACGGTCCAGGCAGCCACACCAGTGGCGGCGATCACCGCGCCGCCCATTTGACGCCCAGACCTTTGCCGACTGGGGCATCGACTACCTGAAGTACGACAACTGTCACAACCAGGGCCGGCCCAACTACGAATGGTACGAGGCCATGGGCGACGCGCTCAGGGCAACCGGCCGTCCGATCGTCTACAGCCTCTGCAACTGGGGCGAGGACGAGCCGTGGACCTTCGGCCCGCTCGTGGGCGGCAGTGCGTGGCGGACCACCGGCGACATCGTCGACAGTTGGGGCAGCGTGCTTAACCTGCTCGACCTGCAGGTGGGGCTGGAGCCGTTCGCCCGCAACAACGGCTTCAACGACCCCGACATGCTGGAGGTCGGCAACGGCGGCATGACGCACAACGAATACGTCGCCCACTTCAGCCTGTGGTCGTTGCTCAACCGCAGCGGCGCGACCGCCACGATCTCCACGTCGGCGGCCGAGTTGGGGCTGGGCGGGTCGTCCTCGTACTCGCTGCGCAACCTGTGGACCGGCGCCACCTCCTCCACGAACGGCGCCATCTCGGCTTCCGTACCGTCGCACGGCGTGGTGATGTACCGGGTATTCCGGGCCGGTTCCCTCCTGGGGCCGGCACCGTCGGCGGGTACCCATCAGGTCGCGGACCTGGCCTGGCTGGCGTCGTCCAACGGTTGGGGCCCGGTGGAACGCAACAGGTCCAACGGCGAGACCTCGGCCGACGACGGGCGCACCCTGACCATCAACGGCAGCACCTACGCCAAGGGCCTGGGCGCGCACTCCGACAGCGCGGTGCATGTCTATCTAGGTCGTGCGTGTCCGCTCTTCAGCTCCGATGTGGGTATCGACGACGAGGTCACCAAGTCGGCCGCGTCCGTCACGTTCTCAGTCATAGGAGACGGATCGGCTCTCTACACGAGCCCGGTAGTGATTACGCCAACTGGGCCAGCCCTCGTCTCCTCTGCTGAGGGGACCGAACCGTGGCTCGTCCAGCCGACTGCGCTTGCGAAATTGCAGATGCCGCTGTCGGCCGGGCGAGCCGCGACGGGGCGCACGCACGCCCGACCGCCGTCGGCAGGATCGCGGGACCAAGCTATGGGCCGGGATACTCAGCGTGGATGTCGCCGTCGTACAGCCGCCAGCAGAAGTCGTTCATCCGCGCCGCCGCGGGGGCGTGCCGGGCGAGGATTCCCGCCACGGCCGCCGGCACGCCCTGCGGAATGTCGCCGCTCGCGCACCGGCGCACGTACATGTTGCGGGCAGCAGGACCACCGCTGACCGGCACCGGCACCCCGCACACTGTGGTGACCAGCCAGTTCACCAGCCCCATCGCCGCATAGTCGGCATCGTGGCCGACGTGGTGCGCGACAAAGTCGCGCTCGGCGTTCGACAGGTCGAACCGAGGCGATGTGGCCAGCCCGAAATCGACGAGGTAGATCCGATCACCGTCGGCGCGCATGTTACGGAAGTGTCCGTCCATATGCAGCAGCTCGCGGCTCCGCAGGAACGCCACGACCTCAAACATCTGCCGCTCGAACGTCTCGGCCCTGCCGATCGGGTCGTTCAGCCAGTCGAGCAACGGATAGGGGACGTACTCGAAAAACAGCACGAGGCTGGCGGCCGCGCCGGCCAGTTCCTCGAAGCGGACGCGCACGGCCGGGTCGCCGCCGAACTGGGCGACAACGGCGTCGATGTCACGGTGCTCGGACGCGACAGGTGGGCGGCCGGGTAGCACCCGCCAGTGGTGCAGCAACGGGAAAGACTCCGCCTCACCGGCGAGGACTCCCGCTGTGACGATCATGTTCGCGGCCAGCTCGCGCCAAGCGCCGAAGCCCGGGCCGGCGAGGCGGTACATGCCGTACTGGCAGTAGGTCGGCAGGTCGAACAGGTTCGCTGTGCTGTGCGGATGGGCCAGCTCCCGGTCGGTGATCGGGATCCGCTTGGCGAACACCGGCACGCCGCCAACGTCGAGCACCGAGGAGTCACCGCCCACGCCCACAGCGCTGGTGGGCGCGGCATGGAGGAACGCCGCCAGATCGTCGTCGTTGCGGGCGGCGAGCGAGGCCGATATGCGGTCGTGGTGGAAACGCCGGGTGGAGAGCATCGCACCCATCATGCCAGTGGATTGCGGTCGCCCAGCCGCAACCGGTTCTGCCAAGGAAGTGCCTCCGGCCCAAGGCGACGAGACCACTGCCGGCCGTCGGCCCCGCGCGCGCCGACTCACCGGTGCCGGTTCAGCCGGCCGTCGCCCCCGTGTCCACCACCAACGTCACCCCAGCCAACAACAACCGCCAACCACCCCACCGCGGCACCTCGATCATCGGTTTCATCAACTTCCTCCGTTGGTGGGAGCCGACGCCGGACGAGAGGGCGCGACACCAGCGTGACGACGCCGCCGCGCGGCGGCTGACGGGGCTCGTCCACCCGGAAGGAGCACGGGCGAGTCGAGGCGACGACGGTGGCGTTACACCGTAAAGACAATGGCAGTGTTTGCGTTAACATTGATGCTTGTCAAGGGTTGGTGGTCCGCAGCCCGACTGCCCTGCGCCGATCACGGCCTTCTTACGTAGGCATCAGCAGGGTCGGCCGGCTGATCGAGGACAGCAGGACGCCAGGCATGGGCGGGTCGGCCCGTCGATGGGTATGGTCGATCACCGACCGTGTCGGGTACCCCGCGACGCCGCACGGTGTAACCGTCCGCGGCGGGAGGCGCATCGTCACCACCGGCGCCGATACGCCGCCGGCAAGACGTCTGGCCGGGTCAGCGCCGCGGTGGAGCGCCGACGCTCCGACGGACGACCAGGGTCGGCGCGACCGTCCGCCGAAGCGGGCCGACGACGTCGGACTCGATCTGGGCCAGTAGCAGGTCCAGGCTCGCCCGGGCGACCGCCGCGAAGTCGGGCCGCACGGTGGTCAGCGGCGGGATGAAGTATGCCGCCTCGGGCACATCGTCGAAGCCGACCACGCTGATGTCGTCGGGCACCCGTCGGCCGTGCTCGTGCAGCGCGCGCAGCACTCCGAGCGCGAGATGGTCGTTGGCCGTGAAGACCGCGGTCACCTCCGGCATCCGGGCCAGCATCTGCCCGCACCGGTAGCCGGCCGCCGCGGACCAGTCCGCCGGGACCACCGGCGGCACCTCGGCGCCCGCCAGTTGCAGGGCCTCCCGCCACCCTTCGATCCGGCCCGCGCTGTCGAACCAGTCCGGCGGGCCGGACACGTGCCAGACCGTGCGGTGCCCGGCGTCGAGGAGGTGCTGCGTGGCGGCCCGGGCACCGGAGACCTGGTCGACCGTTACCAGGGGGATCGGCCCGGCCGGGTCGCCGTCGACGGTCACCAGGGGTACGTCCTGGGGGAGCTGCTCGAGGGCCTCCCCCGCCGACTCGACCGGCGCGATCACCACGATCCCGGCGACCCGGTGCGCCAGGTGCCGCTCCACCGCCGCGGAGATGGACTGGTGGTCGAGATCGCTCACGCTGCCGACGCTGACCGCGAAGCCGGCCTCGGCAGCGGTCTGTTCCAGGGCGGCCAGCAGCGACGCCGGGCCGTAGAGGGTGGTGTTCTGCGCGACCACGCCGATCACCTGGGACCGGCCGGTGACCAACGCCCGTGCGGCGCGGTTGGGCCGGTAGCCCAGCTCGGCGATCGCCGCCTGGACCCGAAGCCGGGTCTGCTCGCGCACGTTGGGGTGCCCGTTGAGGACCCGGGACACCGTCTGGTGGGAGACACCGGCGAGGCGAGCCACATCCGTCATCGCAGGAGAACGCACGCCCCACCTCACCTTCCCCGCCTGCCCGTCGGCAATCGCGCACGTCGACGTCGACGGGAGCGGCCCACGTGGTGCGAAATCGCCCTCGCAGCCGCCACATCGGTGGGTATGCCGGGTGGCCGAGGTTGGGACGCCGACAGTCTACGCCAATTGTCCCACCGACCAGGGAGACGGCCGAGCCGGCAATCGCGTACGCCAGCACACGATCCTCAGGCTCCCGCACCTCCGGGGATGGTGACCGCTGTCATGGGCGCCGGTGGTGTCAGCAGGCGGAGTTGGTCTGTGTCAGCAGGTAGTCCTGCCCGGCTGGGTGGCCTCCCCGGCACGGGGAGGGTCACCAAGGGCTGTCGATGTGGGTGCCCTCAGAGCCCCCGGGCGAGCCGGTAGTACGCCTGATTCCAGCGGATCTCGTCGGCGAAGCGGCGCGGGTCGGTGTCGGCGTCGATGACGACCAGTTCGGTGCGGGTCATCTCGGCCAGGTCGTGCAGTTCCTCCACGCCGACCGCCTGCGACAGCACGGTGTGGTGGGGGGCGCCGGCGGTGATCCATGCCTCCGCCGAACCGGCCAGGTGCGGGCGGGGCCGCCACACGGCCCGGGCCACCGGCAGCTTCCGCAGCGGATGCGGGGGCGACACGACGTCGACCTCGTTGGCCACCAGGCGGAAGCGGTCGCCCATGTCGGCCATGCCGAGGACCACCGCCGGGCCGGGCGCGGCGTCGAACACCAGCCGCACCGGGTCCTCGCGACCCCCGATACTCAACGGGTGGATCTCGGCGTTCGGCCGGTCGCCGGCAATCGTCGGGCAGACCTCGAGCATGTGGGCGCCGAGGATCAGCTCCTCGCCGGGGGTGAGGTCGTAGGTGTAGTCCTCCATGAAGGAGGTACCGCCCTCGACGCCCACCGCCATCGCCTTGAGCGTGCGGACCAGGACCGAGGTCTTCCAGTCGCCCTCGCCGCCGAAGCCGTAGCCGTCGGCCATCAGCCGTTGTACGGCGATGCCGGGCAGCTGACGCAGGCCGCCGAGATCCTCGAAGTTCGTGGTGAACGCCCGGAACCCACCGTCGTCCAGGAAGGCGCGCATGCCGAGTTCCAGGCGGGCGGCGTACCGCAGCGAGTCGTGCCGCTCGCCCCCGGCCCGCAGCTCAGGGACGACCCGGTAGGTGTCGTCGTACTCCTTGACCAGGTCGTCGATCTGCGCGTCGGCGACCTCACCGACCACCGCGACCAGGTCGTTGACGCCGTAGGTGTTGACCGACACCCCGAACCGCAGCTCCGCCTCGACCTTGTCGCCCTCGGTCACCGCGACGTCACGCATGTTGTCGCCGAAGCGGGCCAGTCGCAGCGACCGCATCGCCGACCGGCCGCGCGCGGCCCGGGCCCAGGCACCGACCCGGGCGACGACCCGCGGGTTCGTCACGTGCCCGGCGACGGTCTTGCGGGCGATACCGAGGCGGGTCTGGATGTACCCGAACTCGCGGTCGCCGTGGGCGGCCTGGTTCAGGTTCATGAAGTCCATGTCGATCTCGTCCCACGGCAGCAGGACGTTGGCCTGGGTGTGCAGGTGCAGCAGCGGCGTCTGCAACGCGTCCAGGCCGGCGATCCACATCTTCGCCGGGGAGAAGGTGTGCATCCACGCGACAACCCCGATCGCACCCTGCGTGGCAGCATCGCGGCAGACCTGCAGAATCTCACCGCTGTTGGTCAGGATCGGCTTCCAGAGCACCCGGGCGGGAATCTGCGGTGAATCGTCGAGCACGGCCGCGATCAGCCGGGACTGCTCGGTCACCTGCCGGAGCGTCTCTTCGCCGTACATGCCCTGACTGCCGGTGAGGAACCAGATCTCGGGTTCGGTGCGTGGTGCCATGGGGTTGCCTTCCGCGAGAGGGGGCGGTCACTTGTAACGGATCCCGATGAGACGCTGGAGGAGGATGAACACGAGGAGCAGGCCCCCGATCACGATCTTGGTCCACCAGGAGTTGAGGCTTCCGTCGAAGGTGATGAGGGTCTGGATCACCCCCAGGACCAGTACGCCGAGCACCGCGCCGAAGACGTATCCCGAGCCACCGGTGAGCACGGTGCCCCCGATCACGACAGCGGCGATGACGTCCAACTCCATGCCGACGGCGATCAGCGGCGCGCCGGAGAGCGTGTAGAACGACAACAGGATCCCGCCGATCGCGGAGCACAGGCCACTGATCGTGTAGACGGCGATCCGGGTGCGGCCCACCGGCAGACCCATCAGCAGGGCCGACTGCGGGTTGCCGCCGATGGCGTACACGTTGCGCCCCAGCCGGGTGTAGGCCAGCGTCCACGCGGCGAAGGCGACCACGGCGAAGGCGACGAGCACGCTGATCGAGACGAAGTTGCCCCGGGGGTCGCCGATCCGCGCCTGCGACATCCTGGTCCAGAACCCGTCGGTGATCGGGATGGACGAGCCGGAGATGAACGTGCACATCCCCCGGGCGAAGAACATCCCGGCGAGGGTGACGATGAACGGCTGGATGTCGAAGAAGTGGATGGCGCAGCCCATCAGCAGGCCGAGCGCCGGGCCGATCAGCAGGGCGACGACGAGCACGAGCGCCGCCGGCAGGCCCTGCTGTAGCAGCGCAGCCGACACCATCGCCGTCATGGCGACGACCGACCCTACCGACAGGTCGATGCCACCGGTGAGGATCACGAAGGTCATCCCCACCGCGACGACGAGCAGGAAGCCGTTGTCAATGAAGACGTTGAAGATGACCTGCACGTTGGAGAACGCCTGGTACTGGGACACTCCGATGCCGTACATGACCAGGAGCAGGGCGAGCGTGGCCAGCACCGGTACCTGCCGTCGGGGCACCCGGATCCGGCCCCGGCGGGCGGTGAGCGATCCAGTGGTCATGCCGGCACCTGCTCCTTCGGCTTGTCGGCGACGGCGCGGGGCGGCGGGGCACTGCTCCGGCGGCGGATGAAGCGGGCCCGGAAGGCCGGCGCCTGGATGAGGCAGACGGCGATGACGACGACCGCCTTGAACAGCAGTGCGGTCTGCGGCGAGATGTTCATCGCGTACACCGTGGTGGTCAGGGTCTGGATGATCAGCGCGCCGAGGATGGTGCCGCTGAGGTAGAAGCGGCCGCCCACGAGCGAGGTGCCGCCGATGACGACCGCGAGGATGGCGTCGAGCTCCACCCAGAGGCCGGCGGAGTTGCCGTCGGCGCTCGAGACGTTTGCCGTCATCATGAAGCCGGCGACCGCGGCGCAGCCAGCGCTGAGCACGTACGCGAGGAAGATGACCCGGCCGGAGCGGATGCCGGCCAGCCGGCTGGCCTTGGCGTTGCCGCCCACCGACTCGATGATCATGCCGAGCGCGGTGCGGCGGGTGAACGCGCCGACGAGGAGGGCCGCCGCCAGCGCGACGAGGACGGCCAGCGGCAGGGTCAGCAGATGGCCCAGCCCGATCGCCCGGTACGGGCCGGAGTTGATGGTGATGATCTGGCCCCCGGTGATGAGCTGTGCGAGCCCGCGGCCCGCCACCATCAGGATCAGGGTGGCGATGATCGGTTGGATGCCGATCACGGCGACCAGCACCCCGTTCCAGGCACCGAGCACGAGCGCGACCCCGAGCGCTGCCGCGAGGGCGGTCAGCACCACGGGAAGGCTGTTCTGGTCGGGCTGCTGGCTGATGTACACGCAGGCGACCGCGCCGCTGATCGCGCAGACCGAGCCGACCGACAGGTCGATGCCGCCGGTCGAGATGACCACGGTCATGCCCAACGCGACGAGGATCAGCGGCGCGCTCAGCCGCAGGATGTCGATCGGGGTGCCGTACAGGTGCCCGTCGGTGACCTCGATGGACAGGAACCCGGGTCGGTAGATCGTGTTCGCCGTGAGCATGACGACGAGCACGGCGACGGGCCAGAACAGGCGGTGACCGACCAGCGTCCGGTAGCGGGTCACGGTGTCGCTCATCGGTCTGCCTTCTCCCGGTGCGATCCGCCGGCGATGGTCTGCATGATGCGCTCGGCGTCGAGCCGGTCGTCGTTGGCGAGCTGCGCGACCATCTGCCGGTCGCGCATCACGGCCACCTTGTGGCTCAGGCGCAGCACCTCCTCCAACTCGGCGGAGATGAACAGCACGGCCGTGCCGCCGTCGGACAACTGCGTCACGAGCCGCTGGATCTCGGTCTTCGCGCCGATGTCGATGCCCCGGGTGGGCTCGTCGAGGATCAACAGCCGCGGCTCGTTGATCAGCCACCGGGCCAGGAGCACCTTCTGCTGGTTGCCACCGGAGAGATTGCGCACCGGCACCTCCGGGTCGGACGGCCGGATCTGGAGCGCCCGGACGTACTTCTCGACCAGCTCGTCCTGACGACGGCGCGGGAGGGGCCGCAGCCAGCCGCGGGCGGCCTGCAGGGAGAGGATCATGTTCTCGCGGACCGACAGGTCGGCGACGATGCCCTCCTCGCGGCGGTTCTCCGAGCAGAAGCCGAAGCCCTGGTCGATGGCCTGCGCGGGGGTGCGCAGGCTGCCCGGCTCGCCGTCCACCGTGACCTGTCCGCCGTCGGCCCGGTCGGCGCCGAACAACAGCCGGGCCACCTCGGTACGCCCGGAGCCAAGCAGACCAGCCAGGCCGACCACCTCCCCGGCGTGGATGGTGAGGCTGAACGGCTCGACCGCCCCCGAGCGGCCGAAATTCGACACCGCGAGGAGCGGGGTGCCCTTCTCCAGGGCGGTCACGTCCCGCCGGGAGTGCTCCTCGATCCCCTCCAGCACGTCGAGCTCCTTGCCGATCATCTTCTCGACCAGGGCGAGCTGGGGCAGCTCGGCGGTCAGGTACTCGCCGACGAGTCCCCCGTTGCGCAGCACGGTGATGCGGTCGGCGATGCCGTAGACCTGATCGAGGAAGTGGGTCACGAAGAGGATCGCGATGCCCTCGTCGCGCAGTTGCCGCATGATGCGGAAGAGCTGCGCCACCTCGCTGGCGTCGAGGCTGGAGGTCGGCTCGTCCAGGATCAACACCCGGGCTCGGACGTCGATCGCGCGGGCGATCGCGACCATCTGCTGGATCGCGAGCGAGTACGTCCCGAGGGGCGCGCCGACGTCGAGATCGAGGTCGAGGCGGTTCAGGAGCGCACGGCTGCGGCGACGGACCTCCCCCCAGCGGATGGTGCCGAGGAGGCGGGGCTCGCGTCCGATGAAGATGTTCTCCGCCACCGAGAGGTTGGTGCAGAGGTTGACCTCCTGGTAGACGGTGCTCACCCCGGCGGCGGTCGCCTGCATCGGGCCGGAGAAGGACACCGGCCCGCTGTCCAGGGTGATCGTGCCCTCGTCGGTGCCGTAGACACCGGTGAGCACCTTGATGAGGGTCGACTTGCCGGCGCCGTTCTCGCCCATCAGGGCGTGCACCTCGCCGGGGAAGAGCCGGAAGTTGACGTCGTGGAGCGCGTGTACCCCGGGAAAGGACTTGCTGATCCCGGTCATCGTCAGGACCGGACGGCTATCCGTCATCCCATCAGACCTCTTCTGGGTTGTCGACGCGGAGGGGCCGCCGCACGAACGCGGCGACCCCGGCGTCGGATCAGTACTTGCGGTTGGGCAGCGCCTCCTTGGCCTGCTCAGACGTGAAGGTGGTTTCCTCCGTCTCGATCCGGGCCGGCACCTCCTCGCCGGCGCGGACCTTCTTCGCCAGGTCCATGAGCTGTGGGCCGAGCAGCGGGCTGCACTCCGCGATGAAGTTGAACCTGCCGTCCGCGAGGGCCTGCATGCCGTCCTTGACGGCGTCGACCGTGATGATGGTGATGTCCTTGCCGGGCACCTTGCCTGCGGCGGTGATGGCCTCGAGCGCGCCCAGCCCCATGTCGTCGTTGTGCGCGAACAACACGTCGATCTTCGGGTTGGCCTTGAGGAACTGCTCCATCACGGCCTTGCCGCCGGCCCGGGTGAACTCGCCGGTCTGCGAGGCGACGATCTTCAGGTTCGGGTTGGCGGCGATCGCCTCGGCGAAGCCCTTCTTGCGGTCGTTGGCCGGCGCCGCGCCGGCGCTGCCCTGCAACTCGACGATGTGCACCGGACCGGACGCGGTCTTCTTCTGCTCGATCAGCCACTCCCCGGCGAGCCGGCCCTCCTTGACGAAGTCCGAGCCGAGGAACGTCTTGTACAGCGACTTGTCGGCCGAGTCGACCGAGCGGTCGGTCAGGATGACCGGGATGCCGGCGTCCTTGGCCTCCTTGAGCACGGTGTCCCAGCCGGACTCCACCACCGGCGAGAAGGCGATGACGTCGACCTTCTGCTGGATGTAGTTACGGATCGCCTTGATCTGGTTTTCCTGCTTCTGCTGCGCGTCGTCGAACTTCAGCTCGACCCCCGCGGCGGCCGCGGCCTCCTTGATCGAGATGGTGTTCGCGGTACGCCACCCGCTCTCCGCGCCGACCTGGGAGAAGCCCAGCGTGATCTTGCCGTCGTCCGTGGACCCGCCGGTGTCGCTGTTGCCGCAGGCCGCCATGCCGCCGGCGAGCAGCACGCCGGCGAGGACCACGGCGGCGCGCCGCGAGGCGGAGTACGTTCGCAACCTTCTCATCGGATCTCCTTGGCTCGGTGTGGTGGTGGTCGCGCTGACCGCCGACGTACGCGAGAGCGACATGCGCGGGTGCGGTGTGCGCGGGTGCGGTGTGCGCGGGTGCGGTGTGCGCGGGTGCGGTGTGCTGGCAACCCCGGTGGGACGGGACCGGCGGGCCACGGCACGTGCCGTGGCCGTTCAGCAGTCCGTCGGCAAGACCTGCTGCTGTCCGTAGACGTTCTGGTAACGGTGGTAGAGGGCATCGACGTCGGCCTGCGCTATCGACAGCGGCGCCCCGAGCGTGCGCGCCAGGTGCGCGGTACGGGCCACGTCCTCGCACATGACAGCGGCCTTGACCGCCGCGCGGGCGTCGTGGCCGATGGTGAAGACGCCGTGGTTGCGCATCAGCACCGCGGGCGAACGGTGCCCGGCGAGGGTGGTGACGATGCCCTTGCCGATGTCGTCGCCGCCGATCAGGGCGAACGGGCCCACCGGGATCTCCCCACCGAACTCGTCGGCCTGCGCGGTGAGATGGCACGCAATGGCCTCCCCCCGGGCGGCCCAGGCGGTGGCGTACGTGCTGTGCGTGTGCACGACCCCGCCCACCTCGGGCATGGCTCGGTAGACGTAGGCGTGAGCAGCGGTGTCGCTGGACGGGGCGAGGTTCCCCTCGACGACGACGCCATTGAGGTCACACACCACTATGGTGTCCGCCGAGAGCTCGTCGTAGCCGACGCCGCTCGGCTTGATCACCATGAGATCGCGACCGGGGACCCGCGCGGAGACGTTGCCGGCAGTCCAGGCGACCAGGCGGTACCGGACCAGTTCGGCGTGCAGGCGGGCAACGGTCTCGCGCAGCTCGTCGATCTGCCGGGTCACCTCGGCGGTCACGCGACCACCTCCAGCGCGGCCCCGTGTGTGGTCGCGGTGGCGCCGACCGCCGAGTTGCGGATCGCCCGCAGGCGGAGCATGACGTCGTCGCCGCCGCGACCGAAGTGGTCATGCAGCGTCCGGTACTCGGCGTAGAGGGCATCGTAGACGCGCGCCCGGCCGGGGTCCGGTCGGTAGACGGCCTCGTGCACCCGACCCATCGCCCGCGACGCCTCGTGGACCGACGGGTACTCACCGGCGGCCACGGCGGCGTGGATCGCCGACCCGAGCGCCGGGCCCTGCGCGGAGGCGATCATGTTCAGCGGCCGGCCGGTCACATCGGCGTAGATCTGCATCAGCAGTTCGTTGGAGGTGAGGCCCCCGGCCATCACCAGGTCCTCCACCGTCACTCCGGCGTTGCCGAACGCTTCGATGATCATCCGCGTGCCGTACGCCGTGGACTCCAGCAGCGCGCGGTAGATGTCCGGTGGCCGGGTGGCCAGAGTCATGCCGACGACCATCCCGCTGAGGTCGTGGTTCACCAGCAACGAGCGGTTGCCGTTCCACCAGTCCAGGGCGACCAGGCCATGCGCGCCGACCGGCTGGCGGGCGGCCAGTTCCGTGAGACGTTCATGCGAGGCGACCCCGGCCGGGGCGGCGTGCTCGACGAACCAGCCGAAGATGTCGCCGACTCCGCTCTGCCCGGCCTCGTAACCCCACGAGCCGGGACTGATGCCGCCGTCGACGACGCCGCACATCCCGGCCACCTCCGCGAGGTGCCTGCCGTTGACCACGTGGCAGGTGGAGGTACCCATGATCGCGACGAGCCGACCGGGCTCCACGGCCCGCGCTGCGGCCGCGGTGACGTGTGCGTCGACGTTGCCGACGGCCACCGCGATCCCCTCCGGTAGGCCGGTCCACGCCGCGGCGCGGGCGGTGAGCGCGCCGGCCCGGGCGCCGAGGGGCATCAGCGGACCGTCCAGCTTGGCCACGAAGTCGCCGAAGTCCGGGTGGAGCGCGGTCAGGAAGCCCTCGGACGGGTACCGGCCGTCCTGCCAGATGCCCTTGTAACCGGCGGTGCAGACATTGCGGGTCTCGGTGCCGCTGAGCTGCCAGACGATCCAGTCAGCGGCTTCGATGAATCGCTCGGTCCGGTGGTAGACCTCGGGGTCCTCCTCCAGGAGTTGCAGGCCCTTCGCGAACTGCCACTCGGCAGAGATCTTGCCGCCGTACCGGCCGATCCACGGCTCCGCGCGCTCGTGGGCCAGCGCATTGATCCGGTCGGCGTGCGGCTGCGCGGCGTGGTGCTTCCACAACTTGACCCAGGAGTGCGGCCGGTCGCGCAGCTCGGGGTCCGCGCAGAGCGGGGTGCCGTCGGCGAACGTCGGCAGCACGGTGCACGCGGTGAAGCCGATGCCGATGCCGACGATCGCGGCGGGATCCACCCCTGCGGCGGACACCGCGGCCGGGACGGCGTGGCGCAGCACGTCGCGGTAGTCCTCCGGGTTCTGCAGGGCCCAGTCCGGCGGCAGCGGTCGGCCTCCGGGCAGTGTCGCGCTGATGACTCCGTCGCCGTACTCGTGCATCGCGGTCCCCAGCTCCGCACCGTCGTTCACCCGGACCACCAGGGCCCGCCCGGAGAGGGTGCCGAAGTCGACGCCGACGACGTAACGCTCGCCGGCTCCGCCCACAGGATTCATGTTCGCCTCCACCGTAGATGCGGATAGTGTTAACGCTCACATACATGCACGTCAAGATACTTGTGCGCAACAGCTCCGTAACGGAGGCCAAGCACCGCTCACCTCCCCGCCCCGAGTGCCGCCCGACCCGGCGACGCCGGCACACCTCGGCGCCGGCGGGTCGGGCTGATCGGCCCTGGGCAGAATCGCTCGCCTTTCCGGGCGCGGTGGAGGCAGGCTGTCGGCCTGGAAGCAGGTTTCATCGTTGTCCTGTTGCGGATGGAGGGGCTGATGCTGGCGCCGCTGCGAAATGGGGCCTTCCGATACCTGGCCGCTGGCCGACTGGTCAACATGCTGGGCAACGGTGTCGCTCCCATCGCGCTGGCCTTCGCCGTGCTCGATCTCACCGGCTCGGTGCGCGACCTGGGTCTGGTGGTCGGCGTGAGATCGCTGATGACCGTGCTGTTCGTGCTCTTCGGTGGGGTGGTCGCCGACCGGATTCCGCGTCCGCTGGTGCTGGTCGGCTCCAATGTGCTGGGTGCGCTGACCCAGGCTGCGGTCGCCGCCCTGGTGCTCACCGGCACGGCGACGATCCCGCTGCTGCTGGCACTCGGTGCGGCCAACGGGATCGTGAGCGCCCTGTCCCAGCCGGCCTCCGCCGCCGTGACGCCGCAGACCGTTGCACCGGAGCTGCTCCAGCAGGCCAATGCGCTCATCCGGCTCGGCGTCAACACGGGCATGATCGGCGGTGCCGCGCTCGGCGGCCTCCTGGTGGCCGCCGTCGGGCCGGGGTGGGGCCTCGCCGTCGACGCGGTCACCTTCGCCGTCGCGGCTGCCGCGTTCACCGGAGTCCGGGTGGCCGCCCTGCCGGCGAAGAGCACCCGCAAGAGCGCCATCGCCGACCTCCGGGAGGGCTGGACCGAGTTCACCTCGCGGAGCTGGGTCTGGGTGGTGGTGCTCGGATTCATGATCCTCAATGCAGCACTCGCCGGTGGCGTGCACGTGCTGGGCCCCGCCATCGCGGACGAGACGATCGGCCGTAGCGGCTGGGGCGTGGTGTTGGCGGCGGAAACCGCCGGCATGGTCGTCGGCGGGTTGATCGCCCTACGGATCCGGGTACGCCGGCTGCTGCTGCTCGGGGTGGCCTGCATGTTCGCCGAGTCGTTCCTGCTGTTGGGACTGGCCCTGGCGCCCACCGTCGTCGTCCTGGTGTCGGCCGGGTTGGCCGTCGGGATCGCCGTCGAACAGTTCGCGGTCGCCTGGGACACGTCGATCGCCCAGCACATCCCGGCCGACCGACTGGCCCGCGTCTACTCGTACGACATGTTGGGGTCCTGGATCGCCATGCCACTCGGCCAGATGGCGGTCGGACCGGTCGCCGCGGCGATCGGCACCCGCGAGACGCTGCTACTCCTCGCGACATTGGTGGTGCTCTCGGTCCTCGGCATGCTGGCCAGCCGGGACGTCCGCCGGCTACAGGTGCTGGCGCCCGCCCGCACGGCCGACGCAGCGCAGGTTTCGTCCCCCGGCGACGGGCCGGGTGAAGGCTCTGCCGCCACCCCCGCCACCCCCGCCACCCCCGCCACCCCCGCCACCCCCGCCGAACCGGCCGCCCGCGCCTGACTCGCCTCCGCCAACAACCCGAACAAGCTTGCTGGCGACCGGAGTTCGCCTCAACCCTCGTCTCTGCCCTCCGGTGCGCCGTCGACCCGCCCGTCGAGGCTCCGGGGCGGTGGACCACGAGCTATCCACCGCACCGGGAGCTCAGGTGATTTCAGCCGGCGGTGCAGGTGGGGGTCGCGACGGGTCCGGTGCCCTTGCCCTGGAAACCCCACTCCGTGAGCCGGCCGGGGGGAGTTGGCCGGCGTGGTCGGCATTGGCGAACCGGACCGCGTCCGCCGGGCCGCGAGCCGCGCGGACGTCACCGGCCCGGGCGGGCTCCGGAACGCGGGATGCGTCGGACGCCGCCGGGTGCGTACAGTTTTGGGTCGGACTTGGGGTGGGGCCGGCTGGATCTGGCTCCGGAAATGGGACGAGACGGAAAGCATGACGGCGGACAGAAACCCGGAAAACAGTCAGTACGCGATTGACCGCGACCGGCTGGAGACCTGTTTGAGCGTCTTTGCGGCGTTGGAGGCCCTTCCTCCGGATCATCCCGACGTGGTACAGGTGCAGCGGGCCACCGCCAAGCTCTACAAGGTGATCAAGCAGCGGCGGCGGGAGGAGCGGCGCGACGCCATCCTGACGGCCGACCGGGCGGTGACGGCTGCCACAGCCACCGGCGCCACCGGGCGGATCGACGACGAGACCCAGGGCATTCCGCTCGCCTCGCCCACCGCCGGCGCCACGGCGGGCGTCCTGCACAACGCGCGCGGCTGCTACGTCTGCAAGCAACGCTACCGCGAGGTGGACGCCTTCTACCACCAGCTCTGCCCGTCCTGCGCCGCGCTCAACCGCGAGCGCCGGGACGCGCGTACCGACCTGACCGGCCGCCGTGCGCTGCTCACCGGCGGCCGGGCGAAGATCGGCATGTACATCGCGCTACGGCTGCTGCGCGACGGCGCGCACACCACGGTGACCACCCGGTTCCCGCACGACGCGGTCCGCAGGTTCGCCGCGATGCCGGACAGCGCGGACTGGCTGCACCGCCTGCGGATCGTCGGGATCGACCTGCGCGACCCCGCTCAGGTGATCGCCCTCGCCGACTCGGTCAGCAGCCAGGGGCCACTCGACATTCTGATCAACAACGCGGCGCAGACCGTCCGCCGCTCGCCCGGGGCGTACGCGCAGCTCGTCGCCGCGGAGGCCGCGGCCCTGCCGGACGGCCCCCTGCCGGAGCTGATCACGTTCGCCAAGCCGGCCGGCGGCCCGGCCGGGAGCCTGACCGCCGGGCCGGAGTCGACCGCGCTCACCCCGCACGCGCTGACCGCGCTGGCGTTGACCAGTGGCTCCGCCTCCCCGGAGCGGATCGCGGCGTCCACCGCCATCGACGCCGGCGGCCTGGTACCGGACCTCGACTCGGTCAACAGCTGGGTGCAGCGGGTGCAGGAGGTCGACCCCCTCGAGCTGCTCGAGGTGCAGTTGTGCAACGTGACCGCACCGTTCGTGCTGGTCAGCCGGCTGCGTCCGGCGATGGCCGCGGCGAAGGCCCGCCGCAAGTACGTGGTGAACGTGTCGGCGATGGAGGGCCAGTTCGGCCGCGGCTACAAGGGCCCCGGGCACCCGCACACCAACATGGCCAAGGCCGCGCTGAACATGCTGACCCGCACCAGCGCCCAGGAGATGCTGACCGACGGCATCCTGATGACCAGCGTCGACACCGGCTGGATCACCGACGAGCGGCCCCACCCGACGAAGATGCGGCTGGCGGACGAAGGCTTCCACGCCCCGCTGGACCTGGTCGACGGCGCGGCCCGGGTGTACGACCCGATCGTTCGCGGCGAGCAGGGCGAGGACCTGTACGGCTGTTTCCTGAAGGACTATGCGCCCTGCGCCTGGTGACCCGCACGCCCACCCCGCCGTCGGCCGCCCGGGGCAAAGGAGGATGTGACGGGACGCCATGAGGTCCCCAACGCCTCACCGCCACAATCCGCTGACCCGGCGATCGCCCCTGCTACCGGTCCCCTGCGCGGTGCATCCGGGGCGAATCCGCGAGTACCAGTACGGCGGGCTGTGGTGCGGCGGGCCACCTCCGCCGCTCGGGACCGTACCGGCGAGGTATTCGAGTTGATGGTCAGCATCGCGGCCGGCATGCGGCCTACACACGTGCCCTGCTCGGCCGATGCCCCGCTGTCGACCCAGGCAGGCCCTGAACGGCGCTTTACGTTGCCCGGGTGGCCTCGGCGCTGAGGACCTCCTCGTCGAAGTCCAGCTCCGGTAGCGGGTCCTTCTTCCTTCCGGCGGCGGGCAGGGTGATCAGCAGCACCACGGCTCCGAGGAGGGCGATGGCCGCGATCCAGCCCGCGCCGACATGCATGGCGTGGATGAACGCGTCGTCGGCGGCCCGGGCGAGGTCGGGCCGGTTGCTGACGGCGGCGATGTGGCGGGCTTGTTCGGCGGAGACCCGCGCCTGATCCCGCACCGGACCGGGCACACCCGCCAGTGACGGTTCGATCGTCCGCCGGTACACGATCGACAGGATCGTGCCGCCCACCGCGATGCCGATCACGCTCCCGGTCTGCCGCACGGTGTTGGTGACCGCCGATCCCGCGCCAGCCTGCTCCAACGGCAGGTTGCTGACCAGCGCGGCCGTCACGGGGCCGATCACCATGCCGACCGCGAGGCCCTGCACGAACAACAGGATCTCGATCCCGACGAGCGGGGTGCTCAGTCCGAGGAACCCGTAACCACCCATGGTCAGGGCGGCCACGGTCAAGGCCGGCACGGCAACCGGGCGGAGCGACAGGCGGCGGGTCAGGCGCGAGCCGAGGGGCGCCCCCGCGACCGCGCCCAACGCGGTCGCGATATTGACCAGACCCGCCTTCATCGGGGAGAACCCGAGCGCGCCCTGCAGGTAGAACGCGTTGTAGAAGGTGATGGCGGCGACCGCGAAGAGCAGCAGTCCGAGCGCCACGTTGCCGCCGCCGAACATGCGTTGCGCGAGCAGCCGCGGATCGAAGCTGGGAGCTTTGACCCGCAGCTCGGCGACGACGAAGACGGCCAGCAGCGCCAGCCCGACAACGATCGGAGCCCAAACATCCGCACGGCTCCACGCCGCCACCTGCCCCGCCCGGATCAGACCATACGCCAACGCCACGAGCCCGCTAATCGACAACAGCATTCCAGCGGGGTCCAGCGGCCGCCGCGTGGGGCTGCGGAAATTCGGGACCAGCACGGCGAGCACGGCCAACGCCAATACGGCGACCGGGACGTTGATCAGGAAGACCGAGCCCCACCAGAAACGATCGAGCAGCAATCCCGCCAGCACCGGGCCGGCGGCCATTCCGACGCCGGCCGACGTCGAGAAAATGGCGATCGCGGAGGCCCGCGCGGCGCCGGTGAAGGTCCACATGAGAACAGCCATGGTGGCCGGTGTGATCAGCGCGCTGCCCACGCCCATCGCGGCTCGGGCCGCGATCAGCTGACCCGCGTCGCTTGCATATGCAGCCCACAACGACGACCCCGCGAAGATCACCAACCCGCCGGAAAAGACCGTACGGTGACCGAATCGATCGCCCACCGCGCCGGCCGTGAACATCAATGTGGCAAAGGCCAGGGTGTACGAACCGGTCGCCCATTGCAGCTGGCCGGGATCGGCTCCCAGCCCGCGGACCGGGTCGGCCAGGGTCTCCAGCGTGGCGCTCAGGACGGTATTGTCCAGCCAGATCAGCAGCGAGCACATCATGAGGACGGCAAGAATTAACTGTTGCCGCGACTTCGGCAACGTCGGAGGCGCGGTCATGAACACCTTCAGTTATCGGTCAACCAGAACCAGAACCCGTGGACCATAAACAAACTCCAGGATCACTGTCAAGCTTAGCTTTCTGGTCAATACTGTTGCGGCCGAACGGATTCTGTGCCCACCCCGGGGTGTGCGGACTGAAAAATTTTTGTGATTGATCAGGCGCTGCATTCGACGTTGGGTAGCCAGAGGTGACCGGCGGCGAGGTCAGTGAGGGCTTGGAGTGCGTTGTCAGGGCTTGATCAAGTTCCGTAGGCGTCCGGATCGTTGGTGATGCCCAGGATGGGGAGTGCTCGTTGGGGTTCGTCGCGGATCGCCCGGGTGGTCTTGACGATGTTGTCGACTCCGAGGGTCTTCAGCGCGCCGATGGCGAGGTTGCGGAGGGTCGCCATGGCGCGGGGTGCGGTTCCGGTGTGGATGGTGGAGGCGTCTTCGGCGGAGGTGACATCCCTGATGTGGTGTGCGGAGTTCTCCACTGCCACTGCCCAGTGCCCGCGGATCGCGGTGGCCAGGTCGGCCGGGCTGGCCTGGTGGGCGTCGAGGCTGGTCACGGCGTAGACGCTTTCACGGGTTTCGTGCTTGCCGGACTGCTTGCGCCGGCGGTGGACCCGGATGGCCAGGCGGACGTGGGGAAAGGCGATCCCGCCGAGTTCGTCCGCGACGGCGCAGGTCTTGATCGAGCGTGACTCGCGCCTGCCGTGCCCGGAGGCGGAGGCGGTGTGCTGCCCGGCGATGTCCCGCCACGGCAGGTCCGCGAGCTGGCTGTGGGCGGTCGGTTGATTGGTCTTGATCACGGCGATGTAGTGGGCCTTCTTGGCCTCGACCAGCCAGGAGATGTTCGCCTTGACCGAATGCAGCACCTGATCAGTCACAAATTTTTATGCCACACCGAGGGCTTGCGATTCGCAGAATTTCATGGCCTTCGGACGGTTGCGATGGAACGGATTCCATGTTCCCCCGAGCCGCCGCGCCGCGACCTGCGACACCACGGCCGCACCCGGGATGATTGGGCCGTGGACGGCACGGGACGAGGTCCGCCGCGCTTACGCTGTGACCAGCGTCACCGCAAGATTTGAACTTCTCCACAACAGACGCGGGTCGCGCCGCGATCGCCCTGCTCCCGCCAGCTTCAACCATGATGATCAATGTCATTTCCCCCGTCGGGCCGGGGTGGACGGTCCCGGCAAACCCGTGCCATGCTCACCTTTGGTGAGCAAACCTTTGAGATGTCAGCATCAGAAACCGGGGACCACTGATGGGCAGTGTAAACGATAGGCTGGCGGGGCAATCTGGTTGGACCGGCGGAAATCTATTTCCTGATATACACGACCGGCCGCCTTCGGCGGGAGCCGGGCGATCTCCGTTGCGCACCGAGATCGCGGCGCCGACCGGCACGCTCGATCCCGACCTCCAAATCGTGCTGATAATCCCCGACGACATTCGTCGATACAGTGTCGAGGGAATGTTTCATTCGCTCGACCTCCCAGTGACGGCACAACTCATCACGGATATCGGCGATCTCTCGACATTCTGCAACGCCCAGCTGATCATTTCCTGCGGCATTGCGCTTGAGCCCGTCTGTGAGAAGATCGCAGAGAAGCTGCGCGCTCACCACGTGCATGTACTGATCCTGGTGGATTCCGGGGACATTGTCGAGCCATCCTGGATCGATCACGCGAACGGTTTCCTCGACTGGACGGATCTGCGCCCCGAGACCCTGCGCGAAGCGATCCTCGACGTGGCGGCCGGACGATTCCATGTGTCGGCAAGCCTGGCGCGCCGATCGGTGACGGCGCCCGACCAGACCGGCGACGCCACCTCGCAGCGCGCGTCGATGGTCGCCCTGACGGCACGCGAACAGCAAGTGCTCCGCCTGATCGCCGAGGGGCAAAGCAACCGGCAGGTCGCCCGATCGCTGAGCATCTCCGAACACGGCGTCAAACGCGCGGTCGGCATCATTCTGGCCAAGCTCAACTGCCCCAATCGGACCCTCGCGGTCGTCCGTGCCATCGAGCTGAAGCTCCTCACCGTCTGAGGCACTGACCAACGGACTGGTCCGAAAATAATCGGCGTACGGAGGGGTCGCCGCACGCCCGGCGCGGGCGCCCGTGTTGCTCCGATCGACGGCTCGGACATCAACGGGTGCCGAGTGAGTCGAGCCAGCGGCGGAGGTGCGCGGCGGTCGCCGGCGCCCGGTCCTCGATGATCGAGAAGTGGTCCGCCTCAACGTGGGCCGCCGGACCACGGTGTTGCCAGCCGGGGACAGGGGCGGCGTCGCCGAAGCCGCTCAGCGCCGCGGTGGCCCGCAGGTTCAGCGTCGGCGCGGCGATCGGCTCGGCCGCGCGCTCGGGATAGATCCGCACGTAGCCGCCCATGGCGACCAGGCCGTGGTCGTCGACGGGGGTCAGGGCGTTGTCCCGGGTCAGGATCTGCCCCAGCGCGTCGGTGAGCACCCGGAGGTTGAGCTCGTGGTCCTCCGGGGAGTAGGTGTCGATCATCGCGACGCCCGCGAGCTCGGCGCCGTCGTCCTCGATCCGCCGGGCGACCGCGTGGGCGATCGCACCGCCGGCCGAATAGCCGACGAGCGCCACCGGGCCGCGCTCGAGCTCCGCCGCGACCGCCGCGGCGAGGCTCTCGATCGCCGCCGCCCAGGTCGCCGGCAGGTCGTCGCCCGCGTGCAGGCCAGGCAGCCGCAACGCGCTGACCTGCCACTCGCCGCCGAGCTCGCGCGCCAGGCGGGCGAACTGGTGCGGGCCCGATCCCGCCAGGAACGAGGGGATGCCGATCAGCGCCGGTGCTGCGGCGCCGCGCGCCAACAGCTGCACGGCCGGGCGCCGGGCGGCGGCCTCGCCGGCAGGGTAAGTGGTCATCAGGGCCGAGCCCGCGATCAGCAGGGGCATCGCCCCGGCCAGCTCGCCGCGGCGATGCGCCGCGGCGACCAGGTCGGTGATCGTGCCGCGCACGCCGGCCGGTGCCGGTCCGGCCCCGCCGAGGTCGGCTTCCCCGATCCGCGATCCCACCAGTTTCGCCACGTCGGCGGCGGTCGCGTGGTCGAAGATCAGCGTCGATGGCAACGTCAGCCCGGTCAGCCGGGCGAGCCGGTTGCGGAACTCGACGGCGCCGAGGGAGTCGAAGCCGAGCTCGGTGAACGGCGCGTCCGGGTCGATCGCGTCGCCGGACCGGTGGCCGAGAACCGCCGCGGCGACCTCGCGCACCTCGCGCAGGATCACCCCGTCACGCTCGACATCGGGCAGTGCGGCCAGCCGCCGTGCCAGGCTGACCTCGGTGCCGGCGGCGGCCAGGGGAACCCGGACCAGGCCGCGCAGCACCGCGGGCAGGGTGCCGCTGCGCGCCCGGGTGGTGAGCACCGCCGTGTCCAGCAGCGCCGTCACCGGTGTCGCCCGATCGGTCGCGAGCGCGTTGTCGAACAGCGCCATCCCGGCCTCCGGGTCGATCGGGATCAGGCCCAGCCTGGCCCGGATCTGGCGGGCGTACTGCCCCGCGCCGTCGCCGGCGAGGATCCCTGCCATGCCGACGGTCCACAGTCCCCAGGCCAGGGAGTGCGCGGGCAGCCCCGCACCGCGCCGCACACGGGCCAGCGCGTCCAGCACGCTGTTCGCGGCGGCGTAGTTGCCCTGTCCCTGCCCGCCGAGCAGCGGCGCCGCCGACGAGAACAGCACGAACGCCGACAGGTCTCGATCGCGGGTCAGCTCGTGCAGGTGCAGCGCGGCGTCGACCTTCGGCGCCAGCACCCGTGTCGTCCGCGCGGCCGTGAGGGTGTCGAGCGTGCCGTCGTCCAGGACGCCCGCCGCGTGGATGACAGCGGTCAGCGGGGCGTCGGCCTCGATGCCGGCCAGCAGGGCCCGGACCTCGGTGCGTTCGGCGACGTCGCAGGCCACGACCCGGACCTGAGCGCCGAGGCCGGTCAGCTCGGCGACCAGGTCGGCGGCGCCGTCCGCGGCGGCACCGCGCCGCGATACCAGCAGCAGCCGTCGTACGCCGCGCGCCGCGACCAGGTGCCGGGCGACGATGCCGCCGATGCCACCGGTGCCACCGGTGATGAGCACCGTGCCGTAGCCGAACGACGGTGGCTTGCCCGGTTCGGCGGCGGGCAGCGGCTGCAGGCGGGGTGCCAGGAACCTGCCCTCGCGAACGGCCACGTGCGGTTCGTCCCGGGCCAAGGCACCGGCGAGCGCCTTGATCGGCAGGGCGTCGCCGTCGTGGTCGATGAGCAGGAATCGGCCCGGATGCTCGGACTGGGCGCTGCGCACCAGGCCCGCCACGGCGGCTCCGACCAGATCGGGGTTCTCGCCCGGCAGCCCGGCGGCCGTGCGCGTCATGATCGCGAGCCGGCCGGGATGTCCGGCGCCGATCCAGCCCTGCAGCAGTGCGAGCGCTGTCAGCACTCCGGCGTGGATATCCGCCGCGCCGCCACCGGTTTCGCAGGGCGCCGGCCAGACCACCGTCCCGGGAAATTCCGGCAGCGCGGCGAGCTCCGCGAGATCGGCACAGCAGGCCGGGGGCTCCGGGGCCGCGAGGGTCGCCGGGTCGCCGAGCACGACGACGCGCCCGGCGTCCGCCGTGGACACGGCGGGCACTGCCACCCATTCGAGGTCGAACAGCGGCGCCGCGCCACGCAGCCGGGCCAGCGCCTGCGGCTCGATCGGGCGGACGCGCACCGACTCCATGCTCAGCACGAGGGCACCGGCCGGGTCGACCGCGTCCACGCGCAGGGTGTCCGGCGCGATGCGGGCGATACGGACACGCAGCGCATCCGCGCCGGACCGGACCAGTTGGACGCCGTCGAAGGCGACAGGCAGGTGCACGCCATCGGCGAGGAGGTCGGCGGCGGCGTGTAAGACCGCGTCCAGCAGGGCCGGATGCAGTCCGAAGGCGGTGGCGCGCGCCGCGGTATCGGTGTCGAGCACCAGGTCGGCAAAGGTTTCCTCGCCACGCGACCATACGGCGCGGACGCTCTGGAACGCCGGGCCGTACCCGAAGCCAAGCTCGCCGAGCGCGCGGTACATCTGCCGGCCGTCGACCGGTTCGCCGGCAAACGGAGGCCACACCTGGGACCAGTCGGCCGCTGTGGTCGGCTCGGCGGGCGTGAGCAGGCCGCGGGCATGCGGCACCCAGGCATCGGCGGCGCGGGCGTGCACAACCACGGTGCGGTTCCCGTCGGCATCGGGTTCGCCCACGGCGACCTGAAGGTCGGCGCCGCCGTCGGCCGGGAGCACCAGCGGCGCCGCGAGCACCAGCTCCGCCAGGCGCGGGACGCCGAGCCGGGCACCGGCGGCCAGCGCCAGCTCCACGAATCCGGTACCCGGCAGCACCACCGTGCAGAAGACCGCGTGGTCGGCGAGCCAAGGGTGCGTGCGCAGCGAGAGCCGGCCGATGAACAGCCACTCGTCCTTGCCGGCGACCTGCACCTGGGCGTGCAGCAGCGGATGGTCGACGGCGTCGGCACCGGCGAGCGGCGCGGGGGCCTCCGCGGGCAGCAGCCAGAATCGTTCGTGCTGGAAGGGATAGGTCGGCAAGGTGATCCGTGCCTGCGGCCGAGCTCCGAAGTAGTCCGCCCACCGCACCGGCCGGCCCGCGCAGTGCGCGGTAGCCAGCGCGGCGACCAGCTGCTCGGGCTCGGCGACCGTACGCCGGGACGCTGCGACCACCGACGCGCCGGCAGTGGGGTCCGTCGCCAGGGCGGCGCGGGTCATCGGCGTCAACACCGCGTCCGGGCCCAGCTCGACGAAGAGGCGCACACCCGAGTCGAGCAGCGACCGCACCGCCGGGGTGAAGCGCACCGCCTCGCGCACCTGCCGCACCCAATACCCCGGCGTATCCACCGCCTCGCCGGTGAGCGTGCCGGAAACCGTGGAGCACAAGGGGATTCGCGGCTCGTGATAGGTCAGGCCCGCGGCGATCTCCGCGAACTCGGTCAGCATCGGATCCATCAAGGCGGAGTGGAACGCGTGGCTCACCCGCAGCCGGCTCATCTTGACGCCCGCGGTCATCAGCGTCGACTCGAGCGCCGACACCGCCTCGTCGTCTCCGGAGAAGACCACCGCGTCGGGAGCGTTCACGGCCGCCAGCGAGATCGTTCCCGCCGGATATGTCGCCAGGAGCAGTTCCAGCGCCCGCTCCTCCGACACCGCGGCGGCAAGCATCGCTCCCCCGGCCGGCAGCGCACCCATCAACCGGCCACGGGCCGCGACGAGGCGGCAGGCGTCCGGCAACGACCACACGCCGGCCACGTAGGCCGCGGCCAGCTCGCCGATCGAGTGGCCGGCCACCGCGTCCGGCGTCAGACCCAGCGACTCGACCAGGCGATACAACGCCACCTCGAACGCGAACAGCGCGGGCTGGATGTACTCGGTGCGGTCCAGCAGAGTCCCGGCGGTCGCGCCGAACATCACGTCCCGCAGCGAATGCCCTACGTACCCGTCGAATTGCGCGCACACCTCGTCGAGCGCGGCCGCGAAAGCCGGGAACTCCCGGTACAGGCCGGCGCCCATCCCGATTCGCTGCGCGCCCTGACCGGTGAACAGGAACGCTGTCGTACCGGCTGGGTCTGCGCCGTCGACGACGCCCGGTCCCGGCTCGTCGGCGGCCACCCGGGCCAGGCCCGCCAGCAGCGCCTCCCGGTCCGCGCCCACGACGGCGGCGCGCCGCTCGAGCCGCGCACGGTGCAGCGCCAGTGTCGCCGCGACGTCGGTCAGGTCGAGCTCCGGACGTTCGTGCAGCGCGTCGTGGAGGCGGCGCGCCTGGGCCCGCAGCGCGGCGGTCGTCCGCGCGGACAGCAGCAGCGGCAGGGCGGCGGGCCGCGGTGGCTCGGCCGGCCGCGGCACGACCGCGGGCGCCTCCTCGAGGATTACGTGCGCGTTGGTTCCGCTGATCCCGAAAGACGACACTGCCGCCCGGCGCGGACGCTCGCCCACCGGCCACGGCTCGGCCCTGGTCAGGATCCGGACGGCGCCCGCCGACCACGGCACGTGCGGCGACGGCGCGTCGACGTGCAAGGTGGGCGGCAGCGTCTCGTGCCGCAGCGCCTGCACCATCTTGATCACGCCGCCGACGCCGGCGGCCGCCTGGGTGTGCCCGATGTTCGACTTCAGCGATCCGATCCGCAGCGGCTCGGCGCGGTCCTGCCCGTACGCGTTGATCAGCGCCTGCGCCTCGATCGGGTCACCCAGCGTCGTGCCGGTGCCGTGCGCCTCCACCGCGTCGACGTCGGCCGCGGCCACCCCGGCATTGGCCAGCGCCTGCGCGATCACCCGCTCCTGGGACGGACCGTTCGGCGCGGTCAGTCCGTTGCTGGCGCCGTCCTGATTGATCGCGCTTCCGCGGATCACGGCCAGCACCGGCCGCCCGTGGCGCCTTGCATCGGACAACCGCTCGAGGGCGAGCAGGCCGACGCCCTCGGCCCACGCGACGCCGTCCGCGGCACTCGAGAACGCCTTGCACCGCCCGTCCGGTGACAGCGCCCGCTGCCGGGAGAACTCCAGGAACAGCATCGGGGTCGACATGACCGTCACCCCACCGGCCAGGACCAGCGACGTCTCCCCGGCGCGCAGTGCCTGCATCGCCAGGTGCAGGGCCACCAGCGACGACGAACAGGCCGTGTCCACCGTCACCGCGGGGCCTTCCAGCCCGAGGGCGTACGACACCCGGCCGGAGACGACGCTGCCGCCCGATCCGGTCGCCAGATAGCCGTCGGCGGCACCGTCGGCGGCGTCACGCGCCAAGTAGCCGTAGTCCTGGTACATGACGCCCGCGTACACCCCGGTGTCGCTGCCCCGCAGCGAGGCCGGGTCGATGCCGGCGTCTTCGAGCGCTTCCCAGGACGCCTCAAGCAGCAGCCGCTGCTGCGGGTCCATCGCCGCCGCCTCGCGGGGTCCGATGCCGAAGAAGGCGGCATCGAAGTCACCGGCGGCGTCCAGGAACCCGCCTTCCCGGGTGTAGATCTTGCCGGGCCGGCCAGGGTCGGCGTCGTACAGCTGGTCGGGGTCCCAGCCGCGGTCGCCCGGGATCGGGGTGATCGCGTCGACGCGACCGGCGATCAGTTCCCAGAGCTGCTCGGCATTCTCGACACCGCCGGGATACCGGCAGCTCATGCCGACGATCGCGATCGGCTCGTCGGCCGTGGCCCGGGACCTGGCCGAGGCGGGACGCGGTGGCGCCGGCGCCGAACCATCGACCCGGGTACGCAGGAAGCCCGCGACAGCGGCCGGGGTCGGATAGTCGAACACCAGCGTTGACGGCAGCTGAACACCGGTGGCGGCGGTCACCCGGTTGCGGAACTCGACGCCGCCGAGCGAGTCGAGGCCCAGGTCGGCGAACGGCGTCCCGGGGTCGATCGCCTCGGCCGACGCGTGGCCGAGCACCGCGGCGGCTATGGCGCGGACCTCACCGCGGATCAGCGCCTCCCACTGCTCGGCGGGGGCGTCGAGCAACCGTTGACGCAACGGGCCGTCGGCGACCCGGGCGCGCGACGGCACCTGGATCAGGCCGCGCAGCACCGCCGGCAGCGTGCCGAGCCGGCCCAGCGCGGTGAGGGCGGGCATGTCGAGCAGCGCGGTCATCGGCGCCGGTTCGTCGCTGGTCAGGGCGCTGTCAAACAGCTGCATGCCCGTGTCCGGCTCGATCGGGGACAAGCCGAGACGCGTACGGATCTGGCGCGCCAGATGGTCGCCGCCCGCGTCGTTCAACGCCTCGGCCATGCCGCGCTTCCACAGGCCCCAGGCCAGCGACTGCGCGGGCAGACCGGCGCTGCGGCGTGCCCGGGCGAGCGCGTCCAGCGCCGCGTTCGCGGCCGCGTAGTTGCCCTGACCCTGCCCGCCAAGCAGCGGCCCGGCCGAGGAGAACAGCACGAACGCCGACAGGTCCAGGTCGCGGGTGAGCTCGTGCAGGTGCCAGGCGGCGTCGACCTTCGGGGCGAGCACCCGGTCCACCTGCTCGGCGGTCAACGTGGCGACGGTGCCGTCGTCGGACACACCCGCGGTGTGCACGACCGCGGTCAGCCGCTCGTGCGCCGGCACGGATCTCAGCAGCTCGGCGACGGCGGCGCGATCGCTGACATCGCAGGCGGCGACGCGTACGCCGGCGCCCAGCGCGGTCAGCTCGGCGACCAGTTCCGCGACGCCGGGCGCGGCGGAGCCGCGACGCGAGGCGAGCAGCAGCCGGCGCACCCCGTGCCGGATGACCAGGTGGCGTGCGGTGACGGCGCCCAACCCGCCGGCCCCGCCGGTGATCAGGACCGTGCCGCCGCCGAAGGGCTCGCCGGCCGGTTCGGCCGTGGCCGTCGCCGTACGCGTCAGCCGCGGTGCCAGCATGGCGCCGTCGCGGATCGCGAGCTGCGGTTCGTCCGTGGCGGCCGCGGCGGCGATCCGCTGCCGCAGGTCCGCGTGGTCGTCGTCGATGACGTCGACCTGCACGATCCGCCCCGGATGTTCCGACTGTGCGCTGCGGACCAGGCCGCGGACAGCCGCCGCAGCGAGGTCGGGCGTCTCACCGGGCAGGCCGGCTCCGTTGCGGGTCAGCACGATCAGCGTCGAGTCGGCGCGGCCCGGTTCGGCGAGCCAGTTGCGCAGGACCGCGAGGGCGTCGCGCACGGCGGTGCGGACAGCGGAAGGGACGTCGGCGCCGTCCGCTGCCTTCTCGGGCAACCAGACGACTGCCACGCCCGAAGGGTCCGCGACATCCCGGAACGTCTCGACGCAACCGGCGACGGGGCGGCCCAGTGCGACCAGTTGCCGGTCCGGCACCGCCGCGGGTGCCGGCACCGGCGTCCAGTCGAGCGCGTAGAGCGGGCTGTGGGCACCGGCGAGGGCGCGCGCGTCCGCGGGGCGGGCGAGCACGGCGTCGATCGACAGCACCGCGGCGCCGGTGGCGTCGCAGGCGTCGATGCGTACCTTCAAGGGACCCGAGCGGACGATGCGGGCGCGGACCGCGGTGGCGCCGGGCCTGAACACGCGGACGCCGCCGAAGGAGAACGGAAGCGGCAGCCGGCCGTCGGGCAGGCCGTCGGCGAGCCCCTCGATGGCGGCGTGGAACGTCGCGTCCAGCAGCGCCGGATGCACCTTGAAGCCGGCCGTCGTCTCGTCCAGGGCCACCTCGGCGAACACGTCGTCACCGCTGGTCCAGGCGGCGCGCACGTCCTGAAAGGCCGGGCCGTAGCCGAATCCGAGGTCGGCGAGCCGGTCGTACAGATGCTTTCCGTCGATCGGCGTGGCGTCAGCCGGCGGCCATGCGGGGTCGGTCCAGTCCGGCGTCACGCCGTCGGCGGGGGCGAGGGTGCCGGTGGCGTGCGGCGTCCAGTGCGGCTCGCCCTGGTCGCGGGAGTGGATCGAGAGGCGCCGGCGGCCGGTGTGGTCGGGCTCGGTCACCGAGATCTGCACGTCCACGGCGGCGGTGCCGTCGAACAGCAGCGGCGTCTCCAGAACGAGTTCGTCCACGACGGGCAGTTCCAGGCGGCTGCCCACGGCCAGGGCAAGATCGACGAACCCGGTGCCGGGCAGCAGCACCGTTCCGAAGGCGGTGTGGTCGGCGATCCACGGCTGGTCGGTGGTGGAGAGCCTGCCGCTGAAAAGCCATTCGTCGCGACCGGCGAGCGACGCGGCGACGCGCAGCAGCGGATGGTCGAGTGCGGCGAGTCCTGCGCGGCCCAGGTCACCGAGCGCACCGTCCTCGGGCCGCACCCAGTGACGCCGACGCTGGAAGGCGTAGAAGGGCAGGTCGAGGTGGGCGACCGGTCGTCCCGGCGACAGCGGGGCCCAGTTGACGGCGAGGCCCGAGCAGTGGGCGGCGGCGAGCAGCCGCAGGAGCTGGTCGACCTCGTCGAGGTTGCGCCGGGCCGCCGCCGCGACCAGTGAACGGGAAGCCTCCTCGTCGGTCAGGGTCTGGCGGGTCAGCGCCGCCAGCACCGCGTCCGGACCCACCTCGATGAACCGGCGCACGTCGGCGTCGGCGAGCGACCGCACCGCCGGGGCGAACCGTACGGCCTCGCGCACCTGCCTCACCCAGTACCGCGGCGTCAGCAGTTCGAGACCGACCAGTGCACCGGACACCGTGGAGCACACGCCGATCCTCGGCGCGTGGTACGCCACCGACGCGGCGACCCGCTCGTATTCGGCCAGCATCGGCTCCATCAGCGCCGAATGGAAGGCGTGGGAAACCGTCAGGCGGGTCGTCTTCACGCCCTCGCCCGCCAGCCGGTGCTCCAGGGCGGCGATCGCCGCGTTCCCGCCCGAGAACACCGTCGCCGCGGGGGCGTTCACGGCCGCCAACGAGACCGTCCCCGCCTCGAGCAGTGCGAGGGCCCGCTCCTCCGGCACCGCGGCGGCGAGCATCGCTCCCCCGGCCGGCAGCGACCCCATCAATCGACCCCGGGCGGCGACCAGCCGGCACGCATCCGGCAACGACCACACACCGGCCACATAGGCCGCCGCCAGCTCACCGATCGAATGTCCCGCCACCACATCCGGCGTCACGCCGAACGACTCCAGGAGGCGGTACATCGCCACCTCGAACGCGAACAACGCGGGCTGCGTGAACTCCGTCCGATCAAGCGAGGCCATCGCGAACATGACTTCGCGCAGCGGCACGCCCAGCAGGGCGTCGAACTCCGCGCACACCTCGTCGAGGGCTGCGGCGAACACCGGGAACGCCGCGGTCAACTCCGCGCCCATGCCAACGCGTTGCGCGCCCTGACCGGTGAACAGGAAGGCCGTCTCGCCGGTAGTGGCGGGACCCGACACGACGTGCGGGGACGCCGAGCCCGCGGCCAGGGCCGTGAGGCCGGCGAGCAGACCGGCCCGGTCTACGCCGAGCACCGCGCCGCGCCGGTCCAGCTGGGCGCGCGCGCCGATCAGGGCGGCGGCGACATCGGTGTCGTCCGCCTCGGGGTGGTCGGTGAGCCAGGCCAGCAGCCGGCTCGCCTGGGCCCGGAGCGCGATCTCCGACCTGGCCGAGAGCAACCAGGGCACCGGCGGGCCCGGCTCCGGCTGTGGCGCGACAGCCTGATCCCGCGGCGCCTCTTCGAGGATCACGTGCGCGTTGGTCCCGCTGATCCCGAAGGAGGACACACCGGTACGCCGCGGACGATCGAGCTCCGGCCACCGCTGGGCCCGCGTCAGCAGTCGCACCATGCCCGCCGACCAGTCGACCTCGGGCGTCGGCTCGTCCACGTGCAGGGTCGACGGCATGACGCCCGCGCGCATCGCCAGGACCATCTTGATCACGCCGGCGACGCCCGCCGCGGCCTGCGTGTGACCGATGTTCGATTTGACTGAGCCCAACCACAGCGGGTTGTCGTCCCCACGAGCCTGGCCGTACGTGGCCAGCAGCGCCTGCGCTTCGATCGGATCGCCGAGCCGGGTTCCCGTACCGTGCGCCTCTACCACGTCCACCTCGGACGCCGACAAGCGGGCATTGGCCAGCGCGGCGTGAATGACCCGCTCCTGCGACGGGCCGTTCGGCGCGGTCAGCTGGCTGCTCGCACCGTCCTGGTTCACCGCGGAACCCCGAACCACCGCCAGCACCCGATGCCCGTTGCGCTGCGCGTCGGACAGCCGTTCGAGCACCAGCACCCCGACGCCCTCGGCCCAGCCGGTGCCGTCCGCCGACGACGAGAACGCCCTGCACCGACCGTCCGGCGACAATCCACGCTGCCGGGAGAACTCCACGAACGTGCCGGGTGTCGCCATGACCGTCACGCCGCCGGCGAGCGCCATCGTGCACTCACCCTGACGCAGCGACTGAGCGGCGAGGTGCAAAGCGACCAATGAGGACGAACACGCGGTGTCGATCGTCACCGCCGGCCCCTCCAACCCGAACGTGTAGGCCAGCCGGCCCGACGCGACGCTGCCCGCGCTTCCGGTCAGCAGGTAGCCCTCGAAGACCTCGGGCGCATCCGGGGTCCGGGAGCCGTAGTCGTCGTACATGACGCCCATGTACACGCCGGTGCGGGTGCCGCGCAGCGCGGTCGGGTCGATCCCGGCCTGCTCGAAGGACTCCCACGCGGTCTCCAGCAGCAACCGCTGCTGAGGATCCATCGCCGCCGCCTCGCGCGGGCTGATGCCGAAGAACTCGGCGTCGAACCGGTCCGCGTCGTACAGGAAACCGCCTTCGCGGGTGTACGAGGTCCCGAGACGGTCGGGGTCCGGGTCGTACAGGCTGTCCAGGTCCCAGTCGCGGCCGTCGGGGAAGGTGCCGACCACGTCGCGTCCGGCGCTCAGCAGCTCCCAGAAGTCGTCCGGGGTCGCGACGCCACCCGGCAGCCGGCAGGCCATGCCGACGATCGCGATCGGCTCGTAGGCGCGCTCCTCCAGGTCCTGGACGTGCTGACGGCTTTCCCGCAGCTCGAACATCGTTCGCTTGAGGTAGTCGCGCAGCTTCTGCTCGTTGTCCATGTCTACCTGCCGAGTTCGTTGTCGAGGGCCGCGAAGAGGTCGTCGTCGGTGTCCAGATCGAGGGCCGCGACGGTGGACCCGTTGTCCACCATCCGCAGCAGCCGGCGCAGTCGCGCGGCGACCGTTTCCGCGGAGGCGGTGGCGATGACGGCCTCCAGATCGTCCAGTGCCTTCTGGACGGCGTCGGGCCGCTCGCCGATCAGCCGGCGCCGGAGGTACGCGGCGAGGGCTTCCGTGGTCGGGTGGTCGAAGACGAGCGTGCTGGGCAGCCTCAGCTCGGTGGCGGCGTTGAGCCGGTTGCGCAGCTCGACGGCGGTGAGCGAGTCGATGCCCAGGTCGAGCAGGCCACGCCGTACGTCGATGGTCCGCGGTGCCGGGTGGGCCAGCACGATGCCGACCTGCTCCCGGACGTAGGAGAGCAACAGCGCCTCCTGCTCCGCCCCGCCGAGTCCCGCGAGCCGTTGCGCCAGCGGGATCTCCGCCGGCGTGGTTCGCCGTCCGGCTCGGCGCCCGGTACGCACCAGGCCGCGGAACAGCTCGGGCAGCGCGTCCCCGAGCGAGCGCAGCGCGGCGAGGTCGAGCGCCACGGGCGAGAGCACCGGCCGGGAGTCCAGGCCCACAACCGTGTCGAGCACCGCGAGTGCCTGCTCGTCCGGCATCGGCAGCACCCCGTTGCGCATCAGCCGGGCCCGGTCGGCCTGCCCGAGGTCGTTCGCCATGCCGCGCTCCCACATGCCCCAGGCCAGGGACACCGCGGGCAGCCCGGCGCCGCGCCGGTGCTCGGCCAGCGCGTCGAGGAACGTGTTGCCCGCGGCGTAGTTGGCCTGTCCGGCGTTGCCGATCAGGCCGGCGACGGAGGAGAAGAGGACGAAGTCCGTCAGCGGGAGGCCGGCGGTCAGCTCGTGCAGGTTCCAGGCGGCTGCCACCTTGGGCCGCAGGACCCGGGCGAGGCTCTGCGGGCTCATCGCCTGCACGGTGGAGTCCTCGACGACGCCGGCCGCGTGCACCACCGCGGTGAGCGGGTGCTCGTCCGGGATCGAGGCGAGCAGCCCGGCCAGCGCGTCCCGGTCGGCAACGTCGCAGGCCGCGACCCGTACGTCGGCGCCGAGCGCGGTCAGCTCGGCCGCGAGGTCCTCCGCGCCGCCGTGCCGGCTGGTGAGCAGCAGCCGGCGAGCGCCGCGGCCGATCACCAGGTGCCGGGCGACCACGGCACCGAGCGCACCCGTGCCGCCGGTGATCAGCACCGTGCGCTCCGGGTCGAACCGGTGGTCGGACTCCGGGAGCCGTACCGGCTGCGGCACCTTCGCCAGCCTGGTGACGAATGCCTGGCCAGCGCGCAACTCCAGTGCTGACCGGGGATCGGCCAGAGCCGCCATGCGCAGTTCGTCGCTGGCCGGCAGGCCGTCGGTGATCACGTGTTGCAGGCGTCCCGGGTGTTCCGCCTCGGCCGCCCGGATGAGTCCGGACAGCGCGCTGTGTCCCAGTTCCCCGGTGCTGAGCACGGCGAGTCGCGCTCCGGGCGGTGTGCCGGCGCTGAGCCACTGTTGCAGCAGCGCCAGCACCTCGTCGGTGATTTGGGCCGTCTCCTGCGGGGTGGCCGGTCGTACCGGGAGGACGACCACGTCGGGAACGGCCGCACCGTTCGCCAGCAGCGCGGCGAGGTCGGGATGACACTCGGCGTCGAGCCCGAGGTCGTCCGGGCCGAGAACCGCGACGGTCGCGGCACGTGGGTCGGGAAGGTCCACCGCGGTTCGCTCGACCGCATACACGTACGGGTCGGCGTGGCCGGTCGGCAGTGCTCGTAGCGTGAGCGTCCCGACGGTGGCGGCGAGCCTTCCCGTGTCGTCGGCGATGCGAACCGCGACGGCACCGTCCGCGCCGGCCGAGAGCTTCACCCGCAACGTGCCGGGCCGGGCCCCCGGCAGCTGCACACCGCCGAAGGAGAAGGGCACCCGGATCTCCGCCCGATCCTCCAGGAGCAGCGCGTGCAGCGCGGCGTCGAACAGCGCCGGATGCAGGGTGAACCCGTCGGCGTCGACGGACGACCGCACCTCGGCGTAGAAGTCGTCACCCGATCGCCAGGCCGCCTGGAGTCCCTGGAAGGCCGGGCCGTACCCGTAGCCTCGGTCGGCGAGGCGGTCGTACAGATCCTCGATCGGCTGAGGTTCGGCGCCGGCCGGCGGCCAGGACGCCAGTTCGGGATCGGGGCCCGGGCTTTCAGCAACGGCGGCCACCACGCTTCCGGTGGCATGCCGGTTCCAGGCGTCGCCGTCCTGGTCCCCGCGGGAGTGGACGGCTACCGGCCTGCGCCCGGACGCGTCGAGGCTGCCGACGGTGAGCTGCAGCTTGAGCGCGCCTCTTTCGGGAAGGACCAGGGGTTCCTGCAGGATCAGCTCCTCCAGCCGCTCGCAGCCGACCTCGGCGCCCGCGTGCAGGGCGAGCTCCACCAGGGCCGTCGCCGGCACCAGCGTGATGCCGGCGACGGTGTGGTCCGCGAACCACGGGTGACTGCGGGCCGAGAGCCGGCCGGTGAACAGGACACCGTCGGAATCCGCGAGCGGCACTCCGGCTCCGAGCAGCGGGTGGCGCGCGGAGTCCAGTCCGGCCGAGGTGACGTCGCCGCCACCGGGCCCCTCCGAGAGCCAGTAGTGCCGGCGCTGGAACGGGTACGTCGGCAGGTCCGCGGTCCGGCCGGCGTCCTCGCCGAACAGGGCCCGCCACCGGACCGGAACGCCTCGTACGTAGGCATGGGCCACGGCGGTGACGACGGTGTGCGGCTCGGGGCGCCCGGCGCGCAGTACCGGGACCAGCAGTGCCGCCGCGTCGAGAAAATCCTGTCCCATGGCGCTGAGCACGCCGTCCGGGCCGAGTTCCAGGAACGTCCGTACGCCCTCGGCCTCCAGCGCGCGGGCCGCGTCCAGGAACCGGACCGGCTGGCGGACGTGGCGGACCCAGTACTCCGCCGTGGTCAGCTCCTCGGCGGCGACCGGCCTCCCGGTCAGGGCGGACACGATCGGGATCGTGGGCGGGGCGAACGCGAATTCCTTCACGACCGCGTGGAAGTCGTCCAGCATCGGGTCCATGTGCGGGGAATGGAAGGCGTGGCTGACCCGCAGCCGCTTGGTCTTCCGCCCTTGAGCGGTCAGTTCCGCTCCGACCGCCTCGACGGCGGCCGTGTCGCCCGAGACGACCACGGAGGTGGGTCCGTTGACGGCGGCGATACCCAGCTGGTCCTCCCGTCCGTCGAGCAGCCTCAGCACCTCCGTCTCGTCGGCCTCGACGGCGAGCATCGCGCCACCCCCGGGCAGGGCTCGCATCAGCCGGCCTCGGGCCGCGACCAGCTTCGCGGCGTCCGCCAGCGGGAGGACGCCGGCGACGTGCGCGGCCGCCAGCTCACCGACCGAGTGACCGCCGAGGAAGTCCGGCCGCATCCCCCAGCCTTCGAGGAGCCGATAGAGCGCCACTTCGGTGGCGAACAGGGCGGGCTGGGCGAAATCGGTCCGGTCCAGCAGCGCGGCGTCGTCACCCCAGAGAACGTCGAGCAGCGGCTTCTCCAGCCACCGGTCGAGCTCGGCGCAGGCGGCGTCCAGGGCTTCGGCGTAGCCGGGGTAGGCGGCATACAGCTCCTGGCCCATGCCGAGCCGCTGGCTGCCCTGACCGGTGAAGAGGAAGGCGGTACGGCCGGCCACCGGCGTACCACGCACGCTCAGCGCCGGGAGCCCGCCTACCGCTTCCGCGACGGTGGAGGCCACCACCACAGCGCGGTGCGGCAGCCCGGCGCGCCCGGTGACCAGCGTGCCGCCTGTCGAGGCCAGGTCCTCGTGCGCGGCGTCGGCGAGGACCGCGCCGATCCGATCGGCTTGCGCCAGCAGAGCAGCGTCGCTGTACGCGGACAACACCAGCGGCACGACCGGCATCGGCCTGGCCGGCGCGACCGGCTCCGCGGGCGGCGGCTGCTCGACGATGACGTGGGCGTTGGTGCCGCTGATGCCGAAGGAGGAAACGCCCGCCCGGCGCGGACGTCCGGACCCGGGCCATGGTGTCGCCGCGGTGAGCAGCTCCACCTGGCCGGCGGACCAGTCCACGTGCGGACTGGGCTCGTCGATGTGCAGGCTCTTCGGGACCATCCCGTACCGCATCGCCATGATCATCTTGATGACGCCGGCGACGCCGGACGCGGCCTGCGAGTGCCCGATGTTCGACTTCAGCGAGCCCATCAGGATCGGGGACGGGCGTTCCCGCCCGTACGTGGCGAGCACCGCCTGGGCCTCGATCGGGTCACCCAGGGTGGTGCCGGTGCCGTGGGCCTCCAGCACGTCGACGTCCGCCGCGACCAGACCCGCGTTGCTGAGCGCCCGACGAATCACCCTCTCCTGGGAGGGACCGTTGGGCGCGGTGAGACCGTTGCTCGCGCCGTCGTTGTTGACGGCGGTTCCCCGGACGAGGCCGAGGATCCGGCGGCCGTTCCGCTGGGCGTCGGAGAGCCGCTCCAGCAGCAGAACTCCCGCGCCCTCCGCCCACGCCGTCCCGTCCGCCCGCGCGGAGAAGGACTTGCACCGGCCGTCCGGGGCCAGTCCGCGCTGCCGGCTGAACTCGACGAAGAGCGTCGGCGCGGCCAGCACCGTCACGCCGCCGGCCAGCGCCAACCCGCACTCGCCGTTGCGCAGCGCCTGCGCGGCGAGGTGGATCGAGACCAGCGACGAGGAGCAGGCCGTGTCGACGGTGATCGCGGGTCCCTGCAGGCCGAACGTGTAGGCGACCCGGCCGGAGGCGACGCTGACCGTGCTGCCGACCGCCAGATAGCCCTCCAACGCGTCGGGAGCGTTCTTCAGGCGCGCGGCGTAGTCGTTGGCCATGACACCGGCGAACACCCCGGTCTGGCTGCCCTTGAGCGAGGTCGGGTCGATGCCGGCGCGCTCGAACGCTTCCCAGCAGATCTCCAGCAGCAGGCGCTGCTGCGGGTCGATGGCCGTGGCCTCGCGCGCGCTCACACCGAAGAGCTCGGGATCGAACCGCGCCGCGTCGTGCAGGAATCCGCCGTGCCGGGTGTACGAGGTGCCCACGTGATCCGGGTCCGCGTCGTACAGGCCGTCCAGGTCCCAGCCGCGGTCGTCCGGGAACGGCCCCACCGCGTCCCGCTCGTCGGACAGCAGCGTCCACAGTTCCTCCGGCGAGCTGACCTCCCCCGGGTAGCGGCATGCCATGGCCACGATCGCGATCGGCTCGTCCGCGGCGGCGGCGACCGGTGCGGCCACGATCACTCCGGCGGCCGGACCGAGGAGCTCCGCCCGGAGAAAGCGCGCCAGCTCGGCCGCGTCGGGGTAGTCGAACACCGACGTCGCGGGCAACTTCAGCCCTGACGCCGCATTCAACCGGTTGCGCAGCTCCACCGCCTTGAGCGAGTCGAAGCCCAGATCGCTGAAGGCCCGGTCCGCGGCGACCTGGTCGGCGCCGGTGTACGCCAGCACCGAGGCCACCGCCTCGCGAACCAGCTCCAGCAGGACGCGCTCCTGTTCCTGGGAGGGCAGGCCGGCCAGCCGCTCCTGGAGTGAGCTCGCGCCGGCCCGCGCGCCGGCCGCCGCGCGTCGCACCGGGCGCACCAGTCCGTGGAAGAGGGCGGCGAGCGTGCCGTCCTCGTTCCGTCCGCGCAGTCCGCTGTAGTCCAGCAGTGCCGGAACGAGTACGGGGCGACGGGTCGCCAGGGCGGTATCGAACAACGCCAGCCCTTGGTCGACGGTCATCGCGGCGATGCCGCTGCGGGACATGCGGGCCAGGTCGGCGTCGGTCAGGTGGGCGGTCATCCCGCTGTCGTCCGCCCACAGGCCCCAGGCGAGCGAGGTACCCGGCAGTCCCAGCGCCCGGCGGTGGAGCGCGAGGCCGTCCAGATAGGTGTTGGCCGCCGCGTAGTTGGCCTGTCCCGCGGTGCCGACCGTACCCGCCAGCGAGGAGAACAGGACGAACGCGTCCAGGTGCCGGTCGGCCGTGAGCTCGTGCAGGTGCCGGGCGGCATCGATCTTCGGACGCAGCACGGTGTCGAGCTGCCCGGGCGTCAGGGCCTGCAGCGTGCCGTCGTCGAGCACGCCGGCGGTGTGGAGCACCGCGGTGAGCGGATGCTCGGCGGGAATGCCCTGCAGCACCGCGGCGATTGCCGCGCGGTCGGCGACGTCGCAGGCGACCACGGATGCCTCGGCCCCGTGGGCGATGAGTTCGGCCTCCAGCTCCAGCATGCCCGCGGCCTCCCGGCCGCGTCGGCTCACCAGCAGCAGGTGCCGCACGCCGTGTTCGGCGACGAGGTGGCGGGCGAACAGCCGGCCCAGCGTGCCGGTCGCACCCGTGACGAGCACGGTGCCCTCGGGGTTCAGGGCCGGGGCGGTGTCGCGCGTCGCGGGCGACCGGACCAGACGCGGTACGAGCAGCGCTCCGTCCCGGAGGCTCACCTGCGCTTCCGGGACCGCCAGCGCCCGGCCCAGCTCGTCCGCCGAGAGGTTCCATGTGGTCACGTCGACCAGGCCGAACCGATCGGGGTGCTCGGACATCGCGGTGCGGACGAGGCCCCAGACGGGAGCCGAGCCGAGGCCGGCCTCCGTGCGGGCGGTGGTCGCATCGCGGGTCACCAAAACCAGGCGCGCGCCGGCGAAGCGCTCGTCCGCGAGCCATTCCTGCGCGAGCCGCAGGGCGCGGTGCACCACGGCCCGGGGACCGTCCTCCTCGGCGAAGGGGACGATGACGAGCTGCGGGGCTCCGACAATGCTGGAGAGGTCCGGGTAGGTCCCCGCCGGGGCCGGCAGGCCGTGGCCGAGCTCGTCGAGCACGGCCCATCGTGTGATCGGGGGGCCGTCGGGGGCGGCCGTCCACTCCACCTCGAGGAGCGGTGGGGCCGGAATGGTCGCGCCGGCCAGCTGCGCGGGGTCGGCCGAACGCAGGCCGAGCGACTTCACCGTCACGATCGGTACACCGGTCGCGTCGAAGAGGACCAAGGCAGTGCCCGAGCCGTCCGGCGTGAGCCGCACCCGCAGCACGCCGGCGTTCGCCGCGTGCAGCCGCACGCCCGTCCAGGCGAACGGCAGCACCAGCCCGCCGTCCCCGGCGAGCGCGAGGGGATGCAACGCGGCGTCGAGCAGGGCCGGGTGGATCCCGAACTCGCCCGGAGCGACGTCCGTCGGCAAGGCGACCTCGGCGAACATCTCCTTCCCGGCGCGCCACAACGCCCGCAGCCCCTGGAAGGTCGAGCCGTACTCGAATCCGCGCTCGGCCAGCGTGTCGTATGCGGCCGCCAGGTCCACCGGTTCGGCGCCGGCGGGAGGCCAGGCAGAGGCCTCCACCACGTCCGTACGGGTTTCCGCGCGGCCCAGCGTTCCGGTGGCGTGCGGGACCCACGGGCCGGACGGCGTGTCGACGGCCGTGGGCTCCGGCCGGGAGTGGATCGACAGGGCGCGCCGGCCCTGCTCGTCCGGAGCGTCGACCACGACCTGCAGTTGCACCGCGCCGCGGCCCGCGAGCACCAACGGTGCCTGCAGCGTCAGCTCATCGAGCTGGTCGAGACCCGCGTGGTCACCCGCCCGGATTGCGAGGTCCACGAAGGCAGTGCCGGGAAGGAGCACGGTACCCGCCACGGCGTGGTCCGCCAGCCACGGTTGCCCGGTCAAGGAGATCCGTCCGCTCAGGACCAGCTTGTCCTCGTCGGCCAGCCGGAGCACCGCACCGATGAGTGGGTGGCGTTCGGCGGCCAGGCCGAGGCCGCCCGCGTCCCCGGCGAGCGGCGGGCGGTCGAGCCAGCGGCGCTCCCGCTGGAACGGGTACGTGGGCAGGTCGACCGGGCCGCCCGGGCGGCCGGTCGCGGCCGGCCAGTCGACCGCCACGCCGTTGACGTGCGCCTCCGCGACCGAGGCCAGGAAGCGGTCCCGTCCGCCGTCGTCGCGCCGCAGCGATCCGACGACGACAGCGCCGCCGACGCCGGCCTCGTCGGCTGTGTCGGCGAGGGCCGAGGTGAGCACCGGGTGGGCACTGACCTCGATGAAGACGCGATGCCCGTCGGCGAGCAGGGCACGGGTGGCCTCCTGCAGCTGGACGGTCCGGCGCAGGTTGCGGAACCAGTACGCGCCGTCGAGCTCCGCACCGTCGAGCTGTTGCCCGGTGACCGTGGAGAAGAACCTGATGTCGCCCGTACGCGGCGTGACGCCGGCCAACAGCTCCCGCAGCTCGTCCGCGAGCGCGTCGACGTGGGCGGAGTGCGAGGCGTAGTCGACCGGAACGGTGCGGGCGCGGTAGCCCTCGATCTCACTTCGCGCGACGAGCTCGGCCAGCGCCTGTGGGTCGCCGGAGACGACCGTACTCCTGGGGCCGTTGTGTGCGGCGACGTCGATCGCGCCGTCCCAGCGGGCGATGAGCGCGCGAACCTCGTCGGCCGGAAGAGCCACCGACACCATCGCGCCAGTACCGGCCAGCTTCACGATCGCGCGGCTGCGCAGCGCGACGGTCTTCGCCGCGTCCTCGAGCGACAACACACCCGCGACCACGGCCGCCGCAATCTCACCCTGCGAGTGACCGACCACAGCGTCCGGTTCGATGCCCACCGAACGCCACAGCGCCGCCAGCGAAACCATCACCGCCCACAGCGCGGGCTGCACCACATCCACCCGGTCGAAGCCGGGCGCACCCGCCACGCCGCGCAGCACCTCCGGCAGCGACCAGTCCGTGAACGGCGCCAGCGCCTGCGCACACTCCGCCAGCCGCGCGGCGAACACCGGGGAGGATTCGGAGAGCTCGAGCGCCATGCCCGGCCACTGCGAACCCTGACCGGGGAAGACGAACACCGTCTTGCCGGCTCCGGAGGCCATGCCCCGCACCAGATTCGTCGCGAAACCACCGGCGGCCAGCGCCTCCAGACCCGCCAGCAACTCGTCGCGGTCCGCACCGGAAACCGCCGCCCGGTACGGAAGGTGCGGAACCCGCGTCGCGAGGGCCGAAGCTACCGCCTCCGCCTGCGCGTCCGGCGATGCCAGCAGTCCACGGATCTGCTCCGCCCGGGCCGCCAGCGCCGCCTCGCTCTTGGCGGACACCAGCATCGGGAGCCCTGCCACGACCGGCTCCCCGGCGACGGCCGGCTCCGGCCCCTGCTCCAGGACCACGTGCGCGTTCGTGCCGCTGATCCCGAACGACGACACCGAGGCGCGACGCGGACGGCCGAGCTCCGGCCACTGCCGCGTCCGCGTCAGCAGTTCCACCGTGCCCGCCGACCAGTCGACCTCGGGTGTCGGCTCGGCCGCGTGCAGCGTCGCCGGGAGCTCGCCGGCGCGCATCGCCATCAGCATCTTGATGATGCCCGCGACACCCGCGGCGGCCTGCGTGTGGCCGATGTTCGACTTGATGGAGCCGAGCCACAACGGCTGATCGCCGGACCGTTCCCGGCCGTACGTCGCCAGGAGTGCCTGCGCCTCAATCGGGTCACCCAGCCGGGTGCCGGTGCCGTGCGCCTCCACGGCGTCGACGTCGGAGGCCGCCAGCCCCGCGTTGGCGAGCGCCTGACGAATTACCCGCTGCTGGGACGGTCCGTTCGGGGCGGTGAGACCGTTGCTCGCACCGTCCTGGTTGACCGCCGAACCCCTGATCACGCCGAGGATGTCGTGTCCCAGCCGCCGGGCGTCCGACAGGCGCTCCAGCACCAGCACGCCCGCACCCTCGGCCCAGCCCGTGCCGTCCGCCGCCCCCGAGAACGCCTTGCACCGGCCGTCCGGCGACAACCCCCGCTGCCGGGAGAACTCGATGAACGTGTTCGGCGTCGACATCACGGTCACGCCGCCGGCGAGCGCCATCGAGCACTCGCCCCGACGCAGCGCCTGAGCCGCCAGGTGCACCGCCACCAGCGACGAGGAGCAGGCCGTGTCCAGCGTCACCGCCGGCCCTTCCAAGCCGAACGTGTAGGCCACCCGGCCCGACAGCACGCTCCCGATCGTGCCCGTCAGTAGATGCCCCTCGAACCCCTCCGGAGCACTCCCCAACCGCGATCCGTAGTCGTTGTACATCACGCCCGCGTACACGCCGGTCGAGGAGCCGCGCAGCGAGGCCGGATCAATGCCTCCCCGTTCCAGCGCCTCCCAGACGACCTCGAGCAGCACGCGCTGCTGCGGATCTGTCGCCACCGCCTCACGCGGGCTCATGCCGAAGAACTCCGCGTCGAAATCCGCGGCGTCGTACAGGAATCCGCCCCTGCGCGTGTACGACTTGCCGACCTTTTCCGGGTCCGGGTCGAAGAGCTCCTCCACGTCCCAGCCGCGGTCCGCCGGGAACTCGTCGATCGCGTCCCGGCCCTCGACCACCAGCCGCCACAGATCCTCCGGCGAACCGACGCCGCCCGGATAGCGACATCCCATGCCGACCACGGCGATCGGCTCGTCCGACCCGAGGTCATGGGCGACCACCGACGCGACGACGGCCGCTCCGGACGCCTCGAGCTGATCCAGCAGGAAGTCCGCCACCGCCTGGGGCGACGGGCAGTCGAAGACCAGCGTGGTTGGCAGCCGCAGTCCCGTCAGCTCGTTGAGCCGGTTGCGAAACTCGACACCGGTCAGCGAATCGAAGCCGGCATCCTTGAACGCCCTGCCCGCGGCGACCTCGACGCCGGGCCGGTAACCGAGGACAAGAGCAACGGCCTCCCGTACGGTCTCGAGCACTGCCTGTGCCCGGTCATCCGTAGGAAGCTGGACCAGCCGCCGGGCCCAGGATGAACCGGTCCCGGGGTCGGCACCCGCCGCTTGCCGGCGGCGCCCTCGGACCAGGCCGCTGAACAGGGCGGGGATCCCGGTCCACCCGGCCAGGTCCAGTTCGGCCGGCACCAGCAGCGGCTCCGGCGATGCCAGCGCGGCGTCGAACAGCGCCATGCCCCGTTCCGGTCCCAGCGGGACGATGCCGCTCCGCTTCCACCGCGCGACGTCCGCCTCCCCGAGGCCGCCGGCCATGCCTTCATCGGTGTCCCACAGACCCCAGGCGAGGGAGGTGGCGGGCAGGTTCCGCGCCCGGCGGTACTGGGCGAGAGCGTCCAGGAACGTATTCGCGGACGCGTAATTCGCCTGACCGGGGTTGCCCACGAGACCGGCGATGGACGAAAAGACCACAAAGGACGACAACCTACGGTCGCAGGTGAGACGGTGCAGGTTCCAGGCCGCGTCCGCCTTCGGGCGCAGCACCCGTTCCAGGTGACCGGCTGTCAGCGACCCTATCGTCGCGTCGTCCAGCACACCCGCCGTGTGCACCACGGCGGTCAGCGGACGCTCGGCCGTCGCCTCGTCCAGCAGGCCGGCCAGCGCATCGAGATCCGACACGTCACACGCGGCCACCGAAGCCCGCGCGCCCAGCTCCGCCAATTCCGCCACGAACTGCCCGGCACCCGGAGTCTCACCGCCGCGGCGGCCCACCAGCAGCAGGTGCCGCGCGCCGTGATGCGAGACCAACCGCCGTGCCACCAGGCGACCCAGCGTGCCCAGGCCACCGGTCACCAGGACCGTACCCTCCGGATCCAGGCCCGCCGGGCCGGCCGTCGCACCCGTCGCCCGGGCCAGCCTCGGCACGAACAGCTCACCGCTACGCACCGCGGCCTCGGGCTCACCCGACGCCAGCACCGCCGGCAGCAGCCGCATCCCGTCCTCGTCCAGGTGAGCCAGGACCAGCCGGCCCGGGTGCTCGGACTGGGCGGTACGGATCAGACCCACGAACGCGGCCGTGTGCAGCGCGCCGTCCGGCAGCGCGACGACCAGGCGGCTCTCGGCGAACTGCGGCGCGGTCAACCACTCCTGCACCATCTCCAGACCGCGCACCGCCACCGCGTGGGTCCGCGGAAGGACATCGGCCTCGTCTTCCCGATCGCCGATCACGATGAACTCCGGCGCCGGAAGGCCGGCGTCGACGGCGGCACGAAGCGCGCCGAGGTCGGCGTAGGGCGCCGCACCCACTCGGATCCACCGCTGCTCGGCGACCGGCTCGACCGTAGGTACGGGCGTCCAGGCCAGGCGGTACAGGGATTCGACGGCCGGGCCGGCCGGTACGAGTTGATCCCGGCCGATCGGCAGCAGGGACACCGCCCCGATCGCCGCCACCGGCGCGCCGGCCCCGTCCGCGACGACGAGGCACGCGGTGTCCGGGCCGGTGTGGTTCCAGCGGACCCGGAGCACGGTGGCGCCGACCGCGTGCACAGCGAAGCCCGAGAACGAGAACGGCAGGCGGATGGTGCTGTCGTCCTGTTCCGCCTCGAGCACCAGGACGAGTGGGTGCAGGGCCGCGTCAAGCAGCGCGGGATGGACACCGAAGCGACCGGCCTCGGCGCGCAGCGGGCCGGGCAGCACGACCTCGGCGAAGAGGTCGTCCCCGGCGCGCCAGGCCGCGCGGAGGCCGGAGAAGGCCGGCCCGTACCTGTAGCCCAGGTCGTCGAGGCGGTCGTAGACGCCTTCCAGCGGGATGGCGACGCCGCCGGCCGGGGGCCACTGGTCCAGGGAGACCCCGGGCGCGGGGGCGAAGGACGTGAGCAGGCCGGCCGCGTGGGCGATCCACGGCTGATCGCCGGTCCTCGAGTACACCGTGAACCGGCGGTCGCCGCGCGCATCGGCCCGATCGACGGTCAGCCGGATCGAGACGGCGGCGGTTCCGGTCAGGGCGAGGGGTGTCTGAAGAGTGAGCTCCTCGACGGTGGCGTATCCGAGTTGCTCGGCGGCGTGGCCCGCCAGTTCCAGGAATGCCGTTCCCGGGACCAGGACCGTCCCGCCGATCGCGTGGTCGGCCAGCCACGGATGCGTCGGCAACGACAGCGACCCGGAGAACTGGACGCCGTCACCGTCCGGGTCTGCGATCACAGCGGCCAGGAAGGGATGGTCCACCGCCGTCAGGCCCAGGCCCGCCGCGTCACCGGGCCGCGGCGCGTCCAGCCAGAAGCGTTCACGCTGGAACGCGTACGTCGGCAGCTCCACCACGCCGGAACCGGGCAGTAAACCCGCCCAGTCCACGTTGGCACCGTGGGCGTGCACGGCACCCAGGGCGGCGAGGAGGGAACGCTTCTCGGCCCGATCCCTGCGCAGCACCGGAACTACGACGACGCCCTCGGTGTCGGCCAGGCATTCGCCCGCCAGACCCGACAACGTGGCATCCGGACCCAACTCCACGAACGCCGTGACACCCCGCCCAGCCAGCGTGGCGATCCCGTCGGCGAAACGGACCGCCGACCGGGCCTGCACGGCCCAGTACTCAGCGGTGAACTCCTCCACCACCTCGCCAGTGACATTCGAAACGACCGGGATCCGAGGAGCCGAATGGGTCAGAGTCCGGGCAACCGCGATCAACTCCCCCAACATCACGTCCAAATGCGCGGAATGGAAAGCATGACGCACCCTCAGTCGCGTCGCCCGCACACCCTCCGCCCGGGCCAGCTCCAAGACCTCAAGCACCGCCGCCTCATCACCCGAAACCACGGTGCTCTGAGGACTGTTGAACCCCGCAACACCCACACCCACACGACCCTCGAGCCACCCCGATACCCGTTCTTCGCCAGCGTGCAAGGCAACCATCGCCCCACCGGCGGCCACCCCCTCCATCAAACGAGCCCGCGCACACACCAAACGCGCCGCATCCTCAAGCGACAACACACCCGAAACATGAGCCGCGACCAACTCACCCACCGAATGACCCACCAAATAGTCCGGGACCACCCCGTAATGAACCAGCAAACGGAACAGAGCCACCTCCACCGCGAACAACGCCGGCTGCGTAAACAGCGTCCGCTCCAACAGATCCGGCTCGCCCTCGATCACCTCGGCAAGAGAACGGTCCAGATAAACGTCCAACGCCCCAACAACCTCATCGAACGCAGCCGCGAACACCGGCTCCACCGCATACAACTCCCGGCCCATACCCACACGCTGACTACCCTGCCCAGAAAACAGGAACGCCACCGAACCCGCCGAGACCAACGCCCCCGGGCCCACCCCCCGCAGAGCATCCACCAACTCCTCACGCGTCTCCCCCACCACCACCGCACGATGACCGAAACGAGCACGCGACACCGCCAGCGAACGACCCACAGCCACAACATCCAGCTCCGGCCACGCCTCCACCAACGCCACCAACCGACCCGCCTGCTCCACGAGAGCAGCCCCCGACTTACCCGACACCACCCACGGCACCGGACCCGTCAACTCCTCCACCGCCGCCGGCTCGGTCTCCGCGCTCTGCTCGACGATGAGGTGAGCGTTGGTGCCGCTGATGCCGAAGGACGAGATAGCCGCCCGGCGCGGCCGGCCGAGCTCCGGCCACGGCCGGGCCCGCGTCAGCAGCTCGACCGTGCCGGCCGACCAGTCGACCTCGGGGGTCGGCTCGTCCACGTGCAGGGTCGCCGGGAGAATGCCGTTACGCAGCGCCAGGACCATCTTGATCACGCCCGCGACGCCCGCCGCGGCCTGCGTGTGACCGATGTTCGACTTCAGCGAGCCGAGCCGGAGCGGCTCCTCGCGAGCCTGGCCGTACGTGGCCAGCAGCGCCTGCGCTTCGATCGGATCGCCGAGCCGAGTTCCCGTACCGTGCGCCTCCACCACGTCCACCTCGGACGCCGACAAGCGGGCATTGGCCAGCGCGGCGTGAATGACCCGCTCCTGCGACGGGCCGTTCGGCGCGGTCAGGCCATTGCTCGCACCGTCCTGGTTCACCGCGGAACCCCGAACCACCGCCAGCACCCGATGCCCGTTGCGCTGCGCGTCCGACAGCCGTTCGAGCACCAGCACCCCGACACCCTCGGCCCAGCCGGTGCCGTCCGCCGACGACGAGAACGCCCTGCACCGACCATCCGGCGACAACCCACGCTGCCGGGAGAACTCCACGAACATGCCGGGCGTCGCCATGACCGTCACGCCGCCGGCGAGCGCCATCGTGCACTCACCCTGACGCAGCGACTGAGCGGCGAGGTGCAAAGCGACCAGCGAGGACGAACACGCGGTGTCGACCGTCACCGCCGGCCCCTCCAACCCGAACGTGTAGGCCAGCCGGCCCGACGCGACGCTGGCGGTGTTACCCGTCAGCAGGTAGCCGTCGTGTCCGCCGGACGATTCGTGCAGGCGGGGCCCGTACTCCTGGGCAGTCGCGCCGACGTACACGCCGGTGCGGGTGCCGCGCAGCGCGGTCGGGTCGATCCCGGCCTGCTCGAAGGACTCCCACGCGGTCTCCAACAGCAACCGCTGCTGAGGATCCATCGCCGCCGCCTCGCGCGGGCTGATGCCGAAGAACTCGGCGTCGAACCGGTCCGCGTCGTACAGGAAACCGCCCTTGACGGCGTACGTCTTGCCGGGGTCATCCGGATCCGCGGCGGAGAGCCCATCGAGGTCCCAGCCGCGGTTGGCCGGGAATTCGTCGATCGCGTCGACCTCGCCGGTGACCAGACGCCACAGGTCCTCCGGGGAGGCGACTCCTCCCGGCAGCCGGCACGCCATTCCTACGATCGCGATCGGCTCGTCGAGGGCGACCGCCTCGTACACGTCCTGGTCCTGGTCCTCGTCGGCGAGGACGCTGCCGAGATGGTTGGCGAGGACGGCCGGGGTCGGATAGTTGAAGAGCAGGCCGGAGGGCAGCGCGAGCCCGGTGGCCGTGTTCAGCGCGTTCCGGAGCTCGACGGCCGCGAGGGAGTCGAAGCCCAGGTCCTTGAAGGTGGTGTCGACGTCCACGGCGCGCACGGACCCGTGACCGAGCACGGCTGCCACGTGCGTACGCACCAGCTCCAGCTCATCGCCTCGCCCTGCCGCGACGGCGCGGACCCGGACCGCCGGCTCGATCGCCGGACCTCCCAGCCAGAAGCGTCGGCGTTGGAAGGCGTACGTGGGCAGGTCCACCAAGCCCGAACCCGGCAGCAACCGCTCCCACCGCACCCCCACGCCGTGCACATGCACCGCGGACAAGGCCGCCAACAGCGAACGCTTCTCCGGGCGCCCGCGACGCAGCACCGGAACCACGACGACGCCCTCGGTGTCGGCCAGGCATTCGCCCGCCAGACCCGACAACGTGGCATCCGGACCCAACTCCACGAACGCCGTGACACCTCGCCCAGCCAGCGTGGCGATCCCGTCGGCGAAACGGACCGCCGACCGGGCCTGCACGGCCCAGTACTCAGCGGTGAACTCCTCCACCACCTCGCCAGTGACATTCGAAACGACCGGGATCCGAGGAGCCGAATGGGTCAGAGTCCGGGCAACCGCGATCAGCTCCGCCAACATCACGTCCAAATGCGCGGAATGGAAAGCATGACGCACCCTCAGTCGCGTCGCCCGCACGCCCTCCGCCCGGGCCAGCTCCAAGACCTCAAGCACCGCCGCCTCATCACCCGAAACCACGGTGCTCTGAGGACTGTTGAACCCCGCAACACCCACACCCACACGACCCTCGAGCCACCCCGATACCCGTTCTTCGCCAGCGTGCAAGGCAGCCATCGCCCCACCGGCGGCCACCCCCTCCATCAAACGAGCCCGCGCACACACCAAACGCGCCGCGTCCTCAAGCGACAACACACCCGAAACATGAGCCGCGACCAACTCACCCACCGAATGACCCACCAAATAGTCCGGGACCACCCCGTAATGAACCAGCAAACGGAACAGAGCCACCTCCACCGCGAACAACGCCGGCTGCGTAAACAGCGTCCGCTCCAACAGATCCGGCTCGCCCTCGATCACCTCGGCAAGAGAGCGGTCCAGATAAACGTCCAACGCCCCAACAACCTCATCGAACGCAGCCGCGAACACCGGCTCCACCGCATACAACTCACGGCCCATACCCACACGCTGACTACCCTGCCCAGAAAACAGGAACGCCACCGAACCCGCCGAGACCAACGCCCCCGGGCCCACCCCCCGCAGAGCATCCACCAACTCCTCACGGGTCTCCCCCACCACCACCGCACGATGACCGAAACGAGCACGCGACACCGCCAACGAACGACCCACAGCCACAACATCCAGCTCCGGCCACGCCTCCACCAACGCCACCAACCGACCCGCCTGCTCCACGAGAGCAGCCCCCGACTTACCCGACACCACCCACGGCACCGGACCCGTCAACACCTCCACCGCCGCCGGCTCGGTGCGCCGATCCGAGAGCACGACGTGACAGTTCGTGCCGCCCATGCCGAACGAGCTGACGCCGGCGTACAGCGGCTCGTCGGGTCGCGGCCACGGCTCGCGGCTCCGCTGCACGGCGAGCTTCAGCTCGCCGAACGGGATGTCGGGGTGGGGAGTCTCGAAGTTCAGGCTCGGGACGAGCTCGCGGTGGCGGATGCAGAGCGCCGCCTTCAGCAGGCCGACGATGCCGGCGGCACCCTCGAGGTGGCCGACGTTGGTCTTCACCGATCCGACCCGCAGCTCGGCCCCGTCCGCGCGGCCGTCGCCGAGCACCGCGCCCAGGGCCGACGCCTCGATCGGGTCGCCCAGCTTGGTGCCCGTTCCATGCAACTCGACGTACTGCACCTGCGCCGCGGAAATGCCGGCCCGCCCGTACGCCTGCCGCAGGACATCCTGCTGACCGGCCGGACTCGGTACGGTGAGGCCCTCGGTCGTCCCGTCGTTGTTCATCGCACTGCCGTGCAGCACGCAGTAGATCGGGTCGCCGTCCGCCACGGCGGCGTGCAGCGGCTTGAGCACCACGAACGCGCCGCCCTCGCCGCGTACGTAGCCGTTCGCCCGCGCGTCGAACGTGAAGCTGAGACCGTCCGGGGAGAGCGCGCCGAACCGCTCCGCGCCGATGGTGCTGTCCGGCACCAGGTTGAGGCTTACGCCGCCGGCGATGGCCATGGCGGACTCGCCGCGACGCAGGCTCTCGGCCGCCAGATGCACGGCGACCAGCGAGGAGGACTGGCCGGTGTCCACGGCCGCGCTCGGTCCGTGCAGACCCAGGGTGTACGAGATCCGGTTGGCGACTATGCCGCGGTTGAGACCGGTGAGGGTGTGGCGGGTGATGCCCTCGGTGCCGTGCCGTTGCGTGAGGGCGGCGTAGTCGTCGGCGATGACGCCGACGAAGACACCGGTCCGGCTGTCGGCGAGATCGGACGGGACGATCCTGGCGTCCTCCAGCGCCTCCCAGGCGAGCTCGAGCATCAGCCGCTGCTGCGGATCCATCGCCGACGCCTCGCGCGGACCGATGCCGAAGAAGCCCGCGTCGAAGCCGCTGACGTCCTCGAGATAACCACCCGGCCGGGCGGGTAGTTCCGGGCGGCCCGCCGGGGGCGTGCCGATCGCGCTGCGGCCCTCGCGCAGCAGCCGCCACAGCTGAGCGGGATTCTCCGCGTGCGGCAGCCGGCACGATATGCCGACAATGGCGATCGCCTCGGTCGATGTCGACGTGTCCGCCTGGAATTCAGCCATGGTCGAGCCGCCCTACCTGTTGGTTCGTACGATGCTTGAGCAGAGGCGTAGCGCCCGCGGCCGTACCGGCTGCTACGCCGGTCGTTCGCCGCTACTCGTATTTCGAGACGAGCTCCCGCTTGAGGACTTTTCCGCTGGGCCCCGTCGGAAGTGCATCGGTGAACTCGACTCGGCGGGGGTATTTATATGCGGCGAGACGCTCTTTGCTCCATGCGATGAGCTCCTCAGGTGATCCCGGGGTTACGTCCTCCGGCCGGGCGGGTACGACAATCGCCCAGACCTCCTCGCCGAGCACGGAATGCGGAACTCCGATGACCGCCACCTGCGCCACGGCCGGATGCCCGGCGAGGACCTCCTCAATCTCCCGCGGATAGACGTTGTAGCCGCCCCGCAGAATCAGGTCCTTCTTCCGGCCGACGACCGACAGATAGCCGTCGCCGTCGAGCCGGCCGAGGTCGCCGGTGCGGAACCAGCCGTCGAGCAGAACCTCGGCGGTGAGATCGGGACGGCCGAGATACCCGGCCATGAGGGTCGGGGCGCTCACCACGATCTCGCCCATCTCTCCGGCGGGCAGGAGGTCGATCCGGTCGGCGTTCGGCCGGGCGATGCCGACCGCGATGCCGTTGATCGGCACTCCGACCGTTCCGGCGCGGAAAGGCACGCCGGGATGGTGATAGGCGACGCTGCACGAGGTCTCGGTCGCCCCGTAGCCCTCGTACACCGGACACCCGAACGTGGTCCGGACGTCGTCGAGGGTCTTTGCCGGCAACGCCGATCCCCCGCTGTACATGCGGTCGAGCCGGGGAACCGGCTCGCCCCGGGCCACCGCGTCGAGCAATTTGGAATACATCGTCGGCACGCCCATGAACACCGTGCATCGGTGTGTTCTCATCCGCGCGAGGGCTTCCCGCCCAGAGAACCTCGACATCAGAACAATGGATATGCCGGCGCGGAAGCCGGTCAGCATGCCGCAGATCTGGCCGAAGCTGTGCGCCAGCGGCAGACAGCCGAGCAGTACGTCGTCGCTCCGGAACGCGTACGGCGTGTCGACCATCCGGTCGACGTTGTACAGGATGTTGCGGTGGGTCAGCATCACGCCTTTCGGCTCACCCGTCGTGCCGGAGGTGTAGAACACGACCGCGACGTCGTCGGCTTCCGGCATCGCGGAATCGTCGATCGGCGCCGCGTCCTGCGCCGCGTTCTCCGGGCCGACGTTGAGCAGCACCGTGCCGAGCCGCTCCGCCGCCTCTTTGGCCTGAACCAGCAATGAGTCCGCGCACACCAGAAAGCGGGCGCCGGCATCGGTCAGCACGTGACCGACCTCCGACGCGGTCGCCATGGCACTCAGCGGGACCGCGACCGCGCCGGCCGCCAGCACGCCGAAGTACACGACGGGAAACTGCGGGGTGTCGGCCAGGAGCATGGCGACCCGGTCCCCCGGCCGTACCCCGTTGGCTCGCAGCACGGAGGCGTAGCGACGGGCCTGGTCCCACAGCCACCCGTACGTGAATTCCCCGGACTCGAAGATCACGGCGGGGTGGTCGGGTCGCCGCGCCGCCGCGTCGGCCAGCACCGCGGCAACTGACCTGGTCATGCGTCTTGCGCGGCGGTGCGGACGGGCCGGTTCCGGGCGCTCGCGGCCGGGATGTTCAGTTCCTTCCAGATGCCGTGCAGGGCGTGGGCGAAGTTCTCGACGTCCTTCTGCTCGTGCACGGCGGACGGAGCGATCCGCAGGATTTCCTCGCCGGCGGGCACGCTGGGGGAATTGATGGACTGGACGTAGATCCCGTGCCGCTCGAACAGCAGCCGGGACGCCCGCTTGCACAGGTCGTCGTCGCCGACGAAGGCCGAGACGATGTGCGAGTCCGTCGAGAGGAACGGGATGTCGGCGGCGAGCAGCAGGCTGTGCAGAAGCCGCGCGTTCTCGGCGAGAAGCTTCCGCTCGACGTCGGAGGAGCGCAGGTGCCGGACCGACGCCAGCGAGCCGGCCGCGATCGCCGGCGGCAGCGAGGTGGTGAAGACGAACGAGCGCGAGTAGGTCCGCACCGCGTCCACGAGGACCGCCGGCCCCGCGATGTAGCCGCCGACCGTCCCGAAGCCCTTCGCGAGGGTGCCCATCACAACCGTGAACCGGTCGGCGATGCCTTCCCGCGCGGCGATGCCGGCGCCCTGCGGGCCGTATATGCCGACCGCGTGAACCTCGTCGATGAAGGTCGTGGCGCCGTACTTGTCCGCGATGTCGGCGATCGCGGCGAGCGGCGCGATGTTGCCCGACATGGAATAGACCGTCTCCGCGACGATGAGCTTCGGGCGGTCGGCGGGAGCGGCCGCGATCAGCTCCTCCAGGTGGGCGACGTCGTTGTGCCGGAAGACGTGCTTCTTCGCGCCGCTGTGCCGGAGACCGTCGATGATCGAGGCGTGGTTCTTCGCGTCGGAGAAGACCAGGGTGTCCTTCGGCGTACCTGCCAGCACGGTGAGGGATCCCTCGTTGGCCGTGTATCCCGAGGTGAACAGGAGAGCGGCTTCCTTGCCGTGCACGTCTGCGAGCTCATTTTCGAGAAGGACGTGGTAGTGGTTCGTCCCGCCGATGTTCCGGGAACCGCCCGAGCCCACGCCATGGGTATGGATCGCGGCTTGCATGGCCGCGATGACCTGAAGGTTCTGGCCCATACCCAGATAGTCGTTGCTGCACCAGACGCTGACTTCCGAATCCACCCCGTCGCGCCGCGCGGTGGCCAGGGGGTAATCGCCGGAACGACGGCCGATCTCGAGGAACTCGCGCTTGCTCCCCGCAAGATCGTCGGCGGTTTTCCCATTCAAATACGATGCCAGGTGAACGTTCATCGAATCGCCTTCTCGACGTAGCGGCCGGGTCGGTGGCTAGGCATACTGCGATCGCAGCAGCACCTTGTCGGGCTTGCCGTTGTTGTTCATCGGCAGGGCACTCAGGACGTGCATCTTCTCGGGCACATGAATCGGGGACAGCGCCTCGGCGATTCCCGCGCGGATCTTCTCCACGTCGACCACCTCGGCCGGATCGCATTCGATGGCGGCGTGGATGTGGTCGCTGCCGTCCTCGTCCCGCACGCCGTACACGGCGGCGTGCCGGACGCCGGGGTGGGCGAGGATCTCCGCCTCGAGAACGATCGGATGAACCTTGACGCCGCCGACCTTGATGACGTCGGCCACCCGGCCCAGCAGCGTCAGATATCCGCGCTCGTCGAGACGGCCGATGTCTCCGGTGTAGTACCAGCCGTCCCGGAGAACGCGCGCGGTCAGTCCCGGTTCGCGGTTGTAACCGTCCATCGTCTGCGGCGTGCGGACGCGAACCTCACCGATCTCCCCCACCGCCAGCCGCGCACCCGAATCCGAGTGGCAGACGACGACGTCCACCTCGGGGAAGGGCCGCCCGACGGTGGCCGCGAGCTCCGGGTCGCCATGCTCCGGCGGCGTCAGGGTCGTGATGCGACCGCACTCGGTCGCGGCATACCCCTGCGCCATGACCGGGCCGAAGAGCCGGAAGGCCTGCGCGATGCGGGCGGGTGCCGCAGGGCTGCCGCCGTAGACGATCCGCTTCAGCGCGGACAAGCCCGCGGCTCGCACGGCGTCGCTGTCGCCGATTCCGCGCTCGAGCAGGTGGTCGAGAATCTGGAACACGTGGTTCGTCGCCAGGAACGTCCACGAGATCTCCTGCCCGGCGGAGACGGTGTCCACGAACTTCCCGGCGTCGAACGTCTCGTGGAGATACATCGCCCCGCCTAGGGCGAACACCGCGTCCGCCATCGGGGCGACGCCGTGACTCAGCGGGGTCGAGATCAGGATCGACGCACAGCCGGCCTCGGAGCCGAGGTCCATCCAGGCCCGTACGGTGGCTTCCCACGCGTGGCCCGCCAACCGGATGCCCTTGGGCCGTCCCGTGCTGCCGCTCGTGTAGCCGATGAACGCCAGCGCGTCCGGATCCCAGGACACGACGTCCGCGGTGTCGACCCGGCCGGCCTCCGGACCAGGTCGCGTCACCGGGATGCCGCTGGCCTCGGCGAGCTCCGTCGCCCGCTCCGAACCTTCGGCATCGGCGTAGATGGTCACGGCTTCGGTGTCATGCAGGATCTGGATCTGGTGGTCCAGTGGAAGGAGCGTCGCCCTGGTCCCGGGGTTGGTCGTTCGCAGATAGCACACGGCGCCGCCGAGCAGTTGCGTCGCGTACCGCGCGGTGAGCATCTCGGGGCTGTTGGAGGCGACGAGAATCGCCACCACATCGCCCTTGCCCACCCCGCGATCGCGCAGCGCGACGAACGCGTCGGTCACCGACCGGATCAGGTCGCCGCCGGAGAAGGCCCGGCCCCGCCAATGAACGGCGTCTCGATCCGGCGCGGCCGCGAGCAGGGAGAGGATCTCCGAGACGTAACTCTTACTCGCACTCCACCAGTGTTCGGGCACGCTCATCGGACCTTCCTTTGCTGTCGCCGGCAATAGGTATTCAACTACTCAATCTTCGGCAGATCATTGACCTGATCGATAGATCGTTCGAGTGGCTACAACGGCCGCTCGATCGGGGTAGCCGTTCGGTGCACCCGCCGTACGGCTGGGAAGTGAATCACCATTGCGCGAGGCCACAATCGAGCCCGGACCGCAAGGCGATGAGACTCTTGTCTCCGCAGAAAGCGCCACCGGGCGACCAGGAAAAACCGCCCCTATGCTGGCCACCGGAACACCTATGACCCGATACCGATACAAGGATTCGCGAATGCGTCGGAAACCTGCTCTGGACAACGGCACGGCCGCCGCCGCGATTGCCGAGGAACAGGAGTTTCTCGACCAGGCCACGGCCCGGCGCGACACGCTCGCCGACCATCTGCAGGCCGAGCTCTCGGCGGAAGCCCTGGACGCGTTGGAGCGGGCGCGGCTGCGCATGCTCCGCCAGCAGTACGAGGAGCTGCGCCGGGCAACCGAAGGGCTGGTCTTCGGCCGTCTCGACGGCCTCGACGGCACCGTACGGCACATCGGCCGGGTCGGTCTCCGCGACGACGACGAGGACGGCGAGCCGCTGCTGGTGGACTGGCGCGCTCCCGCGGCCCGGCCGTTCTACACCGCGACCGCCGTCGACCCCCAAGGTCTGGCCCGGCGCCGGCACATCCGCACAACGGGATCGGCCGTCGTCGGCGTGGACGACGAGCCGCTCGACGGGACCATCACGACGGATCTCGTCGGCGAAGGTGCCCTCCTGGCCGCCCTGGACCAGCGGCGCACCGGCCGCATGTCCACGGCGATCTCCACGCTGCAACGCGAACAGGACGACATCATCCGGGCCGAGGCGACCGGCCCGCTGATCGTTCAGGGCGGTCCCGGCACCGGCAAGACCGTGGTGGCCCTGCACCGCGTCGCCTACCTGCTCTTCGCCCACCAGACGATGGCCGAGCAGGCGGTCCTGGTCCTCGGCCCCTCCCCGCGGTTCCTCGATTACATCGGCCAGGTGCTGCCCGCGCTCGGCGAGACCGCGGTCGTCGCGGCGACCTGCGACACCCTGCTGCCCGGGATCAGCGTGGGCCGCGACGAGAGCCGGACGCTCGCCGAGATCAAGGGCCGCGCCCTCTGGCAACCGGCACTCGACAACTACGTCACGTCGCTGCTCCCCCGGCTCCGAGACCTCAAGCTGCGCTGGGAGGGCGAGTTCTACGTCATCCCCGCCGCGACGGTGTCACAGGCGCTCGCCGCGGTGCGAGGACGGCCGTACCACCAGGCCCGCAGGGCGTTCGCCGAGCAGCTGCACCACATCCTGGCCGAAGCCGTCATAGATCAGCGCGAGGCGCTGATGAACGAGATGGAGGAGGGCTTCGAGGACATCCTCGCCCGCGTCGACCGGAGCATGCATTACGACCCCGGGGCCCCCGCCGGCAGCGACGTCGACGGACTGCTCTCCGAGCAAGAAGTCGAGGACCTTCGCCAGCGCATCTCGGAGAACGTGGCCATCGCCCGGTTCGTCGAGACCTGGTGGCCGACCCTCGACGCCGAGACCCTGCTGAGCGACCTCCTGACCGACGGTGACCTGCTGGCCCGTTTCGCCCCGCAGCTGTCCGTGGAAGAGATCGCCGCCATCGCGGCCGAGCCCGCACCGTGGGCGTCGAGCGACATCCCCCTGCTCGACGCCGTCGCCGACCTACTCGGCGACATCGACGCCCCGCAACAACAGGGCGAGTTCGTGGCCGACCACGCCCGCCGGCAGCGTGGCTGGGTGTACGGCCACATCACCGTCGACGAGGCGCAAGAGCTGTCCGAGATGCAGTGGCACATGGTCGTACGGCGTTGTCCCAGCCGCTCCATCACCGCGGTCGGCGACATCGACCAGGCGGAGGCGGCGCACCGGCACACCAGCTGGGCCCAGGCGGTGCAAGCCGTTCTCGGGGACCGCTGGACCTCCGCGGAACTGACCATCTGCTATCGGACGCCGCGCGAGGTCATGGAGCTCACCGAACCCGTCCTGCGGCAAGCCTGCAGCCACAACGCGCCGCCACGGGCCGTACGTGCCTCCGGCATCTCTCCCTGGGTGCGCACGGTCACGCCCGCCGAACTCGGCGACGTCGCCGCCGAAGCCGTACGCCACCTGCGCGAACGGTGGCACGGCGGCACGGTCGGCGTCATCGCCCCGGCCGACCGCATCGCCGAACTCCAGGCCGTGCTGGACGACGACGTGCCGGTGCTGTCCGCAGCCCAGTCCAAGGGCCTCGAATGGGACGCGACCCTCCTCGTCGACCCCAACGGCATCACCACCGAACCACGCGGCTGGAACGGCCTCTACGTCGCACTCACCCGCTGCACCCAAGAACTCGGACAGCTGGTGATCGCGCAGTCGGTGCGCCGATCAGCTCGGTGAAGCGGAGCCGGTAGATCGCGGGCATCGGCATGCGCCGGGCAGCCCGAGCCTGTGGAATGCCGCGCTTCGGACCGCGTTCGACTCAGATGACGTGGCGGCAAGCCCGGCACCGGCCTGGGCGTCCGATCAGTGCGCCTGACCCTCGGCCGGCTTCGCACCGCGCTCAACGTCGCGGTACGCCGCCAGCTCGTGGTGCGCAACGTCGCGGCGTTCGTGACCATCCCCCGGACCGCAGCCAAGGCCGCCCTCGAAGCACAGGCCGCCCGCAAGCCGTGGACTCAGGAAGAGGTGAAGACCTTCCTGACCGGCATCACGGACGAACGCCTGTACGCCGTCTGCCTGCTGTCGCTGATGGGCCTGCGACCCGCCGAGGTGTGCGGGCTGCGCTGGTCCGACATCGACTTCGAGGCCGGCACGATCGCGGCCGGCGACAACACTCGGACACTCGTCGACGGTGAGATTGAGGAGAAGGAGGCCAAGTCGGCGGCGGGCAGACATGGCCTGCCGATGCCGGCCACGGTGATGAAGGCGTTGAAGGCCTTCCACACCAGGCAGAAGAAGGAGCGCCTCCAGGCCTGCGACGCCTACATTGCCAGCGGCTACGTCCTGGTCGACGAACTCGGCCGACCGCAGCGCACCGACTGGCTGCGCCGCCGGGTGTACGAGCTGATGGCGAAACTGGGGATGCGCAAGGTTCGGCCGTACGACGCCCGGCATGCCTGCCTGACGTACCTCGCCGGGGTCGGCGTCCCCGACGTCGTGCTCGCAGCCTGGGCCGGCCACGCGGATGGCGGCACGCTAGCCAAGCGGGTCTACGTCCACCCCGACAGCAGCCACCTCAAAGTGGCCGCCGACCACCTCGAGACAGGGCTGTTCGGGTGACGCCAGGACCACAGATTGAAACAGCACGAGCGTACGTGATTAATTGTGAGACGGAACAGCGAAAGAGCCCTGATCCACGTAGGTAAATCAAGGCTCTGACCTGCTGAAACTCTGTCGGGACGGCCGGATTCGAACCGACGACCCCTTGCCCCCCCCGGACGATCCGCCACACGTCCACGCACGTCACGCACGCAATGCCCATGATCAGGCCGTGTAGTCGGCGGCACGCACTCTGCACGAAGCACTGCGGGTGCCCGAGGACAGCCGCAGGCCGACAGAGCAGCTTGCCGGTCCACGTGACCTCGACGACTTGGAGACGAACACCTTCAGGCGGCAGCCCGTGAGCGATCCTCTTGTGCATTGGATGCGGACTGGGGCCGAGCACGCCGTTCGACCCCTGCCTGCCGTTCCTCTACTGTCCGGGCGTGGCCGGATTGGGTAGGGACGACGCAGCGATAGACCTGCCCTCCGAACGCCTGGTGTGGTTGCTGGATGTGGACGGAGTCATCAACGCGAACCGGCCAGGCTGGAGCGGGCCACCCAGGAGAAGCCAGGTCTGGTCGGAAACCGACCAGGTGTCATACGCCGTCCGTTGGGCGCCAGGCCTGCTCGACCGGATCCGGCCCCTCCATGAATCCGGTGCCGTGGCCGTCCGTTGGTGCACCACATGGTGCCCGGATGCGCACCGGCTTGAGTACCTGTGGCGCCTACCCCCGCTGGTTCGGGCGATCACGGCTGAGCCGATGCCAAGGGGTCCTGCTTGTTGGCCGCTTAAGCTTGCTGCGGCGCGCGCGGTGCTCGCCGAAGGCCGCAGACTTGTCTGGACCGATGACGAGGCACTGCCCCCGCCAGGCCCCCTACGTGATGGGTTGACTGCCAGTGGGCGAGCACTTCTGATCACGCCCAAGTCAAACCGTGGCTTGCAACCCGAGGACCTGGACCGGATCGAGGCATTCATTGCTACCTCTCAAACATGACCCCGTCACCTGGCCACACCCATGCCGCGCACCGTCAGGTCAGAAGATCGTTTTTAGTTGTCGCGATCTGTCCGGAACGCCTGGCCAGCGGTGGTGTCGTGGTGCCCGATCCTGACCTTTGCTGCCCGTCCGAGACACCGGCTACCAGCACATCGCTGGCACGGCGCCGACGGGTCCGCGGTTGTCCGGCGGCGTGCGGCTTACCGCCCACGGCCTTTGGGCCGGGGCGGCTTGGCGTGTCGCCGGCTCTCCGCGCGCCTTGGACTCGTTACCCGATGGCAAGCCGCGAAGCGGCGTGGCAGCCGATCGCCCTGCCCTCGGCGACACTGACCACCCTCGCGATCGTCTCGGCACCCTCCCGCCGGCCTCAAGGGCGCCCTCAGGGTCACAGGGCTGACTACCCTGACCGCCGTGACGACCATCGAGCAGCTTGATCGGGACGTATGGCCGGACCCCGGCCCGGACGACACCACCCTCGTCCGACGCTGCACCGAGCTACGACGCAAGCCGGTAGCAGAATTCACGGTCGAAGACCTGCGCATCATGCTCGGTCAGCAAATCGGGGTGTCGGCCTTGCTGCCTCTTGCGGTACGAGTCTTACTCCGAGATCCCTTGGCCGAGGGCGACTACTATCCGGGCGACCTGCTCCGCAACGTGCTGCGGCTACCGGACTCGGCGTGGTCGACTCTTGGAGCCGAACGGAAGCGCCTGGCGTCGACTCTGGCTGAACTCGTTGCCAGCCCCCCATTCTCCGACCCTGACCTCAGACCGCGTGACCCGAACCGCCAGCTGCGCGACGCCATGGCGCGCTTCCTTGGTCAATGAGAACCGCAGGCGATCCCTCAGGCCGGCGGTGCCTGGTGCAGAGACCGAACTTCTAGCTCTTACACCTGGGCATGCCGGCCGGCCCAGCCGATGCTGGCCGGAGGCCGCCAGCAGGCCGAGTGCGGCGGGCGGGCCGCGCTGGCGCGGCCCCTTGATGCAGACAGCGAACGACTCGGCAAGCATTCCGGCTGGACGCTTGAGACTTGACCAGCGGTCAAGAAGCGCCAGTCGCCGACAACTTGACTGATCTTGGTCCCCAGAACGGCGAAACGGCCGGAGGCCGCCCGCAGGGCGAGGCCGCAAGCGCGGAAGGGCAAGCCGCGGAGCCGGCCCCTGCCTTACAAAGATCAAGACGGCTGTCTGCCTAGGTCGGTGACTGGCGCTGAGCTGCTCGCCGTGTCGCCTGCCATCGGCCCGTGGTCAACGCCGATGGGTCGTCGAACGCACCCTCGGCTGGCTCATGCACCACCGCCGACTCGTCCGCGACTACGAAGCCCGACCCGACAACTCCGCCAGCATGATCACCATCGCCATGATCGACAACCTTGCCAAACGCCTCACCACCGAAACCACGCCAACCTGGCGATACCGCTAAACCCACGGTTCTGGAGACCGCGTTGAACGAGGAGATGACCGAGCACCTCGGCTACGAGAAGCACGACCCAGCCGGTGCCGGCGCGAGCAACATTCGTAACGGCACTCGCTCGAAGACGGTACTGACCGAGGCCAACGGGGCGGTGCAGATCGACGTGCCGCGAGACCGGGCTGGCACGTTCACCCCGCGGATCGTCCGCAAGCGGCAGCGGCGCCTGTCCGGGGTCGACGAGGTGGTGTTGTCGTTGTACGCCAAGGGTTTGACGACCGGGGAAATCTCGGCGCACTTCGCCGAGATCTACGGCGCCTCGGTCAGCAAGGAGACGATCTCCCGGATCACCGACAAGGTCATCGAGGAGATGACCGACTGGTCCCATCGGCCCCTCGATGAGATCTACGCGGCGGTGTTCATCGACGCCATCGTGGTCAAGGTCCGTGACAGGCAGGTCGCGAACCGGCCGTTCTACGCCGCGATCGGGGTCACCCTCGACGGCGGCTGAGCCAAACAAGCTGCATCGCGGATCCGCGTAGCGGGCCCACCTCGTTGGCCGAACCGGCGTCATTCGTGGGCGCTGCGCCCCGCATCGCTGTCTGCGATGGCGTCAACGATCGCTGCGAAGGCGACGGCGTGACCGCGCGCATTGGCGTGGATGCGATCCTGGGCGAAGATCCCTGGATCGGCCGCGAGCGGGTGATGATGGGAGTCGACGTGGATGCCCCCCAGGTCGCGAGTGAGTGTCGCCGTGATGCGGTCCAGCTCGTCGAAGCGACGCGCCATGCCCCCAGCATGCTCGGGCGGGATGAGGCCGGACCGGGCCAGGTCGAAGAGCCCCACGGTCAGGACGGTGGCGCCGGCCTCAGCAACGGGTCGAAGCAGGTCAGCAAGCTCAGCGTGCAGACGGCCGGAGTCGTACTCCCGGAACGCGTCGTTGCCCCCTGCGGTCGCCAGTACGGCGTCAGGACGAAAGGCAAGCACGTCATCCAGTTGCTGCTCACGTATCTCGGCGATCGTCAGGTACGGCACCGCGACGTTGACAGCGGCGAGCCGGGGACGCGTCGCGCTCAGCGCCTCGGTCAGCCGGTCGGCGAAGCTGCGGTCCCGATAGCCCTCCAGCGGGTCCCGGATCCCGGCAGCGACGCTGTCGCCGAGGACCGCGAACCTTTGCCACGGAAGGTGGCCCAGCCGAGTGGCGGCAGTGTCGGGGGCGATGCAGTACGGGTCGACGGCTTCGGCGGCATACTGCTCCAAGGCGCTCATCGGTTACCGGTCCGAGCAGCGGAGACCGAGGCTGTCCCGACCGTGGCAATGGAATACGGGGCGCGGAGCAGGACGCCGCCGACCGCGGCCAGCAGAGTCACGCCGGTGATGAGCCAGTAGACGATTACGAACGGACGCTCGAGCGTCGTTGGGATGACCACCGCCAACAGCACGGCCGCCACGGCGATGCCGAGCGCACCGCCGCACTGACGCGCGGCCATCAGCAGGCCGGTAGCGGCGGCGAAGTGCTGCATGGGAGCCGAGACGGCGCCCGCCGAGGAGATGCCCACGGTCAAGAGACCGACACCGACGCCCATCAGGCAGCCGAGGGGTAGCCAGATCAACAGAAATTGCGGCGTCGCGGAGATCGTTGCCGCCAGCAGGGCGGTCGACGCAGCCAGCGGAAGTGCACCTGCGACGATCATGGATCGCGGCGAGAAGGCGACCGGCAGTCTCCCGACCCCGATGCCAACGACGGCGGTGACCAGCGCTGCCGGCGTCATCGCCAGGCCCGCCTCGAGTGCGCTGTAGCCCCACCCCTGTACGAGGAACAGCACTCCTGTGAACATGCTGGAGAACAACCCCGCCCCGTAGGCAGCTGAGATGCCGCTCACCATCGCAAACGGGCTGCCCCAGAGGAGGTCGAGGCGCAGCGCGGGCCGGTCGTGCCGAGCAGATCTTAGGGTCGCCGCCGCAATCGCGATCACAGCGACACCGAGAGCAGTCGCCGGCCGGGTGGCTGTCCAGCCGCGGTCCGGGCCCTCGGTCAGCGCGTAGATGACCGAACCGATCCCGACCGCGAGTAACAGGGCCCCGAGCAGGTCGGGCAGCTTTCCGGACCGGGTTTCGTTAGCCAGCATTGGACGTGCGGCGATCAACACCCACAGGCCGATCGGAACGTTGAGGCAGAACAGCACCCGCCAGTCCAGGGTTTGAACGACGACCCCGCCAAGGGCCGGCCCGGCCGCCGCGGCCAAAGCGCCGGCGGCGCTCCAAAGGCCGATCGCGGCGCGACGGCGTTCCGCAGGGATCTCGGCGAGCACCAGTGCCAGGGACGCCGGGACCATCACGGCAGCCCCCACCCCCTGCAGGCCACGTGCCGCCAACAGCAGGCCAAAGGATGGTGCGAGGGCGATGACCAGCGAGCTGGCGGTGAAGACAGCCACACCCCACATGAAGAGCCGACAGCGCCCCGCGGCGTCCGCGAGCACGCCAGCCGGAGCGAGAAATGCCGCGAACGGGATCACGTACGCCGTCGCAATCCACGCCACTGTGGTCAGGCTGACGTTGAACTCGGCCGCGACGGGCGGCACGGCCAAGTTCGTAACGGTGGAATCAAGGAAGCTCAAGAAGGTTGCAGACGAGGCGACGAGAAGCGCGCGTCGGGCATTGCCAGCGGTCATGCGTCATATTTAAGCGAACGATCGTTCGTGTGTCAATTACGCGTGGTCGTTCGCTACCCCCTTTCCCGCGCGCGGCCTTTGCGCTTCACCCGATGGTGGGCGAAGAGCGACGCATGCGTGCTCGTCACGAGTCGTCCCAGTCCCACCCAGGTCAGTGCCGTCTATGACGTGCGACCCGGCCCCGGGGTCGCGACACCGCAAGCGCCGCTCATCGCGACGCCACGGTCCGAACCGACCCGATCTGGGGCCACCAGGATCCGCAGCCGACCTACGGGGCCCGATGGGCCGGGCGGCCACGCATCCGAGCGACGCCCTCAGTCAGGAGTCCGCTGGTGACACGCCGAGGATCCGACGCATGCCTGCTAGCGCGCGATCGGCAGCCCGACCGTCACCGTGCAACAGTCGGGCCGGCGTGACGAATGCTGCGAGCGAATCGAGCGCGAAGATCGTCGCTTCGACATCGGTGTCTATCGGCAGATCCCCCAACTGCACAGCCCTGTCGAGGTCTGCTCGCAGTGTGTCTCGCCAGAGCTGTCGGCCTTCGGCGAGTCGCTCGTGCACAGACCCCGTTCGGCCGTCGTAGTCATAGGTGACCTGAGTTAACAGGCACCCACCGGGGTAGCCGGGCTTGCCTGCGTACTCGACCCATGCCTCACAGGCGGCCAGGAGGCGGGGCAGGCCTGCGGGGAAGTGCTCCACACGAGCCCAGACCCTGGTCCGGAAGTCGGCGAAGACGAGCTCGACGGTCTCCAGTTGCAGGGTCTCCTTGTTGCGGAACTGCCCGATGACCCCGGACTTGCTCATCCCGACCGTGTCCGCAAGCCGGCCGATGGTCACACTGTCCAGACCTTCGACCGATGCGAGATCGGCGGCTGCCCTGAGCACGTTCTGCCGGGTCTCGATCGCCGCCTGCGCAGATGCACGTCCAGCCATGACGTCCATCATAGCGGACGATCGATCGGTAACAGCGATGACGTGTTCGATCGTGGGAGTGGCACCGAGACAGTGCGGAGCGCCCGCGTCGTCCGGCTGTCAGCGTGATTCCCCGTCCTCGCGGCAGAACAGGTAACCGCCGTCGTGGTACAGGACGCCGGCATCGGCCTTCTCCACGGCCTGGCGCTCCTCGTGGGCGCGCAGCTCCGCTACCAGGGCCGGCCCGAGCGCTACCGCCCGCTTGCTCTTGCCCTTTGGCGCCTTCTCCACCACCCCGTTGCTGGTTGTGGTGCGCTGCCAGTGCAGCAGCAGCACGCCGCGGTCGAGCTCGACGCGCGGCCACTTGAGACCGGCCAGCTCCCCTCGCCTGGTCCCGACGACGATCGCCAGCACCCACGCGGCACGCAGCCGGTGATCGGCGTGGTACTTGAGGAACTTCGCCGACTGCGCCGGCGTCCAGACACCCTTGCGTCCCATCGTCTCCCGCTCGGCCTGCCGGGGCTGACGCACGCCCTCGACGTTGACCCCGAGGTCGCCCATCGCCTTCATCAGGATGCGGTGGACGATGCGGACGGTGGTCGGCGACAGCGGCCCGCCGTTCTTGCCGCCACTCTTCAGGAGCTTCTTGTAGAGGTCGTGGATGACCCGCTTGTCGAGGGCGTAGAGCTGCCGCCCGCCGATGTCCGGGACCAGGTAACAGCGGATGACGTCCCGGTAGTTGCTGAGGGTCGTCTCCTGGACGTCCAACTCGCGCTCGTTGAGCCAGCTCTCCAACTCCGCGGCGACGCTGCCGTCGGCGCCGAGGTCCGCACGGCCGTAGGCGGCGCGCGCCTGATCCTCCGCCTTCAGGGCAGCGGTCTGGTTGGGGAACCCCTGCCGCTTGTGCTGGCGGCGGCGCCCGTTGGCGTCGGGCGGGAGGTCGATGATGAAGTACCAGCGGGTCTGGCCGTTGGCGAGGCGGTAGTTGTAGACAGCCATGAGGCTGCACCTCCGCAGTAACGGGATCGGGGGGCACAGCCCACGCTAAGCGATCTCCGTTACTGCCAGCGTTACCGCAAGCTCACAGACGATCTCCTATATCCGCTGGTGAATACCAGTCGGGACGGCCGGATTCGAACCGACGACCCCTTGACCCCCAGGACGATCCGCCACACGTCCACGCACGTCACACACGCTATGCCCATGATCAAGCCGTGCACCTGACCGCGCATCGTCCACCATCGCGCACCACGTGTGGTCCCCACGTGGTCCCCGAGTTCGCTGCCCGAGGCGGCCTGAGGTAGAACAGCCCTATGACGTCGAACCGGATGCTGACGGCGCAGCGCCTGACGGAGCTATGGGAGCAGCGCTGGCCAGAGTCTCCGCCGTTCGCGCACCTGCTTCGGAGTCACTATCCAAACCAATGGATCAGGTTCCACAGCCTTCCAGGATCAAAGCGCTACGCAGGCGATGAGGCTGAATACGAGATTCTGCTCCACCGGCATTACACGGTGCTAACGCAACTCGATCCGAGCGCCGACATTGTCGTCATTACAAGCGAGTGGACAGAGAGCGCGGCAACCACGCCCCAAAGGTGGCCGAGGCGTTCAGAGATCGCGCCAGAGGCATGGCACTGGCGGACGTTACTTGAGAATCCCGACGAGGACGCCGAGTACCACAGCTATACCCAGCTCTACGCCGAGGCGATCCCCTGGCGAGCTGGCGCGATGGACATCCTGTTGAGAGCTGTCGCCGACGACGAGCTGGCAAACGTGATTCTCGCGCCGATCGATCTCCGCTGGCTGTACCACCCCTA